>CAIKAP010000214.1 GCA_903825435.1 uncultured Verrucomicrobiota bacterium
CGAGTGTAGGGAAAAGATGGCGTTGAAGATGGTGGAAGATCGCGGTCAGTTCATGCATAACTCTGAGACGCTTCCCCTTGCATCCCGTTCAAATCCATCGCCGAAAAAGCCCGCAAAAGCGAGTTTTGCAAGAACGTCAGGCTTCTCTGGCGGTGCGCGAGGCGCAGGTACATGTGTCGGCTTGAGGCCAGGGTTCATGGGTGTAATCTTGCAGGGTGCAGGGTTCGACCAAAACCCGAAGAACTCAGACTACAAGTTGATGGCGCTTGAGGACAACAAAAACCTGCTTGTATACGGAATCTTCGGCGAAAAGGATCGGCTACGAAATGAAATCCCTACTCTTCAGAAGGTGTTTCCTAAGCATACTGTCCGCGAGTTCAAGATGTTCTCAGGTGGACATAACTGGGCGCCAGCCGAATGCATGACGGAAGCTCTCGACTGGATACAATCGCATAGTGCCAGTCAGACAAAAGCAGGCGGTTTATCCACAGGACTGCGGCCGCTAACTATTCCCACCCGTCAATAAGGAAGAGTCGCCTCGCATTCAGCCACTGGACCGGTACGCGAGGAGTCCAGACCTCTCCGTCGTCAGTATCTATTGCTCGGTGTGGCTATTGGCCAGCCATCGGCCCAAGACCTGACGGCTTTCTTTCAAGGCGTTGAGTAGCGCAGCCCGAGTTCTTGGCTGCCCATTGGTCCAGTTGTATTCGATGTGTAGCGACAACGGCGCGCGGTAGTTCATTGCGCGGAGGCGATGGAAGAAGTCGGTCTGTCTGATCTCGCCCTCACCGAATGGGACGAAACCGACGCCACGTGTGGCATCCTTGATATACGCGACCTTTAGCCACGGCTTGAGCCTCTTGAAATAGACGGGCCACTCGTTGCCATGTGTCAGAATGGCGTGGCCAAGGTCGAATGCAACACCGATCTGGCTGGGAGGCATATCTTGCACGATTTCATGTAACTGCGTCAAATCGGCGCCAATATATTTGCCAGAATGGTTCTGGAAAAGTGCACAGACACCAATCTGTCGATTCAACGCGGCCAACTCTCGGAGTTGTGCCTTAATTGTCGCAACGGTTTCCTGCCGCCAGTAACCGAGGCGGTAGTATTGGATGCCGAGCGACTTGGCCGTGCGTAGAATAGTTTCAGTGTGCGGCGAGCTGACGCCTAGGATGTTGGTCGTCAGCAACAGCATTCGCACGCGGTGTTTGTGGAGGATCTCAGCATACCGTGGCATCTCCTCCGCAGCTTTCTCCGGCAATATTTCGCCGCCGGGGCGCACTCCGCAGTCGATGCCATCAAGACCGGCTTCCGCGGTGAGAGCAGCGGATTCTTCGAACGTCAGTTTCAGTTCCTGGTACACCTTGCTGAATATGACAACCGGTGGTGCGAACGGTTCTTCTGCTCCGAGTGTGGCGAACATCGGCGCGGTGGCCACAATCTGGAGGAACTGGCGGCGTGTCATCATCACAGATGCCACGGTTCGCGATAAGCGCGGCTGAGAAGGCGGTTGGCATCATCGTTGCTGGTGAACCGTTCGGCAGCAGGATCCCAGCGGAGGTTGCGCTTGAGTTGCATCGCGACGTTGGCGATGTGGCAGAACGAGGCAGAGCGGTGGCCGACCTCGATGGGCGCGGCTGGCTCGGCGCGGGTGCGGATGCAGTCGAGGAAGTTGCGGAAATGGTTGGTGCTTGTGCCGAGGCTGATTTCGTTGGCACCGATGACGGCTGTTTTCAGCGAAACTGGTTCGGTGAAGAATCCTTTGTAGCCGGTTTCGATCCACCCTTCAGTGCCTTCGAACCGGCAGCCGACGCTATCGTCGCGGGTGATGCACTCCAGTTCTACCCCGTTGGCGTAGCGAGCGCGAAAATGGACAGTCTTGGCAACGTTAAACAGGCCGTCAGTCGACCACTCGCTGCCGGCGTCGGCAACTTCAACGGGACCGGTGTGGTCCGTGCCGTTGCCCCACTGCGCCATGTCGAGAGAGTGCGCGCCGAAGTTGGTGACCTGACCGCCGGAGTAGTCGAGGATAAAGCGGAAATTGTAAAGGCAACGGTCTTTGTGGTACGGCGCCCACGGGGCGGGGCCGAGCCACATATCGTAGTCGAAACCATCGGGCACGGGCATCGGTTTCCACGCAGCCTCGGGGCCGAATTTGTTCCACGGGCCGACGACGGCGACGATGCGTTTAAGTTGGCCGATGCGGCCGTTGCGGACCAACTCGCATGCAAAGCGCGTCCGGTGCAGGGAGCGTTCGTGGCTGCCGGTTTGGAGGATGACCCCGTGGCGACGGACAGCCTCGACCATCGCGCGGCCGTCAGCAACGGTCAGGCTTAACGGTTTTTCGCAATAAATATCCTTACCGGCTTGAGCGGCCATGATGGTCATGAGGGCGTGCCAATGGTCGGGAACGACGATGGCGACGGCGTCAATGTCGCGCCGCGAGATGATTTCGCGGAAGTCAACGCAGGCGTCGCACCCGCGATATGTTCCGGTTTTGTTCCGGCCTGCGTAAAACTCTTCCACCATCTGGCGGGCAGGCTCGCGGCCGAGAAATTGTTTCTCGTTCTTGTAGCCGTTGCTAGTGCGGTTGACGTCGCAGACGGCGACGACCTGAACGTCGTCCTCGGCGAGGAACGCCTTGAGGTCTTGCGTGCCTTGGTTGCCGGTGCCGATGACGGCCACGTTAATACGGTTGCTCGGTGCGTTTTTGCCGAAAATGGAATTTGGTACGATGTGTGGTGCAGCGAGCACGGTCCCGACGGTTGCGATGAAACGGCGTCGTGAGATGGGGCTGATGTTCACGCCAGCAACATAAACAAGGCGTTCGTTTCGGTCAATGCGGTTTCGTCTAGAAATAGTACCACTATCCGGAAGCTTGACTCGTCAGGAAGTTTATGGTCAAATGACCAATATGAAACTTTCATGGCTCACCATCTTCTGTCTCGCGGCGAACCTCACCGTCGCCGCACCGTTGCGTCCACCCGCTGTGCCGCTGGTTGCGTGCGACCCGTACTTCAGCGTCTGGTCACCTGCCGACAATCTTACCGATGCCGATACGGTTCACTGGACCGGCAAGCCACACCGTCTGTCGTCACTAGTAAAGATTGACGGCAAGGCGTTTCGCGTGATGGGCGCGGAGCCAAAAAATGTTTCAGCCCTATTCCAGAAGCAATTGTCTGTCTTGCCGACTCGCACAATCTACGAGTTCGAGGGCGCGGGCGTTGCGTTGACCCTGACGTTCCTGACGCCGGCGTTGCCGGACGATCTCGAAGTGCTGTCGTGGCCGGTGACGTACTTGACTTGGGACGCGCGGGCGACGGATGGGAAGGCGCACGAGATTGAAGTTCGTTTCGGCGCGAGCGGGGAGTTGGCGGTGAACGATCCGACGAAACAAGAGGTGAAGTGGTCACAGGAGAAATTCGGCGAGTTGGTGGCGTGGAAGGTCGGGTCGAAGGAGCAGCCGGTTCTTCAGAAAAAGGGTGACGATCTTCGAATTGACTGGGGTTATCTGTACGTTGCAACAGCAGGCGCAGTTGGAACGGAGCAGGGGACTGTGACATGGAAGATCGTGACGCCGGGGTCGTGTCGGTTGATTCTGGCCTACGACGATTTGTACTCGATCCAGTATATGCAGAAGAACTTGCGTCCATACTGGCGGCGCAACGGCTGGGAAGCCGCCGACCTGTTGAAGACGGCGGCGAAAGAGTACGACGCGCTGGCGAAACGCTGCGCGGCGTTCGATAAGGAGTTGATGGGCGATCTCGTCAAGGTGGGTGGCGAAAAGTACGCGGCACTGGGCGCGTTGGCCTACCGGCAGTGTTTTGCGGCGGGCAAGTTCGTGGCCGACGCCAACGGCCAGCCGATTTCGTTCTGCAAGGAGAACCATTCCAACGGCTGCATCGCCACGTCAGACGTGTTTTATCCCATGTCGCCGCAGTTTCTGTTGTTCGGGCCGACGCTGGCGAAATCATTTCTTGTGCCGTTCATGAACTACGCGGCGAGCGAACGTTGGAAGTTCCCGTTTGCGCCGCACGATCTCGGCACCTACCCGAAAGCCAACGGTCAGGTTTACGGCGGCGGCGAACGGACTGAGAAGAACCAGATGCCGGTCGAGGAGAGCGGGAACCTGTTGATTTTGATGGCGGCCATAGCACAGATGGAAGGCAACGCAAACTTTGCTGGGATGTACTGGCCACAGTTGGAGAAGTGGGCCGAGTACCTCAAGGACAAGGGGTTTGACCCCGAGAACCAGCTTTGTACCGACGATTTTGCCGGCCACCTCGCGCATAACGTGAACCTCTCCGCGAAGGCCATCTGCGGCCTCGCGGCGTTCGGCAAGCTTTGCGAGATGCGCGGCGACAAAGTAAAAGCCGCCGAATACGCGAGGTTGGCAAAGGAATTCGCAGCGCGCTGGGTGAAGGAGGCTGACGACGGCGATCATTTCCGTCTTGCGTTTGACAAGCCCGGCACCTGGAGCCAGAAGTACAACATCGTGTGGGACCGCATCCTCGGCCTCGGGTTGTTCCCCGACGCCGCGCTGCGCAAGGAGATGGACTACTACAAGAAGATCCAGAAGAAGTACGGCTTACCGCTTGATAACCGCAAGACCTACACGAAGCTCGACTGGACAATCTGGACGGCGACGTTGACACAGCAGCGAGCCGACTTCGAGGCGCTCGTCGCTCCTGTGTTCGACTTTCTCAACGCGACACCGCAACGCTCGCCGATGACCGATTGGTACGAGACGCCTGACGCGCGCAAGGTCAGTTTTACCGGCCGTCCCGTCGTCGGCGGCGTGTTCCTGCCGATGCTCTACGACAAGGCAATCTGGCAAAAGTACGCCGCCCGCGAACAGACGCACGCCGCCAACTGGGCCCCGATCCCGCAGCCGTCACCGTGACAGCCATCTTGATTCCGGTAAACATCACCAGAAGTTCCGCATGAAAGATGGCGACCGGCAGCAAAGTAAGCGAACAGGATCGCGTTCATCGAGACCTTCATAGCAAAGTCCTCTTCCTGCCGCAATTCGACGATGCCTTTTGATTGCAGGCGTTGAGCGGTTTACCTATAATTGCGGAGTGCAATTGATTCACTGGATCGTTTATGGCGCGGGGAAACTGTTCTTCACCTGCATCTTCAAGGTGTTCTTCCGAATCCGCATTGTCGGACGCGACCGGGTGCCGCGCGACGGCGGTTTGATGGTCGTGTCCAACCACATCAGCTTTGCCGACCCGCCGTTGGTGGCCGTGGGGTTGCCGCGACCGGTGGACTTCATGACGATGATCGAGGTTTTCCGGAAACCTGTCCTGGGCACGCTGGCGCGGGCGCTTGGCTGTTTTCCCGTGGACCGGTCGCGGGCGGATGCCGGGTCGGCGCGCGAGGCGATTCGACGGTTGCGAGCAGGCCACTGTGTTGGGATCTTCCCGGAAGGCGGCATCCGGTTGACCGAACAGTCGGTGCTCGGCGGCGACCCGGTCTTCAAACCGGGGGCGGGCTTGATTGCGCTCATGGGCGGAGCGCCAATCCTGCCGGTTGTGATCCGCGATGCGCGCAAGGCATATCAGTGGCGCAATTGGTTCCGGCGCGAGACGATCAGCGTGACGATTGGCTGCCCGTTTTGCCTGTGGATTCCCGAGCCGCACGACACACGTCACCGCCGCGCCGTGGCCCGGCAGGTGTTGCGTGAGCAACTCCTGAAAACCGTTGAACTGAAGTGATCACGAGGGCGTCACGGCTCTTGAACCGTGCCCAGCGCATCCGGAACAAAACCGGAACATGAGGCGATACCTTCCAGTGGAAGGTATCGGGGTTTGTGCGGCGGCTGTCAGAGTGGGGCAACCATCTTGGTTGCCCGTGCGGGATGAATGAGCAAGGCCCACCGATAGCTTGACCTTCGCACCGCTGCTGCCTATCCTGCCGCCATGAAGGTATTCGGAGCTTTGCTCGCCGGGATTGCGCTGTTCGCCGCAAACCAACCTTTGTCCGTCTGCGCGGAGACGGAGAGCATTGACCTCAAGGCGCTCGCCAAGAAAGCACGGCCTGCCGTCATGCTGCTGGTCGTGTCCGACGCCAACGGCAAAGAGATTGCCACCGGCACCGGCTTCCTCGTCTCCAGCGACGGCAAACTCATCACCAACTTCCACGTCATCGAGAAAGCCGCCAGCGCCGTCGCCAAGGCCGAGAACGGCGGCCTGTTCCCCGTCGAAGGCGTCCTCGCCAGCGACCCGAAGAACGATCTTGTTCTTCTGAAAATCAAAGGCAAAGACCTGCCGTTCTTGACGCTTGGCAAGAGCGAGAACATCGAAGTCGGCACTCGTATCGCCGTCATTGGTAGCCCGCTCGGCCTCGAAGGAACGTTGTCCGAAGGAATTGTGTCGGCGGTGCGTGAGTTGATGGGGAACATCAAGAAACTGCAAATCACTGCGGCCATCTCATCAGGGTCGAGCGGCTCACCGGTGATGAATGTGAAAGGAGACGTCGTCGGCATCGCGTCCGCACTCTTGCACGGCGGGCAATCGCTGAATCTTGCTGTCCCCGTCGAGTGTGCCAGACAGTTGTTAGCAAAAACTAAACCATCTACCGTGCCCGAACCGCTTGGACAGTCCGTAAGCAGCGGTGACGACGCCATCTTTTCCGACCCCGATTGGCGTGCGTCTTGTGCTGCCGAAGCCGATGGCGACAATGTTGAACAGCTTAAACGCAACAAGGTGTTGGTCGTCCGGTATCCCGATAGCGCCGTGGCGTGGTGGGCACTGGGCTGTGCTTTTGAGAAGCTGAAATTCTCCGAGGACGCGATTGCAGCCTACCGGCAAGCCATCAAGATCAAACCGGACTACGCCGATGCGTGGAATAACCTAGGCAATGCATATGACGACTCCGGTCGCACCGACGACGCGATTGCGGCCTACCGGCAAGCCATTAAAATCGAACCGGACTGCGCCGGTACTTGGTACAACTTGGGCGATGCGTATGGCCGGTCCGGTAAGACTGACAACGCAATTGCGGCCTACCGTCGAGCCATCAAGATCAAACCGGACTACGCCGATGCGTGGTACAACTTGGGGGGGACGTATCACGACTCCGGTCGCACCGATGACGCGATTGCGGCCTACCGGCGAGCCATCAAGATCAAACCGGACTACGCCGATGCGTGGTACAACTTGGGGGGGACGTATCACGACTCCGGTCGCACCGATGACGCGATTGCGGCCTACCAGCAAGCCATTAAGATCAAACCGAACAACGCTGATGCGTGGTACAACTTGGGGGGGACGTACGGCAAGTGCGGGCGCACAGTCGAGGCTATGGCGGCTTTTTTGCAAGCCATCAAGATTAAACCGGACTTCGCTGGTGCGTGGCAGAATTTGGGGGTTGCCCTCCAGAATTTGGGACGGACAGATGAAGCACGTAACGCTTTCCGTCGCGCAGAGAGTTTGAGATCGGGACGATAAAGTAGTTGAAGAGCTGCTACGAGCCGAACTCGTTGTAAGTCGAATAATCGGCGGTCAACTCCTCGCCTGATTTAATCTCTCGCAAGGCGTAAAAGTTATAATTCTTGTCGCAACCGACGTTTGGTTTTTTTGATTCGTTGATATACCAAGAGACTGTCAGGTTGTTGAAACTTTTGGGGCAGCCATAGAGCGCGCCGCCGTCCTTGATGATGCAGAAATCATGATAGAGACGCTTGATTGCTTTTGGCAGGTTCTTCAACTTTTTTCGGCTTAACCATTGTAACTTAGCTTTGTCATCGGGGAAAATGTATGTGCCCTTCTTGATTCTCCTGATCGCGAAGACGCCGACACCCTGCAAATTCGATCGTGCCAATCGAGTGAATACGCCATCGTGAGGATACTTCCGGTGTTCCTTACGCCGTCTTTTCATTATCCTCCTTTTTTAGGGGCCAACCCTCTACGATCTTTATCATTTCTTTTCGCAGCGAGATGGCGTTGGAAATGAAAAGTGCTGCAAGCACGAGAATCACCAAACACATGCATAGCCGAGTACAGATACAATTTATCGCACATGATGTGAATAAGAGGGACGCAATCAAACTAAGAGCCAAATTCCAATCGAGAACGTAGTAGGTGAAATAGTAATCTTCAAACCGATCTGCTTTCGTAGCCTCGGCGTTGATGATCTTTTCCCAGTCAAGTGTCTTCCCTTTATCCAAAAATCTCTCGATTAGCGTGTCTCTGAAAGCGTCAAATACTTGTCCGATCACAAAGGCACCGACAGAGAAGATTAACATATACCAGATATTATTTGAGTTACCTGCCGCCATTTCTCTAAAGTTCCAGCCGTGACGTGAACCCCAGACCAATACGAGGAAAGTCATTCCAGGGACCCAATGGGCAACCAACGGATGCGGTTTCAACGAGAAGTTCATGATGCACCTTTGTTAGATAGTGGTTATTGCTTTCGATAGTATGGCGGGAAACTGCCTTTTTGTCTATGTCCACTATCCCACCAGTCGCCAGACGAACTGCGCATCAGTGAAGACGACAAGCGCAGAGGCGCCGGTGACCTGGGCGGTGCAGAGGCAAATCTCTGTAAACTGCGAAAGAGAGGCCACACCAACCCGCCCACATCGTTGACGTGTTTTTGCTGATATCCGTCACTGACAGGCATCGGCGTTCATCGTAAAGAGCCACCGAGCGCGGCCACGACGCAGTGTTCCGGAAATGTTCCGGATGAAAAACTTCAAGCAGCGGGCGGGGCGGCGTCGAGGCGGAGGAGGCAGTGGCCGAAGTCGAGGACGTATTGGCCGGGAGGCGGTCGGTAGGCAGGCGCTAGATGATAGAGCCGACCTCGGCCTTGCACTACGATGCCAACATCCATCAGCACGTGCATTTGTTTGGTAGCGGCGGAAGACGAGGAACCCATCAGTTGCGCGATGTCCATTGCGCCCAAAGGTTCATCGCACAATGCTTTCAGAATCACCCAGCGCGTCTCGCAACTGATCACGGTGAGTAGCTTGTCGCGGGGGATGAGTGGTGCTGGCGTTGTCGGCGTCGGTGAAGAAGTGCTCATGTTTGCCTCTTTTCAGTGGATTACCGAGGATTTTGCGTCATTTCTGACATTTGGCAAGCGAAAAACGAGGTTCGGTAGTCCGATTGCGACAATCGTAGGGCCGTAAGCCGCCAATATAGGGCGGAACTCCACCGTTTTAGGTCTGAATGCAACCGTTAGAGTGTTGCTCACAAACCTAATTAGTCCGAATGAAACTCTATTTAGTCCTATCACGAGCATTAAAGGGCCGAGTGCGACAATATAGTGGTTGTGCACCGACTCATTAGGGCGGAGTGCAACCGTATGAGGGCGGTACGCCGACCACAATTCTTGTCATTCCGAGCATAGCGAGGAATCTCAAGCCTCCCGGCCGGAGGGATTCCAGAGATTCTTCACTTCGTTCAGAATGACAAAGCCATGAACTGAGAACTGAGAACTGAGAACTGACGACTGACAACTACCTTCCCAGCGCCATCATGCGTTCGATGGGAACTAGCGCGCGGCGACGAATGTCTTCAGGAAGTGTGATCTCAGGGGAGAGAGTTTCGAGCGCGGCGACGCAATTGGCGAGGGTGTTCTTCTTCATGTACTCGCACTCGTTGCAACTGCACGTGTCGGTCGGCCCGGCGAAGAACTGTTTGTCGGGGAGTTCCTTCTTCAGGCGGTGGAGCATTCCGGATTCGGTGACGATGATGAAGGCTTTTGACGGCGATGCTTTGCAGTAGGCGAGCATCTTCTCGGTGGAGCAGACTTCGTCGGCCATCGAACGGACGATGGGAAGACATTCGGGGTGGGCGACGACTTTGACGTCGGGATGTGCGGCGCGAAGTTTGGCCAGCGATTCGGCGGTGAACTTGACGTGGACGTGGCAGACGCCGGGCCAGAGGATCATCTTGCAGCCGGTTTGTTCCATGACCCATTGGCCGAGGTTCTCGTCGGGGCAGAAGAGGATCTGTTTGTCGCGGGGGATGGAGTTGACGACTTTGACGGCATTGCCGCTGGTGCAGATGATGTCCACCTGTGCTTTGACGGCGGCGGTGCAGTTGATGTAGGCGACGATGACGACGCCGGGGTGCGCTGCTTTCCATTTGGCGAGGTCGGTGGCGTTGCAGGAGTCGGCGAGCGAGCAGCCGGCTTCGAGGGTGGGGATGACGACGCGCTTGGCCGGGTTGACGATCTTGGCGGTCTCGGCCATGAAATGGACGCCGGCAAAGAGAATTACGTCGGCGCTGGTTTCCTTCGCCTTGAAGGCGAGGCCGAGGGAGTCGCCGACGTAATCGGCGACGTCCTGGATGTCGCCGGTCTGGTAGTTGTGGGCGAGGATGACGGCGTTGCGCCGCGCTTTCAGGGCGCGCAGTTGTTCGAGGATGTTGCTCACGCCGGCAGCGTAACGGAAACGCTGGGTTTGTCAACGTGCCGCGCTTCTGCTACGGTACGACAACATGAAGAGCTTGTTCATTGCATTTTTTGTCTTGGCTGCGTCGGTGATGGCCAAGGAAACGACGCCGGGCAACGGCGACCTCGACATCGCGCGCCGGCTGGAGAACGCGTTCGTGAAGGTCGCCGAGCAGGCCAGCTCGTCGGTCGTCGTCATCACCTGCACCCGCAAGCTCGGCGCGGGCGAAGGCGAGGAGGGCGGGGGACAGGTGCCGCACGGGTTTGAGGGGACGCCATTCGAGTACTTCTTCAAACGCCGCGGTGCGCCGGAGCAGATGCCGGACATTGACAGCGCGGGGTCGGGGATCGTTTACCGCAAGGACGGCTACATCCTCACCAACCAGCACGTCGTGGACGGCGCGGAGAAGATCAAGGTGCGGCTCCGGGACGGGCGCGAGTTCGCCGCGAAGATCGTCGGCGTGGACGAACGTACCGACGTGGCCATCATCAAGGTGGAAGCCAAGGACCTCTCCGCCGCGCAGCTCGCCGACAGCGACAAGATCCGCGTCGGCCAATGGGCCATCGCCATCGGCGCGCCGTACGAACTGGACTACAGTTTCACCGTCGGCCACGTCAGCGCCTACGAGGACTACATCCAGACCGACGCCTCGATCAATCCCGGAAACTCCGGCGGCCCGCTTTGCGACATCGAAGGCCGCGTCGTCGGCATCAACACCCTCATCCGCGGCCTGAACCGCGGCATCGGGTTCGCCATCCCGATCAACATGGCCCGGCCCGTTGCCGACCAGTTGATTGATCACGGCAAAGTCATCCGCCCGTGGCTCGGCGTCGCCATCGCCCCGCTCAGCGAGAACAAGGAACTCCAGGAATTGACCAAGCTCAAGGACGGCGTCGTCGTCCAGGAAATCCGTCCCGGCACGCCCGCCGCCGCCAGCGACCTCAAGCCCGCCGACATCATCACCACCGTGGACGGCGTGCCCGTCAAGAGTCCGCGCGAACTCCAGCAACAGGTGCTCGGCAAGAAGATTGGCCAGAAAGTCATCCTCGATGTCATGCGCGATGGTAAAGCGATCAAAGTGCCGGTCCAGACCGCCGAGATGAAGGACGAAGTCGTCGTTGCCACCCGCAAACCGACGGAGAAATCCGCCGCCGAGCCGGCGTTTGGCCTCACCGTCCAGAACGCGGATGATGGCCAGGGCGTTGTCGTGCGCGACGTGACGGACGGAAGCATTGCCGCCGAGAAAGGCCTGCAACCCGGCGACGTGATCACCGAAGTGGACCGCCATCCCGTGAAGAATGCGGCCGACTTCAAGGCCGCCCTCGCGAAGGCCGACGCCAAGAAAGGCGTTCTCGTCTATCTGAAGCGCGGCGCCAGTTCTACATTCGTCGTGTTGAAGGAAAAGTAAGCGACCGCAACACCCGCAGGTTCTCGACATCCTCGCGCATGTCTTCGCCTTTGGGCGTCTCCAACACCATCGGCAGCCCGCGCCAGCGCGCATCGCGCAGCACGCAACGGAACGCCTCCAAGCCAAGAAATCCTTTCCCGATGTGTTCGTGCCGGTCCACGCGCGAGCCGAACGGTTTCTTCGAGTCGTTCAGATGAAAGGCAACGACCGGCAAGCCATCTAATTGTTTCATCACCATCTCGTAGCCGCCCCGCGTCCGGATATCGTAGCCCGCGGCGAACAAGTGACAGGTGTCCACGCAGACCGCCAACCGTTTCGGCTGCTCGACGCGACGGATGATTTCCGCCAGATGCTCGAACCGGTGACCGAGACAAGAACCTTGTCCCGCCGTCGTCTCCAACGCGATCCGCACCTTGCTTGACGCCGTGGCCGCGAACACTTCATCGAGATTGCGCGCCACGCATGTCAGGCCCGCCGTCTCGCCCGCGCCGAGGTGCGATCCGGGATGCAGCACGATGAACGGCACGCCGAGCAAGTCGGCCCGCTCGATTTCGTCCACGAGCGCCGCGACAGAACGCGGATTTTCGACGCCGAGATTGATGAGATAACTGGCGTGCGCGAACACTGGAACATTACCGGAACATTTTCTGAGGTCGCGAAAACGTCGCGCCTCTGTTCCGGAAATGTTCCGGCCACGCCACTGCGTCGCGTTCTTCAGGAAGATTTGCACGGCCTCGCAGCCGATGGACACACCACGCTCGATGGCGAGGTCCACGCCCCCGGCAATGGACATGTGGGCGCCCAGCTTCGGAGTGACTTGATTCCGTGCCGTCATACGGTGTATATGTATCACCATGAAAATACTCTTCAAGCTCATCAAATGGTTATTGATGCTGGTGGTGGTGCTCGGCGTAGTTCTCTACTTCGCGCGTAATATCGTCGCCCGCAGGGCCGTCGAGATCGCCGCGAAGGAAATGACGGGGTTTCCACTGGAGATCGGCTCGGTGGATATCGGACTGTTCAACGGGACGCTGGAGGTGCGCGACCTGAAGCTGATGAATCCGCCGGAGTTTCATGGCGGGACATTCGTGATCCTGCCGTTGGTGCGGGTGGATTACGTGACCATGTCTTTCCTGAGCCGTTCGCCGCATATCAAGGAGTTGGTCGTTGACGTCGCCGAGGTTGACCTTGTGAAGAATGAGAAGGGCGAGACCAACGCCACCGTTCTCCAGGACAGAGCGTCATCCATCGGCGGCGGGAAGAAACCTGCCGACACGTCCGGTGGCACGCCCAGCGGCGGTACCCCCGGTGGCGGTGCGCCGAAGGAAGAGAAGAAGACGCCGTACCGCGTGGACTTGGTGAAGGTTTACGTCGGTGCCGTCATCAAACGCACGTTCAGCAGCGACGGCAAGCCGAGCGAGAACAAGATCAATCTTAATGTAAGCGCCACCTACAAGGACATCACCGAGTCCACCAGCATTTCCAAGCTCGTCATGGACACTGTGTTCGGACAGGTTGGCGCAGTTGCCGGTGAAATGATCAAGGGTGTTGGCGGAGCCGTTAAGGGTGCAAGCGACACGCTCCAAAAGACCACCAAAGGTCTCTTCGATGCCTTTAAGAAGAAACAATAACGCTCGAAACTTCTTGATCTGCCGCTCCGCTTCGTAGAGCACGCTCGCAAATTCGGTTGTGTTTACATGCGGAGCGATTTTTACTGGTGTACAGACAAACATTCTTTCAAATGCGTCACATCAGAAATCTGTTGAAACTGACGTTCTTGCAAAACTCGCTTTTGCGGGCTTTTTCGGCGATGGATTTGAACGGGATGCAAGGGGAAGCGTCTCAGAGTTATGCATGAACTGACCGCGATCTTCCACCATCTTCAACGCCATCTTTTCCCTACACTCG
>CAIKAP010000215.1 GCA_903825435.1 uncultured Verrucomicrobiota bacterium
GAAAGGATTCTATCTGCGTTACATCGGGGAGCGGCGCAACGCGGCGGCAATCGGGTTGATCAACCTGATCTACAACATGGCCCGCTATGAACAAATCGTCCGGTTGCAGTTATTGCCGCTGCGTGCCGCCTGAAAACTAAACAAAGTCATCACGGACAAGCCAACCATCCAAAATCAAGGAGTCAATACGATGAACCAACAATCAAAGAAGTCGCCATGACCAAAACCACACCAAAAAACCAAACCGCAACCCTCAACTTGGTTCAGTAAAATAGTCACCGAGAGTTCCTATATGATTTTGCCCGTCTTTCTGCTGAGCCGATGGACGGCGAGAAAAGTACCGACCTCGGATTGGCGATCCCCAGTCGGGTCGTGAAGGCGCACGGTGGCCAAATCAGTATGGACAACGAATCGGGTTGTGGTGCGATCTTTTGGTTCACCGGACCCACTGTGGGTTGACAACCGGCGGCATGCTGTTAGTATACGCGACCTTCTAAGGAAAACGAACGCATGAAACGAACCTATCAACCATCTAAACGACGACGGAAACGCCGCTGTGGGTTTCTCGGCCGCAACCGCACCAAGGGCGGTCGTGCTATTCTTCGCAACCGCCGCCGCGAAGGCCGCAAACGACTGACCCAGGTCTGAAGTTGCATGTCGAGCGCACATTCACCAAAACTGATCGGCTCCAGCTCGGCTGGCAGTTCCGTCGTGTGTACGACGCCGGCCGCTGCGCCAAGGGCCGGCTGCTGGTCGTGTACGCGTTGGACACGATGGAGGAACCGCGCCGGGTCGGCGTGGTGACCAGCCGCCGAATCGGCAATGCCGTCACGCGTAACCGCGCCCGTCGTCTGCTACGCGAAGCGTATCGATACCACAAACAAGAACTTCCCGAACACCTTCAACTTGTCATGGTCGCCCGCACCGCCATTACCGAAAAGAAACTCCACGATGTCGAAACCGAGATGCTCTCGCTCTGGCGAACGGCCGGCCTGCTCCCCGCCACGTGATCCAACGCCTGTTGCTACTTTTGATCCGTGCCTATCAGCTCACGCTGTCGTTGCTGATCGGACCGTGCTGCCGTTTTCATCCGAGCTGCTCGCACTACGCCGCCGAGGCCATCGCCAGACACGGCACGGCGCACGGCGCGTGGCTGGCCGTGCGGCGTGTGGGACGTTGTCATCCGTGTCACGAAGGCGGATTCGACCCGGTTCCTGAATCATGATGGATAAACGTACTATAGCTGTGATGCTGGCCTGCGTGTTGGCGTTGATGGGCCTGCAGTTCGCCATCAGTAAAATCTTTCCGCCAATCCCCAAGCGGCAGATGCCGGCAGTCGCGCTCACCAATGCCGCCAGCAACATCGTCGCGCAAGGCGTCGCTGCGATGACGACGACGACCACCGCACCACCGCAACTATCCACCCCGTCAGTGGAACGTCCTGCGGAGCAGAAGCTAGCACTCAGTAATGAGTTCATCCGCGTCGAATTCACGAGCTGGGGCGGCGGTATTCGCTCGGTTGAGTTGCTCAAACATAAGGCGAATGGTCACGGCCACATTACGCTAAACCAAGACGCGCCGACCGTGGCGCTGTCGTTGGTCGGCGTGCCGGGCGCGGACACCAACGGGGTGTTCACACTGGAGCAGAGCGGCCCGACCAGCGTGGTGATGCGCGCGGCGAACGTGACGAAGACAGTCGCGCTCGGCAAGGATTACCTCTTAACTGGTTCGATTGAGTGCGGCGGCGTGCCCGCTGTCGGCGTCGTCGTCGGTATGGCGTGTTCCGCCCACAAAGCAGAGGCGTTAAACACCAAGGAAACGCCCTACCTGAACACGGATTGGCAGGATGGCCCGAAGTGGTCGAACCGCGACCTCGGCGCAGTGACCAAGCGCACGGGCAAAGGCCAGAACCGCGAGACGATCCACGCGCGCTGGGTCGCTGTTAAGAGCCAGTATTTTGCGATGGTATTGACGGGCGGGACGAACGCGATGGCGGTGACATACACACCGGTTGATTTGCCAAGGCCGGAGGGCTGGACGGCGAAGCCGCCGCCGCGCGGCGTGATGGCCGTAGCCGAGTGGCCGACCGTCAGTGGAAAACTGAGTTTCTCCCTCTACGCCGGACCGAAGGAGTACGAGCGATTGTCGGTACTCGGGCAGAGCCAGATGGAAGTGATGGATTTCGGGTCGTGGATGGACGGGTACACGGGTATCTTTGGCTTGGTGTTGTTCAAGGGCATGGTTTGGTGCCACAAGCTGGCCCCTAACTACGGCATGGCCATCATCCTCGTGACGATTCTGTTGAAGATCGTGTTCTGGCCGATTCAGGCCAAGAGCATTAAGTCCATGAAGGAGATGCAGAAGTTCCAACCGCAGATGCAGAAGGTCCGCGAGAAGTATAAGGATGACTCGCAGAAGATGAACCAGGAGATCATGAAGCTCTACAAGGAGCACAAGATCAACCCGTTCAGCGGCTGTCTGCCGATGCTTGTGCAGATGCCGGTTTTGATCGCCTTTTACAAGGTGCTCTCCAACGCCATCGAACTGCGCGGCACTTCGTTCCTCTGGATCAAAGACCTTTCGCTGCCCGACACCATCTGGATCCATACTCTGCCGTTCAGTCTGCCACTGATTGGTGACACGTTGGTGCTAAATCCGTTGCCGCTGCTGATGACCGCATCCACCGTCTTGCAACAGAAAATGACCCCCAGCACCGGCGACTCGCAGCAACAGAAGATGATGATGTTCATGCCGCTGATCATGCTGTTCATGTTCTACGGCATGTCCTCCGGCCTCGTGCTCTACTGGACCGTGCAGCAACTCCTTTCCATCGCCCAGCAATGGTGGAGCATGCGCCAGACGGCCACCGCGCCAGCCAAGTAAGGAATCACGATGGACAATCCCGCGCCTGCCAAATCCGCGACACCACTCGATCCGAAGGTTGCCCTCCAAACCATGCTCGATGGCCTCGGCCTGCAAATCAAGGTCGAACAATTCAGCCAGGACGACGACCCGCTGTTACACATCGCTACCGCCGACCCCGGACGGCTCATCGGCCGCGGCGGCCAGACGCTCGACCAGTTGCAGTTCCTCCTGAACCGCATCCTCCAGCGGGCCGACCCCGACGCGCCGCGTGTCATTGTGGATTGCGAACGCTACCGGGAACGCGAGCGCGACGAGCTGATCGCGAAAGCCCTCGAAGCCGTGGATAAAGTTCGCCGCTGGGGCGATGCCGTGACTATCGGCCCATTCAGCCCGTTCGAGCGCCGGACCATTCACCGCCACATCGAGCGCGACACTGAACTGGAAGCCATCAGTGAAGGCGGCGATGACAAAGGTGGCCGCAAGCGGATGGTCATCCATGTCAAATCAAAGCAACCGATTCCAGTGCCGACCGCAGCCGTTCCACCGGCAGCCCCATCACATTAGAGAAACTGCCTTCGATTCGCGCGATGATCGTGTCGCCGTGTTCCTGCGCCGCATAGGCGCCCGCCTTGTCGAGCGGGTTCACTTTTAGGAAATACTCCACAATCTCCGTCGCCGTCAGCGCCTTCATCCAGACGCGCGTCCGATCGCAAAACGTCGTTTCAAAGCCGCGCGCCCGCTGAACTAGGCAAACCCCCGTGAACACCTCGTGCGCCTGACCCGCCAACCGCCCCAGCATCTGCACCGCTCCCGCCATATCCCGCGGCTTGCCGTACACCACACCGTCAAACACCACGATCGTGTCAGCCCCCAACACCAGTGCCTCGCGATGACGCCCCGCCACCGCCTGCGCCTTCTGCTGCGCGTTGTGCGACGCCAACGCCTCCGGCAACAGGCCAGACGCCAGTTCCTCCACGCCGTCGGGCCGCACCACAGTGAATGCAAGCCCCATTTCGCGAAGCAACTGATCCCGGCGCGGTGATACACTGGCGAGGATAATTTGCAGTTTGTCGGTGCGCATTTTCTCGGATACGTTGCCAGAGCAATATGCGAACTGACGCCGCAAAAGTCGAGCACCTCTATATTCACGTCCCATTCTGTGCGACGAAATGCCGGTACTGTGCATTCCATTCTCACCCTAGCAGCGACGCTCAGATGAACGACTACGTCACCGCCCTGCTCCACGAATTGGACGTCGCCGCACCACAACTTGCTCCGCAAAGCATTTTCTTCGGCGGCGGCACACCGAGTATTCTTCCCGTCGCGTTGTGGAAGATAATCCTCGATGCCCTCGCCAAAAACTTCCCCACTCCACCACGCGAATGGACCGTCGAATGCAATCCCGCCACCGTTGATGCTGACAAGGCGCGCCTCTGGATCGATACCGGCGTCAACCGCATCTCTCTTGGTGTCCAATCGTTTGACGACACACTCCTCCAACGCCTTGGTCGCATCCATACCGTCGCTGAAATCGAAAGTACTGTCGGCATTATGCGCGCTGCCGGCTTAGATAACCTCAACCTTGACATTATGTTCGGTCTTCCCGGCCAAACGATGGAACAATGGCGTGATACGTTACGCCGCACACTGGCGTTGCGCCCCGAACACCTCTCCGCTTATTGTCTCACGCTTGAAGAAGATACTGAGTTCTGGCGTCAATTCCAACGCGGCGCGCTCCGTCCCGACCTCGACCACGAGTTGGCGATGTACCGACTCCTCATCGAGACCCTTGCCGCTGCCGGCTACCGTCACTACGAAATCAGCAACTTTGCCAAACCCGGCCGCGAATGCTGTCACAACATCGCCTACTGGGAAGGCAAGGACTACCTAGGGCTCGGCCCCAGTGCCTTCTCGACCGTGGGTCGCCGACGCTGGGAGAACATCGCCGATACTATCCGCTATACTGCCGCGATTCTCGAAGGCCATTCACCTGTGAATTTCGAGGAACAACTCACCAAAAAAACCAAATTTGGCGAGCGCATTGCGTTTGGCCTCCGCATGCTCGACGGCATTCCCGGCCATCTGGTGCACCCCCGTTGGGACTCCGAGATCAACGCCCTTCTCGCTGACAATCTTGTCCACTGGTGCAACGACCGCCTCCAACTCACACCGCGCGGCCTCCTTTTCGCCGACGAAGTCGCCGCCGAGTTTGTCAGCTACTAATCCTCCTATTACTTACGTGCGCCCGATGCCGTAGATTTCTTTTTTACCGTTCATTTCCGCTTCCTGACGCCGTTGTTTCAGGAATTTCTTGCGAATGGGGTGTAAACAATGCTAACATGGAATTCTCGCGAAGGAAGTATCGTGTACATCGGCCATAAAGGAACCCATACCAAAGGTAAATGGCTCATCACCATAATCCTATTGGTTCTTGCCTTGCCCGTCGTGAGCTGGACTGCGCCTTGGCTCGACACTCTCGGTCGAGAAACTATTGTGTGTGTCAGCCCTAAGGCACACGATGAGGTTCGTCGTGCAGCGAATCAGGTCGTGACTGCCTTGCGAAGTGTACAACCCCAAGCTGAAGCCTTAGATCCGGAAACGTTGATCGCCAATTACAAGACGTTAGGCAACCATAACGTGATTGTCGTTGGACAGTGGGAAGACAACATCGTACTTCGGGCCACGTGGGGCTTCTGGGCCACAACGAAGCCACAACGGCAATGGCTGGCCAAGGGGGATGCTATCGCCCGATCGGTACTCGCTCTCTGGGAATGTGACATACCGCCGATGGCGTGGCGCTATCGGCATGACCTTTTTGCTTTTGGTTACGGCGACTTCGACGGTTTCGATGTCGGCTATGTCCAGACCGTACGCAATCCGTACTCACTGCTTGTGCGTCTGGCTCCGGGCTCGTCGAAATTGGAGAAACCTCCGTTGCGAGTTCTGTCCCAGTCACCTGAGGATCAAATGCGATTTGTGATTCATCTGACAGGTCTTGGGCCTGAAGCTGTAGCTCGCGCTGTCGAGGCATTCCTGAACCATGGTTTACTTAACGGCGTGATCCCCGGGGCGACACCACTGTTGCTCAAGGATTGGACGCTGGAAGGCCTCGGACCAACGCAACTTCGAACTGACCTGCCCCCGTGGGCACCAACGTGCGGGTTGCCTGACGGAATCCAATACTTAGGACAGCAAATGGTTGGCAGTCATCTCTATGCCGGATTCACAGAGGCTTCGCATGCTCGTCCTCATCATTGTTGGAGATTGAAATATCGCGTCAGTACCGGTTTTGTTTTGTACGACAGTTACCCGACGAACCGGGCAAGCGGCAACGAATTGTTTATTGCTGAAATGGCGACGCCGTCGGAAGCTTCTGCTGCGACAAAGTCGCTTGAAAAGCAGTACCCCGGCCACGTGGCTACAAGAGACCGTTATGTGTTGATGCATTCCTTTGTCGGCAAAGATGGAGCGAATCTACTGAAGCTGATAGCAACCCGGTAAAGGACGATTCTATGTCACGCTATCTACTACTCATAGGGATGTTGATGACGACTACTCCCTTGTGGGGTGTGCCGCAAGCTGTGGTTATTCAAAAAGGTGATGCCGCTAGAACGACCGCTGATGCATTGCAGCGTGCTGGCTTGCAGGTGAAAATAGTTGAGCGTTCTGCGGACCTCAATCTTGGGGATCTTGGGATCTCACAACTGGTTGTGCTCAGCGCTGACGTAACTTTAGAGGAACAGCAAGCCACTAGTGTCGCGGATTTCGTCCGCCGTGGCGGTGGGTTGTTTATCCTCCACACGAGTAATGATCCCGATTATTGGTGGAATACTTATCGGGGCACTAAAACTGCAATTCCGCAACTGTCACCTCTGTGGGACATACTGCCGTTTGTCGCAGTACCAACCTGTGATCAATTTATTGAAGGCCTGCGCAATCCGTTTGGCCCCACCAAAGTCGGTCGCCAAGCGAACCATCCATTATTACGTGGCGTAGATCTGACGACGGCACCTACCTGGCCCTTGCACGGTTTCATGGTGCTTCCGACGCATCCGCTTGTACAAGGCACGCATTTCTTCTATGCATGGAGCGAAGATCAACTTAAAAGTTCGCTGTGGAACAACGGCCAGGTCCTGGCTTGGGGTGATGACCCTGAGCAACGGCCGTTACTCCTGACCGCCGAATATGGAAGCGGCAGGACTCTGGCCGCAGCAATGCCCTTGTTCACCTCGGCTTTCAACCAATGGATTGGTAGTCAGGCGCTGGTGAGAAATCTTGTCGATTGGCTGACGAGTGGTTCGCATGTGGCTGTTGGTGTAATGCAGAAAAAGATCTACGGAGTGGGTGTGCCGTGGATTGCTGGAGATAGCCTTGCACGGATGGGCTACCATATCGTGGACACTGCTGAGGATGCCGAGGGCGCGCTGGTTTATGCCTTGTCGTCTAAGGCGCAAGAGGCAGCACTAACGCGGCTAGCGCATGAAGGTAAACAAATTATTGTCGCCAATGCCCGTGCCTTGGAGTTGCCCGCACTGGCAGAGATGGTCCCGATGATCCGGCCGGTTACCGCAATGCCAGAGGAGGGTTCTGCTTCGGCTCGGCGGCCGGTGCCCGAGAAGCTTGCGGTGGGACGCGGCGTCCAGACCGGCGGGTCTTGGACTTGGCGGAAGGACGAGCGCGGCGAGGGGCAACGGCAACATTGGTTTACTGATGATACTGGCTCTTGGCTCGATCAGTTCCCAAAAACTAGCGAAGCCGACGCCGTCAAGGACGATGGTGCCGTGCGTGTTTCCAGTATCTGGAAGTTCCGCTGTGAAGGCACGATGATTGATCGCCGGGATTTGATCGAGGGATGGCACCGGCCCGACTACGACGATTCCCAATGGGAACAACGCAAGACAGGCGATGCGCCCTGGATGCCAGTAACTGCTGGTGCTCTATGGTTCCGCTATACGCTCGATGTTCAGCATGGCGCTGCATCTCGCAACTGGCTTGTGCCGCCAGAGCCGTACTCGATCACAGCGATGCTCGATGGTCAGCCTTTAACGAAGCCTGTTGCGGTGACTTCACTCAAAGAAGGTTCACACTGCATTGCTCTGCGATGCTGGCCTGCGCAACGCTTATCCACCACATGGGCATTGAATGCACCGTGGGGATCGGGGCCTAATCGTATCACGCCGCTTGAGATTCGTCCGATCGACTTGGAAAGCAACGAGGCGCCAACAAAAAGCGTTTCGTGGTGGACGCGAACAGACGTGACCATCTCAGACAGCGCATGCAATGCTCTGAAGGTCGGAACGTACCGGCCTGTGCCGCCCGGTTCTTGGCAAGTCTATGTCAATGGCGAAGCCGTTTGCGATGAATCCGGCATCTTTTCGGCCCCGTGGCATCAGGGCAAGAACACCGTGGTGATTGCCGGAGTGTCGGATCCGGGCAATCGTCCTGATGTGCGGCTGGTTCGTGCCCCGACCGCTCCGCAGCCGCTTACTACACGCACCGCGGAGCGGCTAGCCGGTATGTGGTACGTTCGCGAAGATGACCGGCACGTCGCACTGACAGAGAATTGGGCGGGCGCATTAAGCAGCGAAACGGCAGCTGCGCCGTGGCGGTCGGTGGTTGCAGATGCCGATGCCGGCGTCATCATGCGAATGCCTGATGAGAAGCCGCGCTGGCTGGCAACCCCCTTCCTAGTCAGCCCGCAGGAAGCATCGGGACCGGCCCGATTGGTGATCGACACAACTGGTGCTGCCCTAGGCAAAAACCACAAAGGGCCGGTCCCCGCTGATTTGATAAAAACCGCATGGATCAATGGCCGACCGGTGCGCAGCACCAGCGAGTTCTTCTCCGCAATGATCCACGAGCCGAAGCGCGACAAGACGACCTTGGTGAATTTCGTGCTAACTGGCCTCCTGCGACCGGGGATCAACTGGATCGCATTTCCAGTGGATATGCAAAATGTTCATGGTTTACGGATGGCCGCACCATCGGGACTAAGCTGGCAGGTGCCGCTTCCCAAGCTGGACTTCTCTGGTACCGTGGATCGTTTGACGTGGCAGGGAGAATTGGCGCGATTGAATGCGCCGGACATGGTGGCTCGAGGACGATTGCTCGTGCCGCCATCGGGAGCCACGATTTTAGCACGCTTCAGCGATGGGATACCCGCTGTGGCTCGCTACAAGAACATCACCTTTGCAACGGGCGATCTTTCGCTCGATTGGACGCGGTTCATCGACACGGCTGTCCGCCATGACTGGGCTTCCACACGGCGCGACAAGGATGGTCCGGGAGTGCCCGAAAAGTTCTCGGTTAGGACGCAACCTGACACCTTCAATCTCGGCACAACGCTCCGCACCTATACCGAAGCTCAACAGGTGGATGGTGCCCAAGTGCCCGCCACGCTCTTACGAGGTGAGTCGCGACTGCTCGCGGTACAGTTCTCTCAAGCGACAGGCGGACTCGATGTGCAATTACAGGCGGCGCCTCATCCTCGCTGGCTTGGTTACCGGGTGCGCAATTGGATGGGTATGTTGCTCGACGAAGGTCGGGTTGCGGTGCCAACCGGCGCAACACGGGTACAAATCGCAGCCTCACCGGCTGATCCTTCCCCAATGACGACGCGCCTTAAGGATGAGTGGTTTGTTCGTTTGGCGCTCTTGGAAGAGCATGGGGCCCAAGTAACCGATTACCTGGAGAGAGCGATCGACGTGCGGCCGGCGGTCGAAGTCCTACTTGCTCCGAGCGATCAGATGCACCGCGACCTGCCGGACAGTGTGCCGGGGTCGAAATTCTATGAGCCAAAATTCCTAAAATTCAGTCTACTGAAAGAAAGCATGGCTTCGCCGGTCGTGGTACCAGGCGAGAAAATCCACTTGCGGGCAATGTTCCGCAATACGACCGCTGTCTCCCAACCGGTCAAGGCCACGCTGAAGTGGCAAGGCTCTGCGCCGGAGTCGACGGTTGTGGTGCGGGAACTCTCCTTTATTCTGCAACCGTGGGAGCAGCGCACGATGTCGTTTCCGTGCGGTTTTGTCGCAGGGAACTCGAAGTTCCTCGCGCTGGTTGACGAGGACACCGCGCTATTGCGTACTCCTGCGGCGTCAGCGACGGGGCCGGCATTGGTTTGTGGGCAAGTTGTAGTCGAATCAGCGGGGCGGAGTTTGGCGACCTTGCCGTTGACAGCAATCCGTCCGTGGAAATCGACGGCTGCGGTGCACCCACGTTTACCCAACTCGCATTCAGCTATGGCGGGCTTTGAGATGTTCCAGCTTGGAATGAACCCGACGCTGGATACGATCGAGGAGCTGCGCCACAACTGGTGGGCTGCGCCCGGAGGCGGCGACTACTACTCCCTCATCGATATGTGGCGTGACAATCTGCTGAACACCGCCGGAGGCGGGGGGGGCTATTCAGGGTTCCGTGGTAAGAGTAACTTCGCATGGGGCGGCTTCGATCAGATCTGGGAAGGTGTTGCGAAGGAGAAAGGCTCCGGCTTCACCCTGGTGGAGCGTTCTGACGTGAAGACGACCATTCCACCCGGTCCAAGCTCGCGACTCGCGCTAGACAACGGCAGTTTCTTACCAAACGGCGCCTTGTTTATGGAGTGGCAGCTGGCTTCGATTACTCGCGAGTACAACCGCGCTGCGCACGGCAACCAGCGAGTTTCGGTGACGAGCGCTGATTACTGGGGTAATGGGTTCATCCACCAGCGCGAGCGGAATGTGATCCAATTTCTGCGTTGGTTGCGCGACCAAGGACGCCCACTCGGAGTCGCCACAATCGCCGATCTTCGGCAACGATTTGAAACAGATTTGCAACTCAAAGAGGACTGGGCGCGTTTCCGTCGCGACGGATTTCTGGCGTGGTCGGACGCGACCGGCGCAGGTTTTCCACCTGATTCAGTCAGCTTGAGCCAAGGCGACGTGCTAACCGTTCTACTCCAGGAGCGACATAGCGATACCACGCTCATTCGCCATGTGCTCAAAACTCACAATGAAGGGGAGGTGCAGTCGGCAAATCTAAGACGGCGCGGCGACATGTTGTTCGCCTACTTTCGCCTCTTTAACCCTACGTATCCGAACTTCGACAGCAGTTGGTATTACTCCAAGGGTCTTCCGCAAACCGCCGGTGGCGCTTGGGGAGAATGTGGGTCGGTTTTTGGTAGTCCGGAGATTGCGCAGCTCCAGGAAGCTGACCGCGTCTACATGGGCATTCGCCACGACGACGGAAGCATGTCGTCGCTGTTCAATGCGCCTATAGGCCGCGGTGGTGCAGTGCCCCTATTCGCGCGACGCCGTGAAGGCCCAAAAGTGATCCCCGCCGAAATGATAGCCCGTGATATCGAGTTCCATTTTCACGGTCTCATCGGGCCGCAGAAGGCGTTCGGAGCGCATGTCGTTACGCCGTTGGAACGCGTGGGGCGTGACCTGCTTGATGGAAAGGCTGTCGATCTAGGGTTAGGGTTTATGTACGATGTTCGGCCGACCCAAGATCTCTGCTCAATGCTCCGCAATTACGGCGTGGCTTGGTCGGCCTACGTTTCGCAAGACGGGCTTGGGCAGTTAGGCAACGGCGACAACCTGCTCTACATGATGCCAAGCGCTGCAGGTAGCGCCGAAGCTGCTACACTGGTCTCGGCCATTCGTCGCGGGGCTGGCGCAGCCATTTTCTTCACCACGGGCGGTACTAAACGGCAAGAGACACCTCTATCGGACCTACTGGGGGTGCGCTATCAAGCGCCGGGAAGTGAGCTAGGCTCCGTCGTGGCACCTGACGGCCCACCGCGTCCTTACCCGTCGGAATACGGGCCGCTCCAATTCGTCAGCACCGGTGCTGTCAAGGCCGTGGATTGGCTGCGAGGTATCGGAACATTGCGGGACCGGGTGCTCCTGCGCGGCATTGAGGCTGGTAAAGGACGGGCACTGTTCTGCCCTATGAATGCCGGTACCAAATGGGGCTTGGACCATGACATGGCACGTCAATTGACTCGAGCCGTCAACTGGGCGACCAACAATCCAATCAGCCTCCCCGAAGGAGTTAATGGCTACGGTTTTCAGGCTGAAGGCATGACGTTTCTTGTCCTCGAAGATATCAAATACACAGGTGGGCCGGCTTCGGTCCGCGTGAGACTACCGGCCGGGCGATATTGCGCCGCTGATCTCTACACAGGTGCTGCTGTCCCGGTAACGCCCGAGGCAGGGGAGTTTGTCTTATGGCCGACGCTGCCGCCCAATGGGGCATTGCTCGTGGTGATACAACTAGTCAATTAGGATTTAGAACTTCGGGACAATGCTTCAATGAGATGAACCGTATTCTTGACACTCGCATCCTGACATTTGCTGTCTTGATTGCGCTTTGGGCAGCTGGCGAAGCAGCCAATATAGAGCCACCCCAGCCATCTCAGCTTCCATCTCTGGCTGTGCCTTATGCGGTTGCGACCCCTGTTCTGGAAGCCGGCCGCGATGATGCGTCTTGGAATTCCGCAGCGGTCATCCAGAATCTACCTCTTTCGCTTGAACCGGAATCGAAAGAACTTAAACCTTTCCCGACGGAAGTACGCCTGCTGTGGAACGAGAAGTTTCTCTATGTGCGTTTTATCTGCTGGGGTGGCGATAGCTATTCGCCTTTCGATGGGCGTGATGCGCCGCACTACTTGGGCGACGTGGTGGAGATCTTTTTGGATCCAAAAGGCGACAGTCGCCAGTATTTTGAATTGCAGGTCTCTCCACGCAATTCCGTCTTTGATCAAACGATCTTGCTGACTTCCGAGCCTTGGTCCGACAAATATCTCAGGCTCGTGGACGAGGTCCGCCTGCGGGATTTCTGGGCGTTTCCAATATGGAACATGGAAGGCTTACGCACCGCGACTAGCCGGCTGCAGACAAACGGCGCCGAGTCCGGCTGGATAGCCGATCTAGCCATTCCCGCAAAAGCCACCCTCAAACGGCTCGGCTTGCAATCATTTGAGCCCATGATGCTGCGCGCCAACCTGCTGCGCTATGACTGGGTCAAAACAAATGACCCCAAACAACCGCGCCGTTTGGTTTCGATGAATTGGTCGCCAGTGCTGTACGGCAACCCGCACACCTCTCCCCGGGCCATGGGTTATTTGAAACTGATGCCAAAATCCCTGCCAGATGCTGAAAAACGCTGAGTATCTGGTTCAAAGCATAATAGGGGAAAGGTCGTCGAGCTAAATACAGCTGCAGCGACAACATTATGATGATTTTCCCTCTGTTGCTTATCCCGTTACGGACAACCGGCGTCGGGACACGGTGGCGGTCTTCGCGTCCTTGCCCTCCGGACGGGCGACGGCTTTCAAAATGCAATCGCCGGTGGTTTTAGGAATTGACAATGACATCGCGTAGCTCTGCGCACCGAGTTCCGCGATGGCGAAGGATTGTTGCGTACGCGCCAATACTTTGCCGGATTTGGTCTCCAGCGTGAGGGTTAGTTGGCCATGTTGCGGCTGCGGTTCGTCGTTGACCAGCATCACGGGAAACTCGCGCGTAACTCCGGCCTTGAGCGTCGGCTGGAAGAAGTTGATGTACACGCCGAGCGGTTTGAACGCTTCGCCCATGTAGTCGGCAAAGGCTGGGTCGAGCCTGAGTCTCGTCACATCCGCGAAGTGGTCGGCGGTGTACACACCAGAATAGCTGCACGTGAGATAGACGAAGTGAATAATGCCTGCGAATTGTCGGTGGGCGCGCCAGAATTCGGTTTTTGCAGCGAGCAAGTAGGCGTACATGTCGAGCCGCTGGCGCGCGGTGACGTTTGTACCCATAAGCTGTGCATAGATGTTTTCGGTCAGCAACGTCGGCGAACCGTCACGGTTGAGCCAAAGCCAGCCGTATTCGTTGATCAGCGGAGGATTGGTGTCCGACGGTAAGGCTCCTTTAAACGGTTTGCCGTCCATTTTTTCCAGATCGCTCATCTTGAAGGTGAGCTTGCCGCGGTAACCACTGCTCATCAGGTACGGATGGTATTCCACCGGGTCGTTCGGCCCGGCGGGCTTGTTGTAGCTATTTTCCCACGGGCGATCCGAAAGATCAAGAGAACGCACGGCCGGGATGATCTTGTCGCCAAAGATATCGTCCTTGGTTTCATTGTTTGCGTCCCAGACGGCGACGCTGGGATGGTTCCAGTTGTCGCGCATCCAGTCCTTGTATTGGCGGATCATCTCGTCGGCGTCGTGCGTGCGGGAGTAACCCTGAAAAAAGTTTGGACGAATCGTCCAGACAAAGAACTCGTTCTGAATCAATAAACCAACTTCGTCGCAGATATCAAGCCAGCGGTCCGGCACAGGGCCGATGCAGAACCGGAAATAATTCCAGTGCATTTTCTTCGGCAGGTCACCGAGCAGACCTCGCACCCAGTTCTCATCCCACGGCAAGGCTTTGCAGAGTGGGTCCTCGAAGAAACGATGCAAGGTGATGTTTGAACCACGCAGATAATAGATCTTGCCATTGAGCCAGGCTCTCTTCGTGGCCGCGTCGAAACGAAACTCCCGCAGGCCAAACCGCGTCGTTACCGAATCGCCGCCTGTGCTCGACTCGACGGCGTAGAGGAACGGATCTTCCGGCGACCAGAGATGGGCATCGGGAATCTTGATCGTTTGCGTAAGCACCTTCTCCTCGCCGGGCTGGAGTGCGACGGTCGCCGGTGCGCTTGCGGCGACCTGCTTGCCACCCTTCCATGTTTTGATCGTGTGCGTCAGCGATGTCGTGGTTGGCGTGGCAGAGTGGTTCTTCACTTTGGTCTGCACAACAATCTCGCTTGTGGTGATGCGCGGCGCGACCTGGATGGTCTTAATAACCGGGTTATCACAGAAGATGAGCGCTACGCTGTCGTAGATACCCGGGGTCCACTTGATCTTCTCGAAGTCCGAGCCGGTAGGAAACGTATCCGGCAGGACGGCAGGATGGGCGCCGATGCGGATGACGAGCGTGTTATCCGCATCCCAGTGAATCATTTTTTCGAGCGGGAAGAAACTCGCCGTGAAACAGCCGTCGTATTCGCCGAGTTTCTCGCCGTTCAACCAGACCGCGGTGCCGAACTGCGCCTTATTGATCTTGAGCAACGCCACCCCGCGTTCCTTCGGCGCCCGAAACGTCTTGCGATACCAGAAGTAGTCGCGGTCCTGGTCCACTTTACCTTTCCAGTACGTGGTCAACCAATCATCGGGTGCGAGCTTGGAACGGATCCGGTTGGCCATGTTCTCGCGGCTGGTAAACCTGTCCACGTCCTTGAACACCGGCTTCGCCAGATTTACCAAGCCGGGTACAGGTGCCGTGTGCGTAAACGCCATCGGTATTTCCTCCGACAATTTGCTTTCCGCAATTTGCCAACGCCCGTCGAGCGATATAATTTGCCGCGCCGCATGTATTTCGACGCACGGGGACAGCAGGACCGCGCCAAGCACTAAAACTAGATAGGCGCTATTTTTCATGATGCCAACTCCGTTCAATCTCTTCGAGCGATTGACCTTTGGTTTCCGGCACCGCGCGCCAGACTAGCAGTACCAGCACGACGCAGAAGCCGGCATAGACGTAGAACGGGAAGGCGTGGTGAAATTGTTGCACAAACCACGAGTCCTTCGCGTCGAACAGCGGGAACGTCTGCGTCACGGCGTAGTCGGCCAGCCACAGAAAAAATGTCGCGAGACCGAGCGCGCGACCGCGAATTGCCGTCGGGTAAATCTCCGACAAAATCACCCACGTCACCGGGCCGACCGACAATCCGAAGCAGGCGATATAAAGAATGATGAACGCCAGCATCCATCCGCTCGCGGCGTTGTCGCCGCTCATCCGTTGCGCGAGCGCGCCCATCGCCGCGAGGCTGACGCCCATGCCGGTCGCGCCGACGAGCATCAGCGGTTTGCGTCCCCACTTGTCCACCGTTGCGATGGCGATGAGCGTGAACAGCACGCCCGCGCCGTTGATGATGACTTGTTGCAACAAACCAGCATCCACGCCGGTCGATTGGCTCATGCTTTTGAAAATCGTCGCGCCGAAATAAAGGAAGACGTTGATGCCGGTCACTTGCTGGAGAATCGCCAACCCGATTCCGATGAGCAACGGTCGCCGCAGTTTCGCCGAGAATAATTCGCTCCATGTTCCTTTTTCCTGCGCGAGCGCGGCCTTGATGCCGTTGCACTCGGCGTCGGCAAACGCGTCGCCGCCGACGCGTCCCAAAATTGCGCGTGCCTCGTCCTCGCGACGTTGCTCGACAAGCCAGCGCGGACTTTCCGGAATCGCCAGCAACAACAACGCAAACACCACCGACGGCGCGACGCCGGTGCCGAACATCCAACGCCAGCCGGTGTTGATGAGCCACGTTTGGTCGCCTTGTTTTGCGATGTAATAATTGATGAACGATGTCGCGGCGATTCCGCCGACGATGGCGATTTGGTTTACCGATACCATTCGTCCACGAATCCGCGCGGGAGTGATTTCCGCGATGTACATCGGCGTCGAGATCGAAGCGATGCCGATGCCGACGCCGCCGAGAAACCGGAACGCGATGAACATCCAGACTTCGCGCGGCAACGCCGTGCCGATGGCCGACGCGAGAAACATTGCCGCCGCGAGAAACATCGCGAGCTTGCGCCCGAAACGGTCGGACAACGGCCCGACGAGCAACACGCCGGTTGCGCAGCCGATGAGCACGCAGCCCGACGCCCAGCCTTTCATGAAATCGTTAAGATGAAACCGGACGGTGAGCGGCTCAATCGCGCCGGAGATTACGCCGGTATCGTAGCCGAAGAGCAAGCCGCCGAGCGTCGCCACAAGACAGATCGGTAGGATATAATGCCAGTTGGCTTGGACACTTGAGGTGGACGCGGTAGTTGACATGCCTACTTCCCCTTCAGTTTGATTTCTTGTAGGCACATCGCATAGCTGCTGCCGGGTGGGTTGTCAGTGAGTTTCGCTCCGAAAGGCCGTCCATAGTTGGCCGAATAACACAACCACTGCGTCCGCCCGTCTGCGCTGATAAACTTAGAAGGGATGTTGAGGAAGTACGCCTGCTCGCCAAAGTGATGCAGGTACTGTACGAGCTTGAATGGCCCGGTAATCTGATCGGATTCCAAAATGTAGGAGTCGAACTTCCCCATGACTGTCTTGTCGCCGTGAGTGACACACATCAGGTATTTCTTCAACGGCGCGTTGTAGGTCATCGTCACGCAACCCATGTGGTCGTACCACGCGGCGATGGGTTTAATCTTGCTGAAGTCCTTCGTCCAACCGGGGCCGTCGAAGAACTCATATTTCGAAATGTCGTTCATGTTCTCGATGTTCGGCGTGACGCGCGCGAGGTAAACCTCGTCACCGGTAATCCAACTGTTGTAGGCTGGGTAACGGTTTACGCTGTTAGACGCACCGTGGGCGACAAGATATGCTTTGCCGTCGGGTGAGTATTCGAGGTTCTTGCCGAAGTCCACGAAGTGCGGCGAGCCAATCTTGACCGGCGGCTTGATTTCATTGAACAACGGCTTGGACGGCGTGCAAGGTGTTTGCGTCCACGTCTTTCCGAAGTCGGTCGACCAGCGGAAGCCAACGAATGGGCCGAGGATACCCCAGCCCAAGCCGGAGAGGCAATATGTACCGTAATACCAGACACCGTCGAACACCAGCGAGCCGCACGGATACCGTCCTCCATAGGGTGATGGATCGGATTTGAAAACGCCTTGGTCAACAACCTGAAGCTTGAGTGGGTCATCACCGATGATCTTGGCGTGCCCGGTCGTGGCATTTGTGCCGCCAGAAACAGAGATGTAACCGTTGACGTTGCCGTCGGTCCACGGCGAATACATTTTGCCATCAGATGCCCACGACGGATACCAAGTGTCGGCACCCGTGTATTCGGCATGCCGGTCGGTCAAGCCGATACCGACAAGCGTGCCTGATTTCGGAAACGGACAGTCAGCGGGAGCCTGCCCCGGCCATATTCTGTATGCAGTCTGGGCGGCCGGGGCATCTACAGGTTGTTGTGCGCCGTGTCCGACCAGCGGCGCCAGCAGGAGGGCGATAATCAGTTGTTTCATAGCTACTCTCTTTAGTTCACCACACTTGGAGTTCAAGTTGTCCTGTAGCGGAATTCTCAAACGGACCGGGTGTTGGGTTTGCTTCGTTCCTCTTTTTGCCGAAATAGTCAGTATCAATTTTCAACGGCGAGCCGTCGGGGTTTTCGTAGGGCAGGTCCGGTATCTTGGCCCTGCCCAACAGGGCGGTTGTTACAAGCTTTCGATGTTGCATCGTCTTCCAAGACTTGTCGAGGGTGATGTCGAGGTGGAAGCCATTGTCTTTTTCAACCAACTTGATGCCCAGATCACAGTTCGGCGCGACCAGCGGGGATGGCTCATGCGTGGACGGCTTTGCGCCGGCCACAAAAATGTTCCCGCTCATGAACACCGGCATATTCGCCGCGTCATACGGGGTCAAGCTGGTTTTTTGCGCCAGCAGGTTGTTGTAGTAGCGGTCATCGCCGCTCGGGTTCCCGTGCAAACCGGCAACGACGGTGGAGTGCGGCGGATGAAACGGCGTCTGGCGGCGCTCGGTATGGATGACGCGCACCGCGCCGACCATCAGGTTGTGCGCGTAGGCACCGCCCTGAGAATTGACCAGCAGCGCGATCGGCGAAAGGGAAATATTATTATCCACCACGAACGGCCCGTGATCCACTTCGACGAACAGGTCTTCGCTCGGTCCGTTGTCGTGCAGCAGGTTTCTGGTCACGCGTGTTCCCTGCGCCATCCAATCCAGCCAGATTCCCCGGCAGGTGCGGTAGATGTGGTTGTGACTGATCTCGGTGTCAATGGCGCCGTGGAATTTGATGCCCGCCATTTCCGCGCCGGTAAAGAGGCGGCGGACGTGAATGTCGTGGATGACATTGCCGGTGACGGTGCTGAACGCGCAACCGAGGCTACCGACGATGCCGGTTTGTTCGCAGTGAGAGATGTGGTTGTTGCGGACGATGTGGTGGCCGATGTTTTCCTTCGTCCACGCGATGGCGTACGCGTGTGCGCGCTCGATGGTTTTGACGTAGCCGGTGGCGGTGTTGGCGGAAGTGTTGTCGAATTGGTCGCCGTGTTTGCCGAGCGAAATGCCGGAACAAATCGAGTGACTGATTATATTATTTTCGATAATCCAGCCTTTGCTCCAGTGCGTGCCGATCAAACCGATTTGCTCGGCGGTCGGCGGCGCCCACGGCGTCGCGGCGTGTCGCATTGTAAAACCGCGGACGGTGATAAAGTTGCGGCCCGGTTTGTCCGGATAGAAAACTGTTTGGCGAACGTTAATCTCGACGAGTTGTTCGTTCGGGTTGACGCTTTTGAACTGCGCCCAGATTGTTGTGTTGTCACTGTCAACTTTGGCGAACCAAAACGCATTCGTTCCTGCTGGTTTTAGCACATCATCAAGTTTCGCCGCTTCGATCAGCCAGTCGCCGTTGAGATAAACCGCGCCGGTGTGGTGTTCGCGGCCTTTCGCGTTGAACCAGTCGCCACGGATAAGATCGCTGTACGGATTGAATTTACCGAAAAATGAATTCGGCATCGTGACTTTCCAAACATGGTCCTGAACTTTCGTCCAGTTCTTGACGACTTCGGAGCCTTTGATTTCGACTTTTTCGTCGGGCGCGGCTTGATAAACGATTCGCTTCGCATCGGACTCACCGCCGCGCGGTGGATTGATCCGCTCGCGATAAACACCGGCGTGCACGATGATGGTGTCGCCCGGATGCGCGAGTTCTGCGGCGTGCTGGATGGTGCGAAACGGATCGGGCCCGCAGCCTGCGCCGTTGTCATTGCCGTTCGTGGCAACGTGGAATTCAGTGCCGTAAGTCGTGACGGTGAGTGCAATGATACTGGTAATGATTGTTGTTTTTATGTTTTGCTACTGGTTGGAGTTGTTGATTGCCTTGAACATTGCGAGCGGAATAATGAAGGAGTTTTGTTTTGTCGGATCGAGTTCGATGACGGCGTGCTGGTCGTGACCGGCCCAACCGAACAGGTGCACGACGATTTTCTTGCACAACGCATCGGTCAGCGGCTCGACACGGAGGTGCACGGTTTTTCCGTCGTCGGCGACTTGGAGTTCCATCGTCAGTTTGCCAAACGGCGTGGCGATGCCGGTCAGCTTGGTGACCATGCCGGGTTTGGTCCACTCGGCCGGCAGGCCCTCGAACAAGTGCAGTTCGTCACCGCGGTCGAGGGCGAGGAGGTGGACGGCGAGCCGGATGAACTCGGCGCTGGCCCAGTTGTGCGGCATGTCGCCGACTTTCTTGTATTTTTCGCCTTGCAACGATTGTTCCTCGCGCCAGTCGAGTACCGGCGCGGCGTGGTTGGCGTAGGCGTAGAGGATTTGCGCGGCCTTGCGGCCGTTGCCCTGCCAGAGCCAGGCGTGGCCGTAGAACGACGCGAAATAATTCCAGATGCCGGTCGCGTCCCAGCCGGTGCCGTAAACCATGCCTTCGCGCTCGGTCGCGGTGAGCATCGCCATGTTGCCGGCGACGAGCGGGTCGTCCTTGGCGAAAATCTGGCCGGGATAAACGGCGTGGCAGAAACTCCATTGCCCGCGCTGCGGCAAATCCTGGCCGTCCATGCGAATCGGCAGATAGCGGTTGCCGTGCGGATCGGTTTTCATGTCGCGCACAGCGGCTTTGCGGAACGCGGCCATGAAATCGTCGTACTCCTTTTGCCACTGCGTGGCTTCGTCAGCGTGACCGAGCCAGTGCGCGGCATGGACGAATGCGTGCAGGCCAAGCAGGTTCCAGTACGGGTTCGTGTATTCGGCGTGGACGCCGCCGATGCCGCCGTCGGGGAACCCGGGCGGGACGAGGCCGTCGTCGAGCGGCGTGTCGTTGGCGAGCGTTTGTTTGCGGAGCGTCTGGATGTGCGCGGCGATGCGGACGAGTTTGGGCCAGACCGATTCGAGCCACGCTTTGTCCTGCGTCAGTTGGGCGTGACGGACACAGGTCCAAAGGACGATGCCGTTCTCCTTGGAATAATTTTTCATGACCTCGATGCGGCCATCGGGCTGCTGGTAGGTCAGTTCGTAGGCGACGCCGTTGCGGGCCTGGTCACCCGCGCCGAGGATCGTCGCCGCTTCAAGCAGGAACGCCCCATCGACGATATACAGCCCGCGGTAACACGTCGGCCCGACCTGAAACGCCGGCAACCCTTTCTTGATCTCGCGCGCCTGCCAGATATTGCGGATCGACGAATCGATCAACGCCTGAATCCCTGCATCCGGCACCGCGATGCGCCCGAACGGCAACGGCGCGTTCTCCCAAAACGCCGCCGCTTGCGCAACGGTGGCCGGCGCGGTCGGAATCGCGCCATCGTTGCTGAAACACACGGAGAACACGGCCGTCTGCCCGGCTGGAACCGTCATCGTGGCGAGTTGCACTTGCTGCGAGTTCACGAGGCCGGTCATCTTCAATGATGTAGTGACCGTTTCGTGGTTGTTGACCACGACGTGTTGGTCCACGAGTTGCAATCCCAGTTTTGTGTCCACCATCAACTGCGGCTGGAGAGATCGCGGTTCCTTACCAGTGTTGGTAACGTGAACCAGAATCCAATCGTTGCGCGCCGGGGTATTGACGGCGAACGCCTCCTCGATAATGTGCAGACCGTCAGCGGTCCGGTAAGTGTTTACAACCGGCACGCGAGGTGAAAGCAGTTCTTGTTTCTGCCAGACGGCGTCGCCGGTCACCGCGACGCTTACCCGCGTGCCAAATTCGCGTCCGCCCTTTTTGTAGTGGTAGAGCAGCGCGCCGCTTTTATCGACGAGCGACTTGTGTGGATCATCCGGTAGACAAATCGCCGTCTGCCATTCGGGCGGCGAGAAGGGAAAGTTCACGCTATCGCTTGCATGCACCGATAGCGCTCCCACGATTATCCATAGAATCCAATATCGGTATTGCATTAACGGTTTCCTTTTCGTTGCACAGTTACTCTCAAGGACTATTCTTAACATTCCCCGCAGGCCTCACGGTATCAGATGGACGCGGCGCTTTCACATCGTCGAGCACAGCCAGCAGAGCGTGGTAGTTGTCGACGAGCAGCCCTTCGTAGCCGTGGCAGCCACCTTGCCAGTCGCGCCAATCGCGCGACATACCGTTGGGGCCGAAGCCTTGGAACTCGCCGCACGCGTAGCCGCCAAGCATTGGGTGGAAAATACGGCGAGCATCCTCGACTCGACCGAGTTTGTAGAGCGCCTTGATGGTAAAGTAAGCCCAACAGCCGGTCGCGCCACCGTTCTCATAGAACTGGAAGCCGTCGCCCCCATCGTCAAGCCGTGGTTCGCCGTACTTTTCCGGCGGCGAGTCGGTTTTCGCGTAATCGCCTTTCTTAACCGGCACAAGATTACCCGGCAAGCCGAGCTCGAACTTCGTGTAGCCGACAGCTTGCATCTTGGCGAGCAACTGGTCCATGATGCTGTTTGCGGTTTTGTCGTCGAGCAAGCCGTAGGTGATGGCTGCGCCCTGTACGAACGTGAACCAGTAGTCGTGGAGTTGGCCGTCGGCACTCTTCCAACCAGCAAGCACACCGGTTGCTGGGTTCAGAAACGTCGGCGCGTACGCGGCACGGAGCTTGGCAGCTTTTTCTGTGAAGAATTGCGCGTCGTCAGGATACTTCAGCTTGCGGGCGAGTTCGGCGAACATTGTCGCGGCATGATAGGCCAGCGCGTTGGCGTAGGCGTCCTCGTGGCCGAAGTTGATCGTGTCCCACCAGTTTGATGGACGTTTCTCACCCAGCGGCCGGTCGCCGAAATTTCCGGTGCCGGGATACTCAATCAGACCGTTGCCGTTCTTGTCGGCAGCGAACATCTCGCGCCCCCACGCGGCGAGCTTGTCGTAGTTGGCACGCGCCCAATTCCAGTCGCGGGCGCCGTTGGCGTAGCTGCAGGCAGCGATGAGGAACGACGGTAACGTGTCCGACGATGTCCACGGTGTTCTCCAGCCGATGATGTCGGCACCAGCCGACCCGGGGCCGTAGCCGATCTGCCCGTAGCCTTTTGCGCCAGAGAGATAACGGTCGAGCGTCATACGCATGAGGTCGAGACAGGTCAGGCCGTTGGCCAACGGCGGCGTGTGCTGCGCGAGGTCGGAATACAGGAACAACGTGAACGAACACGGGTCGCTGGCGGCGTTGTTGGCGAGCATCTGCAGGCGCGGATTAACTTGGAAAATGTTGAGCCAGTCGCGGCGGAACCCGTCGTAGCGTGGATCGTTCTCGATGTCCGGCAGCTTCGGATAAATCGCCGCCACTTCGAGCCGGTATTCAACGCAGCGCTGCTTGGCGGTTGCCGACGGGAACACCACACGCACAAACGGCGTCGGCACATACCGTCGCGCGTCATAGTCGAGCATCGCGCCGTCGGCGTTGGCGGTGATTCGCATCGAACCCATGTCTGGCAAGTGCAACACGCACGGCAAGCTCATACGTCGCTCGCCCGGTTTAATTAAACCCAGCAATGTGGCGTGATTAGCCTTCTGGTTGAACGCGAGAATGAATGGCGGAGACTCTACGCCCGCAGTATAGTCCGAACGCAATGTTACCGTCCGTTCGTCACAGGTGATTCGCCAGACCGGTTGGCCATTCAACTTGTAGGTAAAGCAACCCTCCAATTCCAATCCGGGCACCGCGTTGGTTTCCACCAGCACCGGGTTCTTGTCTAACTTACCCCGACCGAGTGAGTCCACCGCGAAGAAGTTAAACGACGGACGTGTCGGCGACAACCCGATGGCGTAATGCTTGGATTTGTACTCTGGTGCGGCGCCAAACACCGCTGACACGAGCGTCAAGCTGGATATGATAATGAATCGATCTATATTGATTTTTCCTAGTTACCGGCTGTCCTTGATTGCCTTAAACATCGCGAGCAGGTTCGCGACGGGGGTCGGTCCTTGGACGTTGTGGACGGCATCGAAGACGAAGCCGCCGCCGTCGCCGAAGATTTCGATGCGTTCACGGACTTCGCGGTACACTTCCTCGGGCGTGCCGAACGGTAACGTCTGTTGCGTGTTCGCGCCGCCGCCCCAGAAGGTCAGGTGTCTACCAAATTCCTTCTTCAACGTCCGCGCATCCATACAGGCAGCGGAGCATTGGACCGGATTCAGGATGTCAAACCCGGCCTCCACGAACTCCGGCAGGAGATCGTACACCGAACCGCACGTGTGAATGAACGTTTTCCACTTGCTCCGTTGATGGATGAACTGGTTGATGCGAACGTGATACGGCTTGAACATCTCCCGGTAAGCGTCCTTCGAGATGAACAGGCCGCGTTGCGTGCCGAAATCGGTGCCGGTCAGGAACGCCGCCTGTACGCGGTCGCCGAACAACTTCAACAGCGTTTCCAAGTTCCTCAGCCCGATCTCGCACTGCTTCTCGAAGATGGCGTGAACGTAATCCTTGCGGACCGCCGTTGAGATGTACCACTCCTCGATGTCGCGGATGCCCTTCGGATGTTTCATCCAGGGCGCCGGCACGAGCGCGATGTCGCCAAACGCCGTGCCTGGCATCGTCAGGATCACGCCACAACCAGTCGCTTCAAGTTGTGAAATGCGCCGCTCGTACCACTTCAACGTCTCCGCATCGAGCAGGCCGAACTCCTCCACGTTGTCAGTTGGGTTGAGCTTGTCTTCGTCCACCGGCGGCTGGCGCACGATGCTGTCGAAGAAATACGCGCCCTTCGGCATGTGGCCGCTCGGTGGCGCCGACGTGTCGCCTTCCGGGTAGATCAGATAATCGCCGGTAGCGTTGGTGGTGACATTGAAGTTGACGGGGACGAGGCACGGGGTGCCGTCGAACAGCGTGAACGGTTTCCAGCCGTCGTTCTCGAACCCGAACATCGTCTTGCGGGGGATCAATCCGACGACATCAATGCCGAGCGCGGCGCGCATTTCGTCGTCGATTTCGCCGAGCATCTGGTACGGCTCGATGACTTTGACGCGGTGGTTCTTGTCGCCGAGCAGGGACTGGCGCAGGCGCGTAACGGCGACGACGTGCATTCCTGTGACGGCGGTGCCACCAAAGTCCACCGGCACGCGGTCCGGCTGGCGATGTTCGAGCGCGGCGATTAGACGTTCACGACTGTTCATGGCGGGCCTCCTGTATGAATTGTTCCCACAATATAAAAATGTCGTGCTGGGCACAATGACTTTGTCATAAGAATCTATCCGTCATCACAAACATGATTGCCGCCGATGGCGTGCGGGAGCCTCATTGGCTGGCGGCAATGCAGGCATCGGACCGGAAATGGTAGTAGCAACTGGAAATACGTGCAAAAATTAGCGGCCTATCCCAGTTTGGACAAGCCGGTCTGCTGGGCGGCGAGGTCCACTAGGCCGAGGCCGAGATGTAACGTCCGCCGTGCCCGCAGGTGCAGCAGCAGCGTGACCAGCACCACCAGCAGCCATGCGTCGCCCGCCCACCAGAAGCGTGACATCAGCGAAAGAAAAAACGCCACCAGTGCCACCGCAGACCAGAACCAGACTTTCGCCACCAGCGTCCAGTGAGCGCTCAGCCGCGCCCGCAACAGCCGCTTGTTACCGCCGTGATTCTCGCACACAGTGTGGACGACGACCTTGGTGAACCGGTCGCCGTGGATCGTCACGTCAAACTCATCCCAACCACTGTCGGCGCTCGCCTGCCAGCCGTCGCGCTCCAGAATTTCCATCAGCTTTTGCAGAAACGCCATCCGTTCCGTGCCCTGTTCGTTCCAGAAGTTCAACGTGTGAATACTGCCAACACGCCGGTATTGCGCGGCGAACGTCGTGACCGCCGCGCGCGCCGCGCTCGGCGTGGCCGGGCGTTGCAAGCGGTAGGCGTACCGGGGCCAGCCGCGCACGATCGGCTGGAGCAGGTACAACAATGCTACCAGCGGACGCGACCAACGGTGCCGTTGCCATGCTGGCAGGTCCACGCGCGCCGCTGCGGCGACAGCCACGGCGATGCTGGCGAGGAACGACAACGTCGGTAACGGCCAGAGCGCGGGCCAGAGAAACGCTAGCAGGATGCCGCCGAGCGTGAACAACACGTGCCACTCCAAGCTCGTCAACAGCGCGAGGATGCCGACGTGTTCGGGCGCGTACATCGTCTGGAACAGGCCGCTGCCGAACACGCCGTGGTACACGACGAACCGGCCGAACGCACCGGTGCCGCGCAACGGATTGTAGATCCGGCCCTGCCAGCGCATCCCGCCGATGCTGTTGAAGTACTCCGGATGCTTGTGGCGCAGCAGCGACTCGGCCACGCCGTAGCCGCGCTGCTGTTTGAGATATGCTCCGGTTGTGTTCCGTCGGTAATGCCAGACGAACCCGGCGTGCGAGAATGCGATCTTCCAGCCGTGTTGCAACAGCCGCCAGCAGACGTCCACATCGTCGCCCGCGGCCCGGTAAATTGGGTCGAACCCGTGAATGGCCTCCAACGCCCATTTCCAGAACGCCATGTTGCAGCCGGGAATATGTTCCGCCTCGCGGTCGGTCAACATCACGTGCGCCGGCGCGCCAGGCGAGACGGCGACGACGCCGGCGATCCAGTTGTCCTCGGGCGGCGGAAAATTGTGGCCTCCGATGGCGCAGGCGTCGGTCTTCAGCAGGTCGCCGACGAGGTAGTACAGCCAATCTTCGTCGGCCCGGCAATCGCTGTCGGTGAACGCCACAATCTCACCCATTGAGGCGAGGATGCCGGTGTTGCGGGCGGCGCTGAGGCCGAGGTTCGGTTCGTGAACGGCGCGCACGGTCGGGTAGTGCGCGGCGATCTTGGCGGTGTCGTCGGTCGAGCCATCGTCCACGAGGATGACTTCGTAGTCCGGATAGTTCAGGTGAATGAGCGAGTCGAGGCAGGCGGCGAGCGTCCGTCCGCCGTTGTAGCTGGCGACGACGACGCTGACCTTCGGGCAGATCGGCAACGGGAACCTCGGCGCGAGCGCGAACGCCTCCGCGACGGCGTGAAAGGACGGTTTTGGGTTGCGCTCGTGGTCGGTGAGTCCGAAGAACCAGTTCTCGATGGCGTGGCCGCCGGTGTGCCACTCGTCGGTGAAGGAGAACAGCACCACGCCGGCCAGCCCGGCGCGGAAGGCGACCTCGATGTGGCCGCGCAGGAACCGACATTTCGCCTCCTCACCTTCGCGCTGCGAGTCCATGCCGATTTCGGCGAGCAACAGCGGTTTGCCGCCGGCGATGCTCTGAAGGCGGTCGAGATAGTTGGCGAAGGGTTTGAGGTCGTGGAGATAGACGTTGAAGCTGACGAAGTCCACGCTGGCCGGCTGGAGAAATTCGGTGGTCGGGAAATTGACGAAGGTGACGAGCCGGTCGCGGTCAACGGTCTTGACGATGCCGGCTAGTTCGTCGAGGAATGCTTCAATGCGGCGCGCGCCGTACCAGCGGGCGATGTCGGGCGGGATTTCGCTGGCGAGTACGAGCGCGAACACCGCCGGGTGGCCCGCCAACGTCTCCGCCGCGGCGCGTGTGGCCCGGCGGACTTCGTCCATCGTTTTCGGGTCGTCAAGGAAACAGGTGTGTTTCGGCCACGGGAAATCCACCAGCAACTTCAGCCCGTGCTCGTGTGCGAGGTCTAGCATCCAGCGCGGCGGGATGTGATAGACGCGGACGCAGTTGGCGTTGAGCCGGCGCATCAACACGAAGTCGCGTGCGGCTTCTTCGGGCGTGGGGAAGGTGTTGCCATCGCCATCCGGCTCGAACGGCCCGTAGGTGACGCCCTTGGGATAAAACTTTTCCGTGCCGCTGCGGAAGAACTTGCCGTCAAAGCGGACGCGGTCCGGCGCCGGTGGTGGTGGCATTATGATGATGGGAGCCGTTTGCATTTCTCGCCGTCGCTTGGACGCCTGTGTAGAACGGCTATTCAGACTGAGGTTCCGCTAGCGGGAACTCTTATTCTTGGTTGTGTCTGACTCCTCGGGCACACCCCATTTGGCTTTCGGGTCTTGATATTTTCGTTTCAAGGTCATGTCGATGGATTCGACAGCGAGAATCTTGTCGTCAATCTTGACGCGGACGACATAGCCGGCAAACTTCGAGCCGGTGAAGGTGTTGCCAGTGCCGTAGCTAGAGTAGCTGTGGGTGGAGGCCAGCTTGGGTGAGCGAACCTCAAAGGTTGTGCCGGCGTTTTTCTCCAAGGAAAGCTTCTTCTCCTCAGCATGGAACGGCTCGATTTTGCCGCCTCCGCACGCCGGGTTAGCGAAAAACATCCATTCCACCGTGTACTCGAAAGCGGTGGTCGCCATATTCTTGACGGTGACGTTGAAGGCTTCCTCGCGCTCGACTTTCTTGTCGAAAGAGCCGCTGTAGCTGCTGCGATAGCTGTAGTTGTCGGAGTGTTTGCTCTCAATGGGCGCAACCTTCAAGTATACAGCCTGCCCAAAGGCACTCGCAGTAAGCCCGATCAACATCATGGCCAGAAATGTCCTTTTCATACTTCTAACCCGTAGCAATTGTTTTCTACACCAGCAGACAGTGGGACACAAGCAGCTATTTTCTCGACGGCTTCTTCTTCGGTGAGGACTTCTCTGACGGCGTCCACGGCGCGGTCGGGTTCTGGTAACGGCGTTCCAGCGACACATCGGAAGCGGCCACGGCGATAATTTTGCCGTCGACCTTGACGCGGACGACAAAGCCGGCCGTTTTTACACCGTCCATGCCAAGGTAACGGGTCGTCTCGCGTTGGTCGCGTCCGCCAGTAGCGTTCTTGTGGGACTCGAAGCTATGCTGATAACTCTGTGTGGCTTCCAGTTTTGGTGAGCTCACCTGGAATGTTGAGCCGGCGTTCGCAGCCAGTGTGACCGTTTTTCCGTCGGCGGAACACGGCTCAGGGTTGCCGCCCTTGGCGTGACACGACAGAAACATCCACTCGACAACGTAATCCACGCTACCGGTAAAGGTGTTGCGCAACGTGATCTCGATGGTCTCCTGACGGTATGTGTGTGTCGTCTGCCGGAAGCCCGCGTTGCCGGTGTCCTCCGTGGTGGTCTTATCGTTCTGTTTGCTGCCCATCGACGCGACTTTCAAGAGCACCGTCTGCCCTTGTGAGGCCAACGCAACGCCAACGATCAGCGCGATCAATGCAAACATCTTCATGATTCCTGCGCGGCTTTCTTCGCGGCCTGCGCTTCGGCTACGACTTTTTGCGCGATGTGCGACGGCACCGTCTCGAAATGGCTGAACTCCATCTCGAAGCTGCCGCGACCGCCGGTCATCGAGCGAAGCTCGCTGCAATACTTGAACATTTCCGATTGCGGTACCTGCGCCTTGATGCACTGCAAACCGTCCGCCGACTCGACGCCCATGATCCGACCGCGACGATGATTCAAATCGCCGGTGATGTCGCCCATGTATTGATCGGGCACTGACACGGCGATGTTCATCACCGGTTCGAGCAATACCGGCCGCGCTTTTTGCATCGCGTCCTTGAACGCCTGCAAACCGGAAATCTTGAAACTCAATTCATTCGAGTCAACATCGTGATACGAGCCGTCGTACACCGACGCCTGCACGTCCACGACCGGATAACCCGCGACCGTGCCGGCGAGCATCGCCTCGACGCAGCCTTTCTCGACCGCCGGAATAAAATTCCTCGGAATCGAGCCACCGACGACGTCGTCCACGAACTCAAACCCGGAGGCGCGTTCCCGCGGCGCGAGTTTCAAATACGCTTCGCCGTACTGGCCGCGGCCGCCGGATTGTTTCTTGTGTTTGTAATGACCTTCGGCGCGCGCCGTGATCGTCTCTTTGTAATCCACTTTCGGCACCGACAGGTCAACGTTGACGCCGATCTTGCGTTTCCAGCCGTCCACAATCACCGCAAGATGCGTGTCGCCCATGCCGGCAATGACTAGCTCGTGCGTGTTCGCGTTGCGGTCGGCGCGAAACGTCTTGTCCTCGGCTTCGGTGCGATGGATGGCGACGCTGATTTTTTCCTCGTCCTTTTGCGTGTGCGGATGCACCGCGGAAAACGCCACGGGCTTCGGGAAATTTATCGCCGCGAACTTAACCTGCTTCGACGCGTCGCAGAGCGTATCCCCGAGGTGCGTGTCCTTCAATTTCGCCAACGCCACAATCTCGCCCGGCCCGGCGTCCGTCGCGACCGTCTGGTTTTTGCCGACGATGCGGAGCAATTGCGGGATGCGTTCTTTGCCGCCGCGCGTGCCGTTGACAACGTCCATGTCGGCTTTCAACGTGCCGGACACGACGCGCAAATACGCCAGTGCGCCCGCGTACGGGTCAACCGTGACCTTGAACACTTGGCCGCTGAACGCCGCTTTCGCGTTCGGCTCCACCTTCACGCCGCCGTCGGCTTCCCACGCGCCGTCGTCCACCGGCGACGGCAACAACGACACCACCGCTTCGAGCAACTGCCGAACGCCGAGTTCCTTTTCCACGCTGCCGCAGCAAATCGGCACGATCTTGCCGCGCGCCACGCCGACGTGCGTGCCCTTCGTGATTTCATCGAGCGTCAACGGCGTGCCGCCGAGATATTTTTCCAGCATCGCGTCGTCCTGCTCCGCCGCCGCTTCTTCGAGCGACTGGTGCGCGGCGTGAAACTGGTCGCGCAATTCTTCCGGCACATCGGCTTCGGGAGTCGTCCGCAGGTTGAGCACCTTCGAGAACGCAGCTTCCTTGCCGAGCGGCAACTCGAACGCGATGCAGTTCTTGCCGAACACCTCGCGGATCTGCTCGACGGTCTTCTCGAAATCGGTGCTCTCCTTGTCGAGCTTGCTGACGAAAATCAAGCGCGGCTTGTGTTCCACTTCGAGCCATTTCCAGAGGCGGCGCGTGCCGACATCAATGCCGTGCGCGGCATCAATAACGACAATCGCCGCGTCGGCGACGTGGATCGCGGCGGCGGTCTCACCGAGGAAATCGGCGGAGCCGGGCGTGTCGAGCAACGTCACCGTGCAACCTTCGACCGAGAGCCACAACGGTTTCGCGTGGATGGTGAGTTTGCGTTCGATTTCCTCGGTGAGGTTATCGGCGACGCTGCCGCGGGCCGGGACGGCCTTCGCGAAAAACAGCATGGCGTCAACCAAAGACGTTTTACCGGCGCCGGTATGGCCGACGACTGCAACGGTGCGGACTTTTGTCGTATCAACAGGCATGGCGTTAATCTCCTGAACGTTGCGCCCGCTTAGCGGCGAGCGGACGGATTCTCCCAGAAACCGCACCTGAATCAAGAGGAAAAACCAAAACGGACTGGAGCCACGACGGAGCCTTGGTCGGCAAAGGCGCCAGCTTAAGGAGAGTTTTGCGTGGATACCCGCTTGGGTACCGTCGGATTGCTGTGTTATTGCGACAGGAAGGTTGGCGAGTGGGCAAGCGACAGATTCAGAAACTACGTCGAGCCGAAGGTCTGCGAGTTCCACCGAGCGAGCGAAAGGTGGTGCGGCGTGGCATCTCGACGGGCTGGCCTGTGAAGGCGACACATCGTGGGCATGTGTGGACTTGGGACTCTTCAGCGCCGATGCGACGGTGCGAGGTGGTGCCTTGAAGATGCTGACAATCCTCGATGAATACACCCGTGAGTGTCATGTACTGCGTGCTGATCGGGCATTGCGTGCCGAGGATGTGCTGGCGTGGCTGCAGAAGGCCATTGAAGAACATGGCATCCCTGAACACCTTCGCTTGGCCA
>CAIKAP010000216.1 GCA_903825435.1 uncultured Verrucomicrobiota bacterium
GAGGAGGTGACCAGGACGCTGATGATCAACCCCAAGGTGTCCGCCAGCACGTGGCGTTTGCGCCCCTTGATTTTCTTGCCCGCATCGTACCCGCGCGGTCCCGCTTGATCGGCGCTCTTTGACCGACTGGCTGTCCAAGATGGCCGCAGAAGCCGTGGGCTTCTTGCCGACGGACTGCCGGACGCGCTGTACCAATGTGGCGTGGATCCTTTTCCAGAGGCACTGCTGGCGCCAGCGGCGGAAGTAGCCGTAAACGGTTGGCCACGGAGCGAAGTCATGGGGCAACGGCCGCCACGCACAACCGGCGTGCAGCACATAGAAGATGGCATCAAGAATGGCGCGCCGTTGGTGGTGCGGTGGGCGACCGCCCCTGGGACGTGAGGGCAGGAGTGGTTGAATGGATTCCCACTGTCGGTCAGTGAGACTGCTGGGATAGTTGGCGGTGTTTTGCATCCCCGGCTTGAATCAGATTCCAGATGATTCCGGAAGCAAAATCGCACCAAGCACTTACACAATAATGGAGCTTTTGACACACGCACTTAGACAACCGTTAGCCAATGAATATCTAGCTAGGGTTGCAATTACTTCGCGCGGATCAAATCGCCTAGCGTCTGGTTCAACTTCAACTGCGAATCCGCCACGCTGCCGAGCTGACTGAGATACTCATCGAGCCGTCTCATCAACTCCGCCCGTTTCTCCGCTTCGCTGACGACCTTGATCGCGTAATGGTCCGTCATCGTCACGCCGGGGCCGGTGACGTTGTTCGTGTCGCGCACTTCGATCCAAAATTCGATGGCCGTTCCTTCCGCCAGCAACGGCGACACAGCCGGCATCTTCCACTCGTACCGGCGGCGCATCGTTTTCGGATGCTGGCCTTCCATGTCCAACTCGATGACCTTCTCCACGCCGTCCTTGTCGAGCTTGTAATGAATCATCGCCGTGCCGATTCCGAATTCATCTGCAGCTTCAAAACCGACCCACAATGTTCCGTACACCGTCACCAACTCCTCTCGCCGCGTCGGATACGTCAAGCTCACCGTCGGCGGTTTGTCGGGCACGATGTCCACGCGATAAACCGTGTCGTCCTTTGACGCCAGCCCCGCGTTGTCCACCAACGGAATCGAGAACCCGCTCAATCCCTTCACTGGCACATCAATCGTGGCGGTCCACTCTTTGCCGTTGAACTGCATCGGCGTCTCCGTGTTCAATCCAGCCAACCGGATCGTCGCGCTCTTCAACGGCTTCACCGGCACGGCCTGCAACTGGAGCTTGCTTCCCTCCAGCAACGTCAGATCACCGGGCGCACGCCGTTGCTGGCCGAGTCCCGTGTACACGGGATAGACCTGCACGCACCTCAACGACGCCAGACTCGGTCGCGGTTGCGCCTTGATCTTGTAGCTCTCGCTTACGCCGTCGTTGAGTTTCACTTTGTAACTGAAAGTTTCCTGTACGTTCTCGATCTTCCGACGGAACCGTGCCTTGTCCTCGCGTGTCGGCAGCACCGTCAACGTCTGCTGCTGCGCCACGCCGTACCGCACCATCAATTGCCCGTCCGCTGGCACGAAGCCTTTCGCCACCGCCTCGATCACCACGCTGTCGCCTTTCGCAACCACCTGGTCCTTCGTTACCACTTCCACCGACGTCTTCCGCGGCACCAGCACGTGAAACAACAGCGCCCGCCGCAATAAATCCACGCTTGCCGGGCGAAGCTTCACGAACGCGAGACCGACGAATCCACACACCAGCGCCGCCGCACCGAACATCCGCAACAGCGGCCACCACCGCACCGCCTTGCGGAACGGCAACGTCACCGCCATCTGTTCCGTCTCCGCCACCAGTTGCCCCACCAACGACGGCGACGGCACGCGCTCCTCGCGCGCCAGTTGCACCGCCGCGATCAACCGACTTCGCAGTTGCGGTGCGACGTGTTCCATCCGCAACGCCAGCTCGTCGTCATCCGGCGGTACGAGGATCGGTTTCAGTAGCCGTTGGTACGCGACGAATCCAAGCGCGTTCGCCGTCGCCAGCAACGCCACCAGCCGTGCGTCCCACGTCAGGTCGAGCCACCAGTCCATCGCCATCTCGCCACCGACCAGCAGCGCGACCGATCCCGTTAGCGCGAACACGCCCGCCAACACGTCGACGAACATCTGCGTGTGGCGTGCGATGGATAGTTTGCGGTGGATTGTTTCCATTATTTCAGTTGGCTCAGTTTGCGCAGAATCCACTCGGCGGTGGCGACCAGTAGCATCAACAGGAAGAAGAACGGCGACGACCACAGCTCGACTTCCATCGTTGAACTGACACGCTCCGATTTCCTTCCGATAATCTCCGGTAATTTTGCGAGGTCGGCGGGTGCCAGAAACTGGCCGTACGTGAGCTTCACCATCTCCTGGAGTAACGGCTCGTTCATCGCAATGTCGGTGAACTCCAGCCGCGGTTCCACCACGTCGAAATCCAGTTGAATCTCCGTGTCGCGGTCGAGGTAGAACTTGTACAAGCCCGCTTCCGGCGCGACAAATTCCGCCCGAAACATTCCCGGCTGTTCCGGCAACGCCCGCAACTGCACCTCGACTGGCGTGTCCGATGTTCCGGTTTTGTTCCGGCTGGCGCAGAATCCCTTCAGCGTCGGCTCTTTCACCGGCTCGTAGTTCGCGGAATAGACGCGCGCAAAGACGGTGACGCGTTCGCCGCTGTTGTACGTCTGGCGGTTGGCGCTGAGCTGGATCTTCTTTTGCACGCCGAGCAGCCGCAAGAGCGCGAGCCGCTGGACGATCTGGCTCCAGAACGTCGTGAAATACGCCTCGCCGACGTTGCGGCGCCAGCGCCACGTGTTGTCGGTGCCGAGGAACATCGTCCGTCCCGAACCGTACTGCTGTGTCGCCAGCACCGGCATCTTCCCGAACCGGCCTGCCTTGCTAGCGTCGGTGTCCACGAGCAATACTTCTGCTCCGGGTTTGTTCCGGCCGACGCGCGCGTCCCAGTAAATCGGCGGTAGGCTTCGCCAGCGGACCTGATTTTCCATTTCGTCGTCGGCGAGCCGCAACATCGGGCTGGCTTTGCCCTCGGCGGTCAACTCCAACTGCACCGGCGCCGTTGCGCTCTCGGCACCGCTGTCAACCGCTGACGCGTCGAGTTCGACCGGCAGCATCTTTTCCAGCACGGTGCCGCGGTACGAGAGCGGATTGTCGCGCTTGCCAGCGACCATCAGCAGCGCGCCGCCGAACACAGCGACGAATTGGTTGAGCGCGTCAAGTTGTTCCGGTTTCATCAACTTTGGATCAACGTCGCCCCAGATGACGAGGTCGTACTTGAAAAGTTCGTCCTTCGTTTTCGGAAATTCTTCGAGGTACGGCGAGTTGGCGCCGGTGGCGATGCCGGGGTCGCCTTCGAGGAGCGTGCACTTCAACTCGACGCGCCGGTCGCGCAGCAACGCGGCGAGCAGGTAGCGGAACTCCCATCGCGGCGATTGCTCGACGATCAGTACTTTGATTTTTGTGTCGAGGACGCGGATGCGTTGCGAGCGGGTGTTGTTGTCTTTGATCAGTTCGTCGGGAAACGGCTCGACGTTGGCGACGAGGTCGAGGTTTCCTTTTTCGCGCGCGGTGAACTTCATCGAGATCGTCTGTTCGAGGTCGTTGGAGAATGTGATGCTGTGGGCGTCCATCTGCTGGCCGCCGAGCATCAACGTTAGCTTCGCCGTTCGTCCCGTGACGGCTTGTCCGCGCACCCGGACCATTACCGGAACATCGTCGTTGACGAACACCAACTCTGGGGCGAATAAACCGGTCACCGCGACATCCTTCGGCGTTTTTTCGCCGACGGGATAAATGAACAACGGCAATCCTTCCTGCTGTGCAAACGCCGCGGCGGCCAACGGCGGCGCGCCGCTGTTGTTGGCGCCGTCGGTCGCGATGAACAGGCCGGCGAGGGGTTGACCGCGTTTGCGGCTGATGATTTCCTCGATGGCGTCACCGAGTGCGGTGGCGTTGTTGGTCGGCGCGAGGCTCGCGGCCCAGTTCGTGCCGATGAGTTCGGTCACTTCGCGCCCGAACGTGAACCCGGCGAGGTCGTAGTCGCGGCGGAGTTGGGCCAGCAGTTTTGTGTCGCGCAGAACGTGCTGGACTTGTTCGACGCGGCTGGTCTGTTGCGCGTCGCGAATGCCCATGCTGGCGCTGGCGTCGAACAACATCATCAGCGTGCGCCGTACCTGATTTTCCATCGTGACCGACAACGACGGGCGGAGCAGTACCAGCGTCACGAGCGCAAGGAACACCAGCCGCAACGCCGTCAGCGTCCAGAGCCGCCAGCGGACGATGCTGTCGCCTTGGCGGTACGCCCAGATTGCCCACGCGGCGAGCGCGATGCCGATCAACACCAACACGCCGGTGCCGATGCCGCCGTGAAAGACGAGCGACCAGCCCGTCACCTTCGCGGCGCGGTCAACGTGAATGCCGAACAGTTGGAAGATCGCGTTCATTTCGAGCGGCTGAATCGTTGCGCCAGCAGCGTCTCCGCCGCGCCGAGCAACAGCGCGGCCAGCGCCACCGGCCACCAGATTTCGCTTCCGACTGCCTCCTGTTCGATGCGCGTTCGCAGCGCCATTTCCTGCGGGTAATGCAACACCTGCGCGGACTGGCCGAGTTGTTTCAATTCCGCAACCGTCAACGGTTTCAACGACGATTCCGCTGCCGGCGCTTGCGTGGCGAAACGCAACGTCAGCGGCGGATCGCTCGCGACGCTGACATCATACACGCCGGCATTGTCGGTGTGAGTCTGGCGAAGTGTCGGCACGTTCTGGACAAGCTCGACGCGGCCGTAATCTTTCTCGTCGGTTGGTGTGATGACGGCGGTTTCTTTGCCGAGAAATTCGAGACCGAGCCGCCATGCGAACGGTTCGCCGACTTTGATGTTGAGATTTTCGTCGCGACGGATCAACAGCACCGCCAGCGCGCGGTGGAGCAGGGGAACAAACGCCGGGCGGACCGGCAGATCGTTCCACGCGGTGTTCGCCGTGCTGTTGAACAACAGCACGCGACCGAGGCCGAGCGATTGTTCGATCACGGCGGGCGATTCGTCGGCGAAGCGGAGCACCGTCACCGGCGCGCCGTTGGTGGACGGCGTCAACGGGTAGTACCGGTAGAAATGCGCCGTCGCGAGCGTGCCGGCGGCGGGATCGTTCCAGAGCGTGACGATTGGATGCTCGTAACCTTTCGGCTGGAGTGTGGCGATGTTCTCTTGTTTCTCCGCGTCGCCGCGCGGTTCGCCGAGCGTTGCCGGCAGAAGTGGCGCGAGTGTCGAGTTGTAGAACGCGCGGTTGCAATTTGGTCCGGGGAAAACGATCAGGCCGCCGCCGCGCGTGACGAATTGCAACAGCGACGTCGCGGTGTCGGGATTGAAATCGAAAACGTTCGAGAGGATGACGACATCGTAGCCGTCGAGCCGGGCGGTCGGGAGTTCCGACGGTGTGACGACAATCGGCTTGATGAAATATTGTGGCGCCTCGACCGGCGAAACCGGCACGAGTGCCTGGCGGAGAAAAAAGACGCCGCTTTCGCGCGCGTCGCGGCCGGGCGTGCCGTCCACGAGCAGCACGCGCAATTCTTTCATCGCGTGGACAACGGCGCTGTGCCGGTTGTCGGCGGCGAGACGGTCGTCGGGGAGGCGCGCGGTGACGGCGTGAAAACCGTCGGTGCGGAGCTTGGCAAAGAGCGAGATGCTTTTTGCCGACCCGGCGGGGAGAAACTCGATGGCGCCTTCGTCGTTCGGCGGATCGCCGTTGACGCTGAGTGTGACGCGCACGTCGCGAAGATCCTCGCGGCCGAAGTTGGTGACTTGGACTTCGAATCGAAGTGGCTGATTTAACGCCGGCAGACCGCCGGCAAGGCGGAGGTCGCTGACGCCGACGTTCTGTTCGTCGTTGTCGCCGACAATGATGACGCGGGTGCAGATGCTGCGCTTGGCGTCGTTGAGGAGTTGGAGCACGTCGGACCAGCGTTGCCACGCGAGGACCTGGCCGTCAGTGATGACGTAAAGTTCTTTTCGCGCTCCGGCTTTGTTCCGGAGGTTTTCGTAGGCGCGCTGGAGGCACGGGAGGAGGTTGCTGCCGTGGTCGGTGAGGCGCGCTTCGCGGATTATTTTGCGGACAAGGTTGAGGTCGCGTGTCGGTTCGGGAATGACGGGCTGCGCGGTGTCGGAGACGAGCCAGAGGGCGGCGGCGGAACCGCCGGGCAGCGTGTCGAGAGTTTCCTCGGCGGCTTTGCGGGCTTTGTCGAGGCGCAATTGTGCGCCGTCGGTCGCGCCCATGCTGTAGGAATTGTCGAGCAGGATCAACGCGGTGGACGGCGTCAGGCCGACGCCGCCGAGCGCGCCGAGACCGCGCCGCACGGTGGGCCGCGCGAGCGCGAGCGCGAGAAGGATGAGGAGCAGGCAGCGAAGGATGAGAAGAATGATATCTTCGATTTCGAGCCGGCGTTCGTTTTTCTCGATGCTGGCCCGGAGGAACCGCATGGCGGCCCACTCGGTGCGCCGGATGCGGCGACGGTTGATGAGATGGATGACGATCGGGACGCTGATGGCGGTGGCGCCGAAGAGGAGGAAGGGATTGAGGAAGTACATGGCCGCTCCTCAGCGTCGCGTGGTGTGGAGGCGGAACGCGAGGTAGCCCGAGAGCATCTCGCTGAGCGGCTGGGCGGTGTTGGCGAGGACGTAGTGGGTCTTGCTTTTCTGGCAGCCGTCGCGGATGCGGGTGCGGTACGCTTCAAACTCGGCGAGGTAGGTCTTGCGCAGCTCGGCGGGCCGGGCGATGACGCGCGGCTGGTATTCGAGGCCGATGAGCTCGACGGTGCCTTTCATCGGAAAATCTATTTCATACGGGTCGAGCACGTGGAAGACAACGACATCGTGGCCCGCGAAACGAAGATGCTGGATGCCGCGAAGGATGTTGTCTTCGTCGTCGAGAAGATCGCTGATGACGAGAACGATGCCGCGGCGTCGGACTTTGCCGGCGAGATCGTGGAGGACGTTGCCGATGTCGGTCTGCGCCTGCGGCTGGTAGGCGGCGATGGAGTTGAGGATGTTCACGAGCGCGTTGCGGTTGTCGGTCCGCCGGTGCGATTCGCGGACGGTGGCGTCGAAGATGTTGACGGCGATGGCGTCGTGCTGGAGCATGATCAGGTAGGAGAGACAGGCGGCGAGGGTCTTGGCGTACTGGAGTTTCGAGAGATCGCCGGAGGCGTATTTCATGGACTCGCTGCCGTCGAGAAGGATGTGCGCGACGAAGTTGGTGTCTTGCTCGTACTGTTTGATGTAGGCGCGGTCGGTCCGTCCAAGAACTTTCCAGTCGAGATGGCGCGGATCGTCGCCGGGGACGTACTCGCGGTGCTGGGCGAACTCGATGGCGAAGCCGCGATAGGGCGATTTGTGTTCGCCTGCCATGTAGCCCTCGACGACCTCCCGCGCTTTCAGCCCGAGCATCTCGGCGTGGGCAATGACGTCGGGGTCGAGAAGGCTGTTGGCGGGGACGGACGCCATGGCGAAAATCCTAAATCCTAAACTCTAAGCACAAAACAAATTCCAAATCCGAATGTCGGGAAACCCTAAACGCAGCGTCGATCATTTGAATTTCGGTCATTTGGATTTGTTTAGGATTTAGTGCTTAGGATTTTGCCTAATCCAGTTTCTCGTCCTTCGGAATCGTCTCCAGGATCTTGCGGGTGATGTCGTCGGAGGTCACTCCTTCGCTTTGCGCGGCGAAATTCGGGATGAGCCGGTGGCGCAGGATCGGGGGCGCGACGGCGGCCACGTCGTCGCAACTGACGTAGTACTGGCCGCTGAGAATCGCGCGGGCTTTCGCGGCGAGGATGAGATTCAAACTGGCGCGCGGCCCGGCGCCCCACGTCAGCCAGCGCTTGCAAAATTCCAGCGCCTCGCGCGTCTTCGGGCGCGTGACGCGGACGATCTTCTCGGCGTAAGCGTAGATGTGTTCCGCCACGGGCATCCGTCGGAGGACGGTTTGCAGACGGATAATCTCCTCGCCGGTGAGGACGGGGTGCGGTTTCTCGCCACCGATACCGGTGGCCATTTTCATGATGAGGCGTTCTTCCTGCGAACTTGGGTAGTCCACCATGATCATGAACTGGAACCGGTCGAGCTGCGCCTCGGGCAACGGATAGGTTCCTTCCTGTTCGATCGGGTTCTGCGTCGCCAACACGAAGAACGGTTCCGGCAAGGTGTAATCGGTGCCGGCGACGCTGATCTTGCGTTCCTGCATTGCTTCGAGCATGGCGGCCTGCGTCTTCGGTGGGGTACGGTTGACTTCGTCAGCGAGGATGATGTTGGCGAAGATCGGTCCCATCAGGAACCGGAACTGGCGCTCGCCGGTGGATTGGTCCTGATGGATGACCTCGGTGCCGGTGATGTCGCTCGGCATCAAGTCGGGCGTGAACTGGATTCGTTTGAACGACAGGTGCAACGTTTGCGCCAGCGTCGAGACCAGCAGCGTTTTCGCGAGGCCCGGCACGCCAACCAGCAGCGCGTGGCTGCGGGTGAAGATGGCCATCAGGATCTGGTCAACGACCGCGTCCTGGCCGACGATGACCTTGGCCAGTTCGGCGCGGATCTGGGCCGAGGCGGCCTTGAGGCTGTCAATTGCCCGCAGGTCGTCGTCGCCCATCGCGGTGACGGCATTGTATTCGCTATCCATGTCACCAACTCCGTTGTAACGGCGCGCGTCGTTGGCGACGCGGACCGGTTCAGATAAACTCGTTGATCAGGTTTTCGAGCATTTCCTGGCGGCCACTGACGCAGCGCGCGGCTTCGCCCTTGGCGAGCATGTAGGTTTCGAGCGCGCGGAAATCCACTTGGCCCTTCTCGATCTTCGCGCCGATGCCGGTGTCCCAGGAGGCGTAACGTTTCTGGACGAACTTCGCCAGGCGACCGTCCTTGCGGATCGCGGCGGCGATCTTCAGGCCGCGCGCAAACGCGTCCATGCCGCCGATGTGCGCGTGGAACAGGTCAACCGGCTCGAAGCTTTCGCGGCGCACCTTCGCGTCGAAGTTCAGGCCGCCGGTCTTAAAGCCGCCCATGTCGAGCACGACGAGCATGATCTGCGCTGTCAGGTAAATGTCCGTCGGGAACTGGTCGGTGTCCCATCCTAGCATTGCGTCGCCGACGTTGGCATCAACCGAGCCGAGCGCGCCGGCCGCCGCGGCGGTCAACAGGTCATGCTGGACCGTGTGCCCGGCAAGCGTCGCGTGGTTCGTCTCGATGTTGAGCTTGAAATCGTTGAGCAGGTCGTACTGCCGCAGGAAATTCAGGCAGGCGGCGGCGTCGGAGTCGTACTGGTGTTTAGTCGGCTCCTTCGGCTTCGGCTCGATGTAGAACTGGCCCTTGAATCCGATCTTCTTTTTGTAATCCACCGCCATGTGCAGGAATTTCCCAAGATGATCCAGCTCCCGCTTCATGTTTGTGTTGAGCAACGTCGAGTAGCCTTCGCGTCCGCCCCAGAACACGTAACCCTGGCCGCCGAGTTCCTTGGTGACTTCAAGCGCCTTCTTCACCTGCGCCCCGGCGAACGCGAACACGTCGGCGTTGCAGGTCGTGGACGCGCCGTGAACGTAGCGCGGGTTCGAGAAAAGATTCGCGGTGCCCCAAAGCAGCTTGATGCCGGTGCGGCGCTGTTCGCGCTTGAGCACCTTCACGACGGCGTCGAGGTTCGCGTTCGTCTCCTTCAGCGACCTGCCTTCCGGCGCCACGTCGCGGTCATGGAAACAATAGAACGGCGCGCCGAGTTTCTCCATGAACTCGAACGCCACGCGCACCCGGCGCTGGGCGTTCTCGACAGAGTTCGAGCCGTCATCCCACGGACGGATCGCCGTGCCGGGGCCGAACGGGTCGCTGCCCGTGCCGCGGAACGTGTGCCAGTAAGCGACGCCAAAGCGGAGATGGTCCTTCATCGTCTTGCCGTCGATCTTCTGGTCGGCGTTGTAGTGTTTGAAGGCAAGTGGGTTCTTCGACTTCGGACCTTCGTACTTGATCTGTGAGATATTGGGGAAAGCTTGCATTGTCATAATGTAAAATTATAGCGATATCCATTCCCGTGGTCAATGCAGAAGCCAGAGGACGGAAATGTGTTCCGTCTTTGTTCTGCCCAAAATGAACTATTTGTTCGAGTTGCCGTCCGCCGGTGAATCCGCTATGAATATTACAGTAATGACGATCTTGGAAAAAATTCGGTACCGGCATCATGACCTTGGCTTCCTGTTGATTGCCGTCATAAAATTGGTTCGCGGCGTCTTCTTGGTGGTGGCGGCGCTCTGGGCGCTGGCGAGCCTGCACGGCTACTGTCCTCCGGGAGAACACAACCCCATGTTGCGTTGGGGTATCAATCATCTACGGGCTGTCGGTAACCACCGATTCATTCACCAGTTTCTCGTCAACCGTGGCGTCATGCACGAGCGGAACCTAGAGTTGATCTTTCTTGTGGCTAGTGTGTACTCGTTGAAGCTGTTCATCGAAGGCATCAGCCTATGGCTGGAAAAACGCTGGGCACCGTACCTAACCATCTGCCTGACATCGCTATTCATTCCTGTGGAGATACACGAACTAATTCATCGCACCACCGGGCCGCTTGTGGGCGTTCTTGGCCTTAACCTCCTTGTGGTCGCTTACCTCGTCTACCGATTGCGGCAGATGAAAGCAATGTGTACCTTGCGACCGCCACAGGGTGCTATGTACGACAAATCCTGACTGTCGGCTGCGGGTTGCCAATTCTACAGCGACTAGGAGGCGCGGCACTAAGCGGTTTACGCCGATGTCATGAAAGTCCTGAAACCGCTCTAAGCCGGAACTATGCAGTAGCGTAGAAAGCCACCGTTTGAGATGGGATGGGTTTTGTTATGAGAAACCATCCTGTCGCCTCTGGCGGAGGCGTTCACCCAACGGTGACCATCCTGATTCAATTCAAAACTGGCGCGAAGTCC
>CAIKAP010000217.1 GCA_903825435.1 uncultured Verrucomicrobiota bacterium
TGATCAGTGTTGGCAAATTCTGGAGGAATAAGTGCGACGGATTCCGCATGGACTCGTGTCAATTGCATTCCATAGGGTTCTGGAAGAGATTTACCACGGAGATCCGTAGCGACCCGGGGTTTAGCGATTTCTTCCTGCTAGGGGAAGAGGTCGTTCCGCCGAAAGATATCGGGTTGTTCTTGAGGGAAACCGGCTTCGACAGTGCCTACGATTTTAGTTTCGGCGTGGTGCGCAAGGTGTTGGGCCGAGGAGAATCACCTAACAAGATGATCGCCTTTTGGGACAACTGTAAAAAGTTCTACCCGAAGCCGCCGAATATGGTGGTGCAACTGGGCGATTACGAAGCTTTTGCGCAATGGGCCTTGAAGCCGACGGTTGAACGGACACGGCTGGCCATGGCCTTCATACTCACCGTCAATCGGGTTCCCTTTATTTATCCGGGCGATGAACAAGCCATGGCATTTGACGAGACGTGCGCGCTTTTCACGTCACTTGACGAAACGCGAACCAACAGCCTGAAATGGACGCGAACGCTCATTGCCCTACGAAAGAAGGAACCGGCACTGCGGCAGGGAACGCTGACCGATCTTCGCGCACGTCACGGGATACTGAGCTTTATTCGGACAAGTGGCAAGGATCGGATTCTTGTGGCCATGAATACGACGGAGTCGCAACAGGACATCCAAGTCGATATACCCGGCACCTCTTGGCACAATGCCGCCTTGCGCGACTTGATTGAGAATAGCGACGTCAAGCCGAAGAACAGCGATACGCCTCTTCCTATACCTGCCTTTGGAATCCGCATCTTGAAAGGGATGTAAGGCAGTTAAAATTTAGCACATGAACAAGCTTTGCATTTTCATTGGCATGACCGCTGTTGGTTGGTGAATAGGATATTGCAGCGACTGGGATGCCGTCGAATTTGCTGAGTTCTATGGATTCTGACTGCTTCGCCGTAAAGGTCGAACGGTGTGAAGTTCCGGTTTTGTTACGGGGGCGGGCAACGACAACTCATTCGGAAGTGTAGGTGACCAGCGTGGAAAAGGATTCTTCTTGCGAGATTGACGGATGGGGGAGGACTTCCACTTTACCGGCGCAGGGCGTTACTCCACCGAAGAACACTTCACCGTCGCGCGTCAATATGGCCAAGTCGTCGCCAATGAGCACGGCGGCTTCACATCAGCGACGTAAACGCGAAGTCGGAAGCGGACTGGGGCACCGACGGTGGAATGCGCTGGTTCATACCGTGCTGATTCTACTATATTGCTTGTCGTGGCACCAACACGATCCATATTGGCTCGAACCGGCAGTATTTTGGCGCTGGCGCTGATACTTGGCGCAGTCGGTGCGATGGCGTTCGTTTATATTCGCTGGCTGGTACGCGAGCATCGTTACAACCAGATTATCGAACAGGTTGCCACGAAGTACGGTGTGGACAAATTCCTCATCAAGGCCGTCATGCGGCAGGAAAGCGGCTTCGATCCGTTTGCCCGGAGCAAAACCGGAGCGGTGGGCTTGATGCAGGTCATGCCAGGCACGGCGCGGCTGATCAACGTGACGGAGGCGCAACTCTGGAACGAGCGGCCCAATGTTGAGGCCGGCGCTTGGCTGCTGGCCCACGCGTTTGCCTACTGGCACCAACAGCCCGTGGACGATCCGCTGCCGTTTGTGCTGGCCGAGTACAATGCCGGTCGCGGCACGGTTCTACGTTGGGCGCCGCAAGGTCAACGCCAGACCGCCGCGCAGTTCCTGGCAAAATTGCCGAACCGGGGCGTTCGGGGCTACGTTGAACGCGTCATGGAGTATTACGCCGACTACAAGGACGCCGGGCGGCTGTAAAAGAAACCGCCCGGCCTTTCTGAAGACCGGGCGGCAACGCAAACCACACGGTGGAAGCTCCGAAGAGGTCAGTCGCTCACGTTAGGCGGTGACTACCTGGGTGAGGCCTGGCTAGGAGAAGCGCAGCCACCGCCCGGAGGCGTCGTGAGCGACTGGTCTTAAACCTCGCACCGTTGAATTTGACCCCCCCCCTACGGGAGCGTTCAAAAAAAGAACTATGATCTTAACTTCTCGTTCTTAGCGCGGGATTCTGCCACCAACCTGCCCTTGAATACCACCAGTTGCTCGGCCAGTTTTGCATCACCGGTCGCGATGATCTGCACCGCCAGCAGGCCCGCATTGTGCGCCCCGCCGATGGCCACCGTCGCCACTGGCACCCCGCTCGGCATCTGCACCATCGCCAGCAGCGAATCCAATCCGCCCGCCACTTTCGTCTCAATCGGCACCGCAATCACCGGCAACGTTGTGAACGACGCCACCACGCCCGCAAGATGCGCCGCGCCGCCTGCACCCGCGATAATGACCTTTAAGCCGCGCTCTGCGGCCTCACGCGAGAACTCCGCTACGTCATCCGGCGTCCGATGCGCGCTCATCACGCGCACGTCGCAGCCAATGCCAAATCCGGCGCAAGCCTCCGACGCTTTCTTCATCGTCGGCCAATCCGAATCGCTGCCCATCAGAATACCCACCAAAGGTTTTGTTGCCATGATTGTCTCCTCAGTTACGGTGAATTCTCACACAAGGTCTGCAAAACGCGCTCCAATTCAAGCCTTTTATTCTCACGCTCCGCCCCATCCGCCTCGCGCGACACCGTGATCGGTTCGCCGACTCGCACCACCGCTCGCGAAAACGGCATCGGCACCTGAAAATTGTCCCACGCCTTTCGAAACACAAACTTTCGCTCCGCACTCCACGACACCGGCATGATGGTCGCCTGCGTCACCTGCGCTAACGCGATCACTCCATCCTGCACTGCATACTTCGGCCCGCGCGGCCCATCCGGCGTGATGCTGATGTCGTAGCCGTCCTTCACCAACTTCGTCAACTCCAACAACGCCTGCCGCCCCCGCCGGCTGCTGGAGCCGCGCACGCAGATCAAGTCGAACTGCTCCAGCACCAGTGCTAGCTTCTCGCCGTCCTGACTCGCGCTCACCAACACCGCCATTTTGTCGCGTTTACGTTTGCTCCAATGCTTCTTGAACAGGAACGGCAGCATCAAGATCCGGTTGTGCCAGAACGCGAAGATCAATGGCTCCGCCGGCGTGCGCGCCAACAGGCCCGACGGATCCTCGATCCGCCAGCGCAACGATGCGCCGATGGCAGTCACCACCACGCGCAAAAGCCAGCCGAGCAGTTTCATTGCCACACACTATATCATTCGCCGCCGCCGCTACGCCAGTTTGTTGATGGCCCACGTGGCGTGTTCTCGCACCAGCGCGTCGGAGTCCTGCACCGCGTGCGCCAGCGCGCGCAACGCCGCCTTGTCACCGATGTTACCAAGCACGACGCAGACGTTCCGAAGGAAACGGGCGCGCTTCAGCCGAAACATCGGCGTGCCACGGAAGTAACCGGCGAACTGCTGTTCTGTCCACGCCAGCATCTCTGTTAGCGGCGGCAACGCGCGCGGCGCGATCGTCGAGAGCCTAGCGAACCGGTTCCACGGACAAACTTCGAGGCAAGCGTCGCAGCCGAAGACGCGGGCGCCAATGAGCGGTCGCAACTCGACGGGGATCGAACCTTTCAACTCGATGGTCAGGTAACTGATGCACCGGCGGGCATCAAGACGGTACGGCGCAGTAATCGCCCCGGTCGGGCATGCGTCAAGACAACGTCGACAACTGCCGCAGTGTCCGCGCTCCGGCGCGTCGGGAACGAGTTCACGGGTCGTCAGGACTTCGCCGAGCAACAGCCAGTTGCCGAGCCGGCGGTTGATGAGGTTGGTGTGTTTGCCAATCCAACCAAGCCCGGCCCGCTGCGTGAGGTCGCGTTCGAGAATCGGCCCGGTGTCAACGTACCAGACACCATCCACCAATTTAGCAAGCTCATTGAGTTTCTCGCCCATTACATCGTGATAGTCGCGCATCCCGGCAGCGTAGCGAGCGACGTGTGGGATGCCGGGGTTGTGATAGTTCAGGCCGACAACGATGATGGAGCGGACGCCGGGGAGGAGTTGGTCGGGATCTGGTCGGCGAGTCATATAACGCATTTCGCCATGGCAACCGTCGGCAAGCCACTGGCGAAACGAAGCGTCGTGTTCCGTTTTTGTTCCGGTGGTGATTCCGCAGAGGTCGAAACCCAAGACGCGGGCCTGCTGTCGTATGGTGACAGAATCGATCAAGCGTCTAGAACTGCGCGCACTTTGCAGGCGAGCGCAAATGATAAATAGGGTTTCTGGAGAAAGGCCACACCGGGTTCGAGCACACCATCGCTTACAATGGCGTCAGCGGTGTAGCCGGACACGAACAGCATCTTGATCTTCGGATACATCTTGCGCAATTCGCCGGCCAACTGCTGGCCGCTCATCTTGGGCATGATGACATCCGTGAGCAACAAATGGATTGCTCCGTTCTTGGCCTTCGCGATATTTAATGCAGCTTCACCGCTGCCGGCGACGAGGACTTGGTAGCCGAGTTTTGTCAACATCAACTCGGCCATTTGGCGCACCGCTTCATCGTCGTCGACCAGCAGAACTGTTTCGTGACCCACCGACATCAATACGACCGTGGCATCGCCAACTGTTCGGCTCACCCGGTCAGCGACGCGCGGCAGGTAGATACGGAAGGTCGTTCCCTTACCGACAGCGCTTTCGACGGCGATGTGACCGCCGTTCTGTTTGACGACGCCATAACAGGTTGCCAACCCCAAGCCTGTGCCTTGGCCGACGCCCTTGGTGGTGAAGAACGGCTCGAACAACCGGGCTTTGACCTCATCGGTCATGCCGACACCGGAATCACGGATGGCCAGTTGGATGTACTCGCCCGGTTTCGCATCGGAGTGCTTTCGTACATCGCTCTCGTAGATCGTGGCGTTGCAGGTCTCGATGGTCAGCTTGCCGCCGTGCGGCATGGCGTCACGGGCGTTGAGGACTATATTGGTAATCACTTGTTCGATCTGGGTGGGATCGACCTTGATGCGACCGAGTGACGGCGCCAAGGCGAGGGTGATGTCGATGTCTTCACGGACCAGCCGACGCAGCATTTCGTGGAAGTCGTTGATTATGGCGTTGAGGTCGAGAACCTTCGGATCGATGATTTGTTTGCGGCTGAACGCCAGCAACTGGCGCGTGAGCTTCGCAGCGCGCTCGCCAGCTTTCTTTATCTGGCTAACCTGGCCAAAAACCGGGTTGGACGGGTCAAGCTTCGCCAGCACCAATTCGCCGTAGCCAATGATAACGTTCACTAGTGTTGTGTAACAGTTAACTCTTTACAATGTGGCTGGTGATGCTACACTGAGCCGCATGTGGGATTCGGCACAGCCTCTGGCAATGACCTCCGAACAAGAAGCGCAACTGGAATCTTGGATCCGAGCCCCTGCGACA
>CAIKAP010000218.1 GCA_903825435.1 uncultured Verrucomicrobiota bacterium
ACCGGGTTATCGGTATGGACATAGTCTTCCAACCGTTCTGGCAACAGCCACGCTTGTTGGCGATCAGCACCTTCGATGTAACTCACAAAGCCTCCTTGATTGGCGCCGATTCTATCTACTTTCTTGCTAAACCGGAAGACTTTTCACACAGTCTCGCGAATCATCAGATCTGTGTTTCTTAAGCCAAACAAGAAGTACGGCAATATCAGATGGTGTAACGCCTTGGATTCTAGATGCTTGCCCAATAGAATCCGGACGAACCTTACTAAGCTTCTGCCTTGATTCGAAACGTAATGCCTTAATTTTGTGATAATCAATATTAGCTGGAATGAGCTTCATCTCCAAGGAGGCAGTCCGTCGAATCTGCTCTAAATCGCGTGCAATATAACCTTCATATTTAATTTGAATTTCAACCTGTTGTTGTACATCTACAGGAAGATCTCTCCGAGAAACCACCAGATTAGCATACGACACCTCGGGGCGCCGCAGGATTTCAGCGTATGTCATATCCCCATTGCGCAGATTATATAGACGTTCTATTTCTGACTCAATCAACATCTTCTTGGCGATGAACATTTTCCACTGTTTGTCGCCGACCAGACCAATGTTACGACCAATAGGAGTCAAACGAAGATCGGCATTATCCTGACGAAGTTGAAGTCTATACTCAGCCCGTGATGTAAACATACGATACGGCTCATCAGTCCCCTTCGTCACAAGATCATCAATCATCACGCCAATGTAACTGTTCGCCCGTGTGAAAAGGCACGGATCTCTACCTTTCACCTTGAGAGCCGCGTTAATACCGGCCGCCACGCCTTGCGCAGCGGCCTCTTCATATCCAGAGGTTCCGTTGATCTGACCGGCAAAATATAAACCTTCAACTAGCTTGGTTTCCAGCGTTCCGTGAAGTTGGTGTGGTGGGGCGTAATCATATTCAATGGCGTAGGCTGGGCGCATAATCTCGGCATTCTCTAACCCTCGAATAGAACGGATTACTTGGAGTTGGACATCTTCCGGAAGACTAGTTGAGGCACCATTAACATAATACTCCGCTGTTTGTCGCCCCTCTGGCTCTAGGAAGATCTGATGGTACAGTTTGTCTGGAAACTTGACGATCTTATCTTCAATAGATGGACAGTAGCGAGGGCCGGCCCCGCGAATTCTCCCAGAGTACATAGCTGAACGGTGTAGGTTCTCTCTGATAATGGACCGTGTTTTCTCTGTGGTATGTGTGATAAAACATGGAAGCTGTTCCACGTGGAACGAGGTCGGAGTCCGGTACGAGAAATATGCCGGTGAGACATCTCCGTCTTGAATCTGCATCGCCGTGAAATCAATTGTGGCTGCATGTACTCTTGGGGGTGTGCCTGTTTTTAGTCTATGAATTTCAAATCCGATTCTTTCCAGACATTCGGATAGGCAGTTTGCCGCTGGCTCACCAGCCCGGCCTGCTCCGAACTCTATCTCCCCAATATGGATTAATCCGTGTAGAAATGTACCAGTTGTTACTATAACTGCTTTGCTTAAGAATTGTGTTTGTGTCTTAGTTGTCACACCTATTACCGCGTCTGTGGCGATGTTAACTTTCTCAACTGTGCCTTGTTTAACTGTAAGATTTTGCTGATATTCAACCACCCGCTTCATCTGAAGTTGATATGCTTTCTTATCACACTGGGCACGCGGCGCCCAAACTGATGGTCCTTTCTTGATGTTCAACATTCTAAACTGAATACCCGTTTGATCTGCGGTCAATCCCATCTCTCCACCAACAGCATCTATTTCACGGACTAGATGTCCTTTCGCCATCCCGCCAATGGCCGGGTTGCACGACATCTTGGCGATAGTATCTAAATTGGATGTCAATAACAATGTTTGACACCCAAGCCTAGATGATGCCAGCGAGGCCTCCACCCCAGCATGGCCGGCTCCAACAATGATGACATCATAATTCTTTTGATATGTGTACACGTTACGCTATTTTCCGATACAGAAAGTGTTGAAGATGCGATCTAAGATATCCTCATCGACTGTCTTTCCAGTAACTCGAGCAATTGCGTCTAAACCAAGTCGAAGATGTTGGGAAACAAGCGCCAAGTCTTTACCAATAGATTGACCTTCCTCCGCATTTATTAGTAGAACCAATGCCTGAGATAATTCGTAAGCATGACGCTCATTAATCGCAACATCTAAGTCAGTAAATCCGACAGCGCCCGAACTGATTATCTTCCTGATTAGAGTTCGAAGTGACTCTAGGCCGATTCCGGACAAGGCAGAAACATAAACCCGATGTATATCATTTAAAGCAGTTTGAGGCTTCAATTTGCCGGGTAGATCTGTTTTGTTGTAAACGTGTATGATTTCCTTTGACCCGCACAAACGCGTCAACTCAAGATCCAAAGGAGATAGTAGTCGAGATGTATCAAGGACATGTAGAACCACATCAGCTTGCGCAAGTACATTAAACATGCGCTTAATGCCCTCAGATTCTACCGCTCCACGCGCCTTCCGATAACCAGCTGTATCTGTCAAGCGTATTGGAAATCCATTAATAGTAACCGTATCTTCGACGGAATCGCGCGTTGTACCCGGAACCGGTGTTACGATGGAGCGATCACGTCCTAAAAGGGCGTTCATAAGGCTGGACTTGCCAACATTAGGGCGCCCTACAATCGCCACAGGTATTCCATCGCGCAAAATTCGTCCCTCGCGAGCCGTGCTGAGTAGCTCCCGCAATAAGGAAACACTTTCCCCAAGATCTGTACCAAGTTTCTGGCGCGTAGCCGGTTGAATATCTTCTTCAGGAAAATCAATGTAAGCTTCGATATGCGCAAGGATGTTGGCCACTTTTTCGCGAAGTGCCTCAACACGCCGGAATAAGTGTCCTTCCAGTGCGTGAGCAGCAAAAACCTGAGCGCGCTGTGTCCGAGCCGATATCAAATCCATAACCGCCTCGGCTTGCGTAAGATCAATTCTTCCGTTTAGAAATGCGCGCTTAGTAAATTCGCCCGGTTCAGCCAAACGTGCACCATATTGCAGACAGCAGGAAAGAATGCGCTGTGCAGTCAACGCGCCGCCATGACAATTGATTTCGACTGTATCTTCCGTCGTGTAGCTATGTGGGGCGCGAAATACAGCAAGCATCACCTGATCTAGGATCTCGCCATTCTGTGCGATCCTGCCGTAACGGATGCTATGCGTTGGAAACTGAGACGGCTTTCCGTGACAGGAACAGAACGCAGCATCCGCAACGTTCAACGCGTTTGGCCCAGATACACGGACAATAGCGATCCCCCCCGCGCCAAGAGAGGTTGAAATGGCAGCAATAGTGTCTTCCATGTTTGTTTTATCCAGATGTAAATGCAGTATAGCAGAGGGCCGCATTCGTTCAATCTGATCACTAGCTCAAGAGGATTTGACGCGGCGACAAAGCTTCGCTATAAACTCGCTCCATCATGAGCACAACGACACATTTCACGCTGACACAAAAAGACATCCCAAGCCACTGGTATAACATTTTAGCGGATTTTTCGAGACCGTTACCACCTCCGCTGCATCCGGGAACGAAACAGCCAATCTCGATGGATATGATGACGGCAATTTTCCCAGAAAATCTGGTCATGCAGGAAATGTCGACGGAGCGGTGGATTGAAATTCCAGCACCGGTGCGGGAAATTTATACGTTGTGGCGACCCACGCCGCTGTTGCGTGCGGTGCGGTTCGAGAAGGCGCTGCAAACACCGGCGCACATTTATTACAAGTACGAGGGCGTCAGTCCTGCGGGTAGTCACAAACCAAATACAGCGGTCGCACAAGCATATTACAACAAGCTCGCCGGTACCAAGCGGCTTGCGACAGAGACGGGAGCGGGACAGTGGGGATCTTCGCTGGCACTGGCGTGCCGGCTGTTTGGTTTGGAATGCACGGTGTACATGGTCAAGGTCAGTTTCGAACAGAAGCCGTATCGCAAGCTCATGATGCAGGCGTGGGGCGCGGAAGTGTTCGCCAGCCCGAGTAATCGGACTGAGTACGGTCGCAAGTTACAGAAGGAAGATCCGAATTGTCCGGGCAGTCTCGGCATCGCCATCAGCGAAGCCATCGAAGACACGATGAAGACTCCGAACACGAAGTACTCGCTCGTCAGCTTGCTCAATCACGTTTGCATGCACCAGACTGTCATCGGTCAGGAAACCATCAAGCAAATGGAACTTGCCGGCGAGGAGCCTGATGTGGTCATCGGTTGCGTCGGCGGCGGGAGTAATTTTGCCGGGATCTCATTCCCGTTTATTCGCAAGAAAATCGTCGAAGGTAAGAAATATCGGATCGTTGCGGTGGAGCCAAGTTCATGCGCTTCGATGACGAAAGGCGAATTGCGCTACGATTTTGGCGACACGGCGCAGACGACACCGCTGTTGTGGATGCACACCCTCGGCCATGATTTCATTCCGCCGAAGATTCACGCGGGTGGGCTTCGTTACCATGGCATGGCGCCGACGGTCAGTCACGCGCACGATCTTGGTTTGGTCGAGGCGGTGGCATACCCGCAGTCGAAAGTATTCGAAGCGGCAATGTTGTTCGCCCGCAACGAAGGCATCATACCTGCACCGGAGGCGGCACATGCGGTGTGCGCTGTGGTCAACGAGGCGTTGCAGGCGCGCGAAGAAGGACGTAAGCGTGTCATTGTCTTCAACCTCTCCGGCCACGGGTTGCTGGACCTGCCATCGTACGATGCATATCTCACTGGCCAATTGCGTGACGAATAAACAAACAACTTGAAAGGAACTGCCATGAAACGTTTCCTCCAAATCGTTACACTCACTCTGATCGCGCTATACTCAGCGCACGCCTACGACCTGCCGTTTCTCAATCTCGGTTTTACCGGTTTCCTCGACGGCGCCCCGCCGGCAGGACCGGGATTTTACTTCCAAGATTACTTCATGTATTACCATGCTGAGAAATTCGCCGATGCCAACGGCAACAGCTTGCCGACATCGCCGAAGGTGGACATTGTCGCCAACCTATTTCAGGGGCTGTACGTCTCGAACCAGAAAGTGTTTTTCGGCGGCAAATGGGGCGTAGACGTGATTGTGCCAGTGGCGAATTTCAGTCTCGATCCGGGAATGACGGGACTCTCAGCAAACGAATTTGGTATCGGCGACATCTTGATCGGTCCATTTCTCCAGTGGGATCCGATCATGGGCAAGAACGGCCCGATTTTCATGCACCGATTCGAATTCCAGATGTTGCTGCCGACCGGCCGTTACAACCGAAACGAAAACCTCAACCAAGGCAGTAATGTCTTCTCGATTGATCCTTACTGGGCCGCGACTGTGTTCCTCACGCCGAAGTGGACGATTTCCTGGCGCCTGCACTATCTGTGGAACGACGAGAATACCGACGTCGCCGGCGCCAGCACGGCGCAAGCTGGACAAGCTATTCACATCAACTTTGCCACCGAGTACGAGGTCATTGACAGGCACTTGCGCCTCGGCATCAACGGCTACTACCTCAAGCAGATCACCGACATGAAAGCCAACGGCGCCAACATCCCTAACACCCGCGAAGAAGTCCTCGGCATCGGACCGGGCGTGCTCTACAGCTTCTCCCAGAACGATCACATCTTCTTCAACTTCTATCAGGAACTCGGCGCCGTGAACCGGACCGAAGGCCAGCGTTTTATTCTCCGCTGGACTCATCACTTCTAGAGTGAGCGACACTCCACAACGACAGAGCTTGGACGTGGACATTGTCTGCGTCGGCTTCGGCCCCGCTGCCGGCGGGTTCCTGACGACGTTGGCGCGTCAGTTGCCGCTTCCTGACGGCACGATGCCACAAGTCATTTGTTACGAACGCGCCGACGACATCGGTTTTGGTGTTTCCGGTGTAGTCACGTGTGCGCGCGCCATCCGTGAATCGTTTCCGCAATTCGATTCGTCTCAGATTCCGACCTGCGCGCCGGTCAAACAGGAGAAAGTTATTTACCTACTCGATCCTGTCGGCGCGAGCCGGCGCTCCACGACGGTGCGTGTGACCGACAAAATGTTACGGTTTTGTTTCGGTAAGAATTTTGCCATCGAGTTCCCCTACATTCCGCCGTACTTGCAGAAACACGGCGGCTTTGTCACTTCCATCGGTCAGTTCAATCAATGGGTTGGTTCACAATTGATGAGCACCGGCGCCGTGCAAATCTGGCCCGGCACACCGGCGGCGGAACCGCTCATCGTAGACGACAAGGTGAACGGCGTGCGGCTGGTGGATCAAGGCGAGATGCCGGGCATGGACATCCGTGCGGCGCTCACAGTCGTCGCGGATGGTCCGGTCGGTCCTATCGGACGACAGCTCGACCAGAAGTTCGGCATGCCGGAGCATCATCACACGCGCGACTGGGCCATCGGGATGAAGTTCGTCGTCAATCTACCGGAGAATTGCACGCTCGAACCCGGCACGGTGATTCACACGCTTGGTTATCCTGAGTCGGAAATTTTCGGGTTCCTCTACGTTTATCCGGATCGCGTCGCGTCGCTTGGGATTTTCGTGCCGTCGTGGTTCGACTCGCCGGTGCGCACCGCGTACCGGTATTTGCAGCATTGGATGTTGCATCCGTATCTCTGGCAGCATCTCAACGGCGGCACGCTCCGCTCGTGGGGCGCGAAGACGCTCGGCGAATCCGGCCGCCGCGGCGAACCGCATCTCGCCGGCAACGGTTACGCACGCATTGGCGAAGGTTCCGGAAGCACGAACGTTCTCACCGGCTCCGGCGTGGACGAAGCGTGGGCGACTGGCACCATGCTCGGCGAAGCCGTGGTCGAACTGCTCAAAGAAAAGAGACCTTTTAGCAAAGAGAATCTCGAAGCGACTTACGTGCGCCGACGTCGAGCCAGTTGGGTCGAGGAAGAAGCGTGCGCTGCCGAACGCGCGCGCGATGGGTTCCACAAGGGTTTTGTGACCGGTTTGCTCGGTATGGCGTTGGCCGGCGCGACGAAGGGCAAGCTACATGCACCTGTCGAGCCGCGTTCGCCGGCGGAGCACACGCCGAGTCTTGCCGCGTATTACCAGAACCGGATTTCGCTCTCCGAGATCGAGAAGATCCGGCAGGAATGCATAGCCAATGGCATCAGCGCGCATAACGCGTTGATGGACTGCGCCGGCTGGCCGGCGATTCCGTACGACGGCAAACTGCTCGTGTCACATCAGGACGCACTGTTGATGGGCGGCAAGGTTCAGGCACCGGCAGGGTATGCCGATCACGTTGTATTTTTGTATCCGAATCTTTGCGAGCAATGCGGCACGAAGATTTGCATCGAGGCCTGTTCTGGTCAAGCCATCACGCCGGGTGAGAAGGGCGTGCCGGTGTTCGACCGCGAGAAATGCATTCACTGCGGCGTCTGCATGTGGAACTGTCCCGTGCCACGCCCCGATGATCCGGAGTGCAGCGTGCTGGAGTTCCGCGCCGCGCCCGGCGGACTGCACTCCGCGGAGAACTAGATTTTTTCCTTGGCCCGCGGGCCGCGCACGCGGCGGGCGAGGCGCTCGGTTTTGCGTTTGCGGAGTCGTCGCTCGATTTTGGAGGTGACGACATCGAGCGCGCTCAACACGTCGGCGCCGCTCTCCTCGGCGCTGAGGTCTGCGCCGGGAATCTCACAAAGTATGCGCACGCTGTACTGGCGCCCGGAGGGGTGGGCGCTGACTTTGCGAACACGGACCCGCGTTCGCACGGTGCGAGGCGCGAGTTGTTCGACGTGCGAGATCTTCTCTTCTATGGTTGCTTTGAGGTCATCGGTGAGCGTAACCCCATTCGCTTGGATCAGGATATCCATGCTCTCCTCCTGTTTGGTTGACGAGTCGTTCAATAGCCGAACTTATCCACCTGGACTTTACCACGAAACACCCGGTAAATCACGCACGTGTAAATCAACACCAGCGGCATACCGATCAGGGCGATGACGGCCATGATCGCCAATGTCTTCGCGGTCGAGGCGGCATTATAGATGTCGAGACTCCAGGCGGAGTTTAACGATGAATGCACCAGCTCGGGGAACAACGCCGCCCCGAACAATCCCACCAGACTGAGAATAACAAGGCTCGACGAGAGAAAAGCCTGCCCCCAACAGTCCGCGCGCAGGGTACGGACGATGTTGAGCAGGGCCAGAACATTCACGGCGACCAGAACCCACAGCCACGGATGACGCGAGAAATTCCGCGTGGCCAGCGGCACCGCCAACACCGAGTACGCCGTGACCGCCAGATACAACACCGCCACCGCCGCGAGCGCCTTCCACGCCCAGCGGCGGACCTGCTGCTGCAACTCGCCTTCCGTCTTCATGCCGAGATAGAGCGCGCCGTGCATGGCAAACAGCGCCACCGTGAACAGCCCGGTCAGCAGCGCATACGGCTTCAACAGGCGCAACAGCCGGCCGTGATATTCCATGTCGGGTCCGATGGGCAGGCCGAGCAACGCGTTGCCGACCGCCACGCCGAACAGCAACGTCGCCGTCGCGCTGCTGACACAGAAGCCCGTGTCCCACAACCGCCGCCAGGCGGGCGACTCGCGTTTGCTCCGAAACTCCATCGAGACGGCGCGGAAAATCAGCGCGAACAACAGCAGCATGAACGCCGTGTAGAACCCGGAAAACACCGTCGCATACGCGTTCGGGAACGCCGCGAACAGCGCCCCGCCAAACGTCAGCAGCCACACCTCATTGCCGTCCCAGACCGGCCCGATCGCATTCATCAGGACGCGGCGGTGTTCGTCCTTGCGCGCCGCCAAGTGCAGGATGCCGGTGCCGAGATCGAATCCATCGAGGATGGCGTAGCCAGCCAGCAACACCCCCAGCAACAGGAACCATAGCTCGTTCAAGTTCATTGCGCGCCTCCTGTCACCGGTTCAGGGCCTTGTTGGATCTTCTCTAGGAGGACGTACAGCCACAGCGCAAACAGCGCGAGGTAAATGACGCCGAACATCACCAGCGAGTACAGCACTTGGTTGGCGGCCACGACCTTGGAAAGCGCGTCGCCGGTGCGCAACAAGCCGTACACCACCCACGGCTGCCGGCCTACCTCCGCGGCGATCCATCCGAGCTGGTTGGCGATGTACGGCAGCGGCACCGCCAGCACAAACACCCACAACAGCCACCGTTTCTCAAACAGAGTCCCGCGCCAGCGGAAAAACGCCCCAATTGCCGTCAATGCGACAAACAGGAATCCCATTCCCACCATCAGGCGAAACGACGTAAACGTCAGCGCCACCGGCGGCCAGTCTGACCGCGGCACCTTGTCCAATCCCGGCACCGGCGTCTTGAAATCGTGGTGCACCAAGAAGCTCACGCCGCCGGGAATCGCCAGTCCCATTTGAACCTTGCGCGCTTCCGCGTCGGGAATCCCGAACACATACAGCGGCGTCGGTTCGTTCCGAGTTTCAAAGATCGCCTCCATCGCGGCCAGTTTCACCGGCTGCGTGCGCGCCACCTGGCGGCCGTGTACGTCGCCCGACCACGCCGCGGCCAATGAAGCGAGCAGGCCCACCACCGCCGCGATGGTAAAGCAGCGCCTCGCGAATTCCACATGCCGCCTGCGGAGAAGGTACCAGGCCGACACGCCCATCACAAAAAACGCCGCCAGCACATAAGCTCCGATCACCGTGTGCGTCAGGCGGATCACGCTCGACGGATTAAACACCATTGCCCAGAAATCCGTAATCTCCGCGCGCGCCTTCAACCCCTCACCCACAATGTGGAACCCGGCGGGAGTCTGTTGCCAGGAGTTGGCGACCACGATCCACGCGGCCGAGAGCGTCGCACCCAGCGCCACCATGCAAGTGGCGAAGAAATGCATCCGTGGCGAAACCCGGTTCCAGCCGAACACCAGCACCGCCAGGAAACTCGATTCGAGGAAGAACGCAAACACGCCCTCCGCCGCCAGCGGCGAGCCAAACACATCACCGACGAAACGCGAGTAGGTCGCCCAATTCGTGCCAAATTGGAACTCCATCACGATACCGGTGGCGACGCCGAGCGCGAAGTTCAAGGCGAACACCTTCGTCCAAAACTTCGCCATCGCCTCATATTCTGGATTGCGGGTCTTGAGATAGAGCATCTCCATGATGACCAGAATCCCACCCAGCCCAATGGTCAACGGCGGAAACAAATAATGGAACATCACCGTCAGCGCGAACTGCGCCCGCGCCAGCAACTCAACGTTCATGCACGAAGCCTCCCTTCTGTGAGGAAAGTAGTTAGCCCACAACACCCGAAAAGGCAACCCGCTAATGCTGCAACACAGTTCATTTGGAGGGCCACGCTCCGTCGTGGCCGCATCCCGGCAACAGCCTTGTCTGTCCGTTGTTGTCACCCTGAGTGAGCCACCGTCCTGAGTGAAACGAAGGATTGCCGAAGGGGGGCGGCGGAGGTGCCGGCGGCGGCACCACGAACATTCTGGTGGTGGGTTCTACAGCCGTCACCAACGACACGCAGACCCTCGCGGTTTCCGGGCTGATCTCCATTACCCTGACAACCAATACCAGCGGCG
>CAIKAP010000219.1 GCA_903825435.1 uncultured Verrucomicrobiota bacterium
CGCGCCGACCGGCGGGTACACCGTCTGATAGTCATCGCCGATCTGTTGATAGAAAATGCCGTCGTCATAAAAGTACGGCGCGTTGCCCACGAAGATTCGCAAGCCGCCACCCCGTAAGGTGTGGAACCTGGCACCAAACGCAAAGCCGTGCCAGTACCGCGGCTGATGGAAATCCACATCCACGTCGCGATGAGCGATAATCCCTCGGTGCATATCAACCTCGTGATGTACATCAATCTCGCGATGCTCAACGGGCGGGCGTTCGACGACATGCGTGTCGAAATGACGGATGCTTCCGTGGTTGGAACGATCCACCGAGGCCGGCGCGTGTTCCATTGGCGCGCGCACAGGTTCGACTCGTGGTGCTGGCGCGCTCCTGGCGGCGGGTGCGCTTCGCTCCCCACCGCGGTCGCTCCGGTCACCCCGATCGGACGGTTGCGAACGTTGCGCATAAATCAACGGCAAACTCACGAGTAACGCCAACAGGCCAAAGCAGATATTTTTAATAGAAGGAAGTTTGGTGATTCGCATGGTTATTTACCTCCATCTTTGTGCGCCTGATTCTTACTCTTGATCTCTTCCACACTGATTTTCGTAGTGCCGGCCGGCGGCTCGAAGTTGAACAGGAAATCCGACAGTTTGGTTTGAAAATCCCAATTGGAGAAAATCGCCGTGTATTCCGGCGTGCCTTCTTCGTCCTTGTAGGTGATGACGATTTTTCGCGGCACCGGCCGCGCTCCTTGTTCGATCCAAATCTGCCAATCGACTTTCCCGAGGGAAAAAGCCAGATGGTCGCATTGCACGCCCAGCACCGCGACTGGCCCGATGTGAACCCCGGAAACCACCTTGCTCATCGCGCTCTTGTAAGGATCGCTGACGATGATGTCTTCCAGCGGCATCGTGAGGCCAAAGCGCTCACTGGCGACATCAAGAGCTTCGTCGAGTGTCGCGGGGGCGGGAATACTGCCGTAGAAATTTTGGACGCGGTTGAGGAGGGTGATTGACTTCCCGTCGTAGAACAGTTCGCGATTGCGACGGGTGGAATGCACCTCCGCATGGAACCGATCGGGGCGCCGCACCTGCAATTCCACCTGCCGGCCCGCCTGGACCTGCTGTCCCGATCCCATTTGGATATCCTGCCAGACTTCGGCGTTGACCGAGAAGAACGGCGCCTGCCCCAGATAATCGCCCATGCGTCGCAGCAATGCATCCGCCTGCGGGTCAACAGCCGGTTTCACATCCGCCACCGGCGCCGACAGAGCCACTAGGCTTACCAGCGTGCAGGCAACGAAAGCTGGCCGCAGCCAGTGGGTGGTAAATTCAATCATTCGGTTGGTTGCTTTCATGCATGTCTCCAATTTATTAGCCGAGTCGTTCATTATCCTAGTTTTCCATAGAACGTCCGCTCGATGACTAGTCGAGCTATTCTGTCGCGTCGCCTAGAACATATCATTTTTTGACGGTACCGCCAAATCTTCCCAACGCCGCGATTGTTTCACACACATCGTAGAAGGCTTTACTTTGTTGGTAAATTGTCTATTCTCAAAACACATTCCAAGGGACTTACCGATTTTTCATGATCGAATCTAAGATTGCATATTCGCCGCTAGGTTTGCAGGAGCGGTTGACGACGGCGATTGCCGATGCGCAAGAGTGGTTGCTTGGCCGGCAAGCCACTGACGGGCATTGGTGCGCGGAACTGGAAGGCGACACGATTCTGGAGTCGGAGTACCTGCTCTACCTGCATTACATCGGCAAACTCGACCCGGTGACGCTGCGCAAGA
>CAIKAP010000220.1 GCA_903825435.1 uncultured Verrucomicrobiota bacterium
CCAGTCATGGAAGTATTGAAAACTGCCTCACCACAAGCTGTGGTTTTTGCGCCAAAACCGATACCGCGAAAGACTGTTCCGTCTTCGAGTGCGAAAATAACCCCCCTGCTGTCGCCGATGCGAAGCCCCTCTGAAAAGCAATTTCCTATCAGTAGGTGCGGGGGGGTGGAGTGTGTTTGAGTTTCAGTGAAACAGCATGAGCGTTGAACAGAAAAAAAAATCACCGGTGATGGACGCGCCGCAATTGGCGCTGGTGGTTGTGGTGTCGGCGTTGGTGGTGTACGCATACGGGATCAGCAAGGCGTGTGCGCTGGGTGTGGTGCCGACATCGGTGATGGGATGGTTGTTCGCGTACTGGGGTCGCGGCGGCGAGTACGCACACGGGTACGTGGTGCCGATCATCGCGGCGGGTTTGTTTGTGTGGTTGTGGCGACGGAAACTGGTGTACATGGAATTGGAGCCGGCACAGTCGGGTTTGTTCGTGATCGTGGTGGCGGCGATGATTTACTGGCTCGGCGTGCGCGGCGCGAATGCGCGGTTGGCGGCGTCATCGCTGGTCGTGCTGGTGTTCGGGTTGATTCTATATGTGTGCGGCTGGAAATGGGCGCGGGCGTTGTGGTTTCCGTGTGTGTTTCTGGTGTTCATGATTCCGTTGAACTTTCTGGAGCCGTACATTTCGTTTCCGTTGCGGATGTTTGTGGCGGACATTTCGACGGGGTTGTTGAAGGTGCTGGGGCTGGATGTGTACCAGAACGGCACGGGAATTCTGTCGCAATCGAGGCGGTTTGCGGCGTTGGACGTGGCGGATCCGTGCAGCGGGATCCGTTCGCTGGTGGCGTTGATGGCGCTGACGTCGTTGTACGGGTACGTGACGATGGACGCGGGATGGAAGAAATGGGTGTTGTTTTTGTCGAGCATTCCGTTGGCGGTGCTAGGGAATGTGGCGCGGATCACGACGGTGGCGTTGGTGGCGCAAGGATTCGGTTCGGACTGGGCAATGAGAATTTACCACGATTATTCCGGCTACATCGTGTTCAGCTTGGCGATTGTGAGCATGGTGATACTGGGTGTGATATTAAGTCTGCAGTATGGAGAGATCATGCATCGGTGGATCCACGAAGAGGTGCCGCGTCCCGTACCAAAACCGCGCGGACAACATCTCAAGGGTTAGCCCGACGTGGATGTAGTCACGACGGAGCACAATTTCCCGTCAGCGTGATTTCCTGCATTCGCAGTCGAATCATTGACGGTCCTTCTTACGTTTGCCTTCGCGCGAAGTTGTCTCGCTGGGCTTGCTCGGATCGTAATTCGGATTGGGCGTCGGCATCTGGGCGTTCACGGACTTCAGATACTCATCCAGCCGGCGACTAACCCCCCTGCTGTCGCCGATGCGAAGCCCCTCTGAAAAGCAATTTCCTATCAGTTGATTACGCATACAATTCCACTACGTTTTCGAGATGGGTTAGAGATCGGCATGGTTGGAGGAGGTTACGCTGGGTATAGGTTATTGTTTCCCGAAATCTATGTCGCTAAGTGCTACCAACCAACACGGGCTTTTGTCCCTCGCAAAAACTGGACTGTTGTGGATCTGGGGGCCAACATGGGTTTCTATACGCTTCAAGCAGCTTGGGCAGATAAGACAGTGCGTGTAATCGCGGTTGAGCCAGTTCCAGTTTACGTTGAAGTTCTTAAAAATAACGCAACCCGGAATAACCTAAAGAACATCCAGGTTATCCAAGCAGCGATTGGAGGCTGTAGCGGACAGCAGATCCCGATTACGATCTGGTATTCAGACACCGGTGAGCCCATGGTGCAAGTTCGAATTCCTGAAGACGCGAAGAGGATTGAAACAATACAGGTTCCCGTGCTCACGTTGGCTGAGGTTTTCGAATTGGGACGAATTGTATCCTGTGACCTTCTAAAGGTTGATGTGGAAGGTGCAGAATATGAGACTTTGGAAGCGGCTCCTGAAGATATCTGGAATAGAATTTCGCGTATTATCATGGAGGTTCACGAAAAGGAGGGACGGGAAAAAGAGGAACTAAACAGGCTTCTTAAACATCATGGATTTGAAGTTTGTACCAAAGGTGAACTTCTATGGGGAATCAAGAAGTAAATCATGTATCGTCTGGATCGCTGGGTCATTCGGAGCGAACTGTTGAAACTCGAGCTCTGCTTATTAACCCCCCTGCTGTCGCCGATGCGAAGCCCCTCTGAAAAGCAATTTCCTATCAGTTTGTTGTTAGAAACAAACATAACAACGATGATACTTTTTTGTTTTTAAGGGAAATTGAGGAGATTGAAATCGTTAAAGATACGATATAGTTACATGTTCTTCTAACCCCCCTGCTGTCGCCGATGCGAAGCCCCTCTGAAAAGCAATTTCCTATCAGTAACGTGAACCGTTGATCCACACATGACACTCAAGAACATCTTGCTCTTCATCCTGCTGGCAGCGGCTTCCGCCGTCCGTGCCGCCGACACGTCCGTCCATCGGGAATGGACGGTTGACGGCGTCACGCGTGAGGCGCTCGTGTACGCGCCTGCCACGGCGAAGACCGTGGCTGCGCCGCTTGTCTTCGTGTTTCACGGACACGGCGGCAGCATGAACAACGCCGCTCGTTCGTTTGCCATGCACACCCGCTGGCCGGAGGCGATTGTCGTCTATCCGCAAGGACTCAAAACGCCTGGCCGCCTGACCGACCCCAAAGGCGAACGGTCCGGTTGGCAACACGGTCCCGGCGCCGAAGGCGATCGCGACTTAAAATTCTTCGATGCCATCCTCGCCAACCTCCAACAGGATTACAAAGTGGACGACAAGCGCATCTACTCCACCGGCCATTCCAACGGTGGCGCCTTCACCTACCTGCTCTGGGCCATGCGCGGCGAGAAGTTCGCCGCCTTCGGCCCGTCCGCCGCCTCAATCACGCCCGCGTTGCTGCCGAAACTCAAACCCAAACCCATGCTCCACGTTGCTGGCGAAAACGACCCGCTCGTCAAGTTCACGTGGCAGAAACTGACAATCGACACGATCCTCAAGCTCAACCAGTGCGGCGACGGCCAGCCGTGGGGTGACGTGAAATTCTGTACGCTCTACCCGTCGAAGCTCGGCGCTCCCGTCGTCGCGTTCATCCATCCCGGCACGCACACGTTTCACAAGGACGCCCCGGCTGCCATCGTGAAGTTTTTCAAGGAACACGCCAAGCCGTAGCCCGCCGTGTCATGTTCCGGATTTGTTCCGGATGCGTTGGACAGTCTTGCACCTCCGCTCCAACCGTGGCAGGATGCGCGCCATGAGCCAACGCGTCGCCATGGCCATCGGCGCCCATCCGGATGACATCGAGTTCATGATGGGCGGGACACTGCTGCTCTTGAAACAAGCCGGCTACAAGACGCACTACATGAATCTCTCCACCGGTTCCTGCGGCAGTCAGGTCTATCCACCCGCAAAGCTGCGCGTCATCCGACGCCGCGAAGCGCAAGCTGCCGCGCGATTGCTCGGCGCGATGTTTCATCCGAGTCTCGTGGACGACATGGAGATTTACTACGAGGACAAGACGCTGCGCCGGCTGGCGGCGGTGATTCGCGAAGTCGGGCCGACGATTCTGCTGGTGCCATCGCCGCAGGATTACATGGAAGACCACACCAATACCTGCCGGTTGGCCGTGTCGGCGGCGTTTGTGCGCGGGATGAACAACTACCGGACCACGCCGCGCCGCACTCCGACACCGGGCGACGTGACGATCTACCATGCCATGCCGCACGGTCTGTGCGATCCGTTGCGACATCGCGTCCTGCCCGATTTGTTCGTGAACACAACGGCGGTGTTTACGTCGAAGAAGACAGCGCTGGCCGCGCATCGGAGCCAGCAGGATTGGCTGGCGGAAACGCAGAAGATGAACCAGTACCTTGCCACAATGGAACAGTTCTCGCGCGAACTCGGACGGTGGTCGCGACGGTTCGCGCATGCCGAGGGATGGCGTCGGCGTCTGCATTACGGCTACTGCACCGAGGATGCCGATCCGTTGCGCGAGGCGCTCGGCAGGAACTGCCTGGAAAGGAAACGGTCGCATGGCTCGTAAACTGAGTTCGATTTCGCCGGACTGGTGGGACTACACCACGCTCGACTCGGAGATCATCGATGCTGTGGCCCGTCTCACACCGCGCGACCTCGAACGGCTTTCCCGTCCCGGCTTCAAGGTCGTGATGTACGATTAACCCCCCTGCTGTCGCCGATGCGAAGCCCCTCTGAAAAGCAATTTCCTATCAGTAAAACAATCGCCGATTCGTCAGCGCGCCGTCGGGCTGAATGTCGTACGCGTACGTTTTCTTGCCGCCGATGTCGGCGACGTAAAGCGTTTTGCCGTCAGGCGTGCCGACGAGGCCGTTCGGCTGTTTGAAATCAGCGTCGGCGACGCTGAGCTTACCGGCGGCGGAAAGAAAATAAACAATCTCCGGTAATTGCCGCTGCGGGTCGCGGTGTTTCCAGTACGGACGCTTGTAACAGGGATCGGTAAAATACAATCCGCCTTGCGGACGGCACCAGACATCGTTCGGGCCGTTGAATAATTTCCCCTCGCGCTCCTTGAGGACGGCTTCGATTTTTTTGGTGGCGACATCAATGCGCCACAACTCGTTCTTCTCGTCGGCGCACGCCCAGAGTTGGCCCTGCGGGTCGAAGCAGAGGCCGTTGCTGCGGCCGCACGGTTGCAGAAATGTCGTGATCTTGCCGTCCACGCTCCATTTCATGATCCGGTCGTTCGGCTGGTCGGTGAAATAAACATCGCCGTCGGCGTCGGTCGTCGGGCCTTCGGTGAACTTGAACTCGCCGGAAACTTTTTCCAGTTGCGCCCCCGGTGCGACGGGCGAACGTTCCTGCGCGACGGCGACGGCGGCAACCAACAATAAAACTCCGAGTAACAGTCTCATGATTTTACCTTTCCGGTCACGCTATCCACGCGCGCGCGCGTTTCTGTTGCTGCGCGATGATCGCGGTGGCGATCTCGACGTCTTCGCGGACCTGAAAATCGAACATGCCGACGAGCGCGAAATCCGCGCCGTTGGCGAACGCGTATTGGAATCCCTCGCGCGGACGAATCGCGCCTGCGGCAAGAACCTTGTACGCGATCCACGGGCGTTTCACCGTCGCCATGAACTCGATCGTCTCCTTCGGCTCGCGGCACCAATAATTGTCCGTCGCGTAATTATCAATGACCTCCTTCGTCTGGTCGGGACGCTGATGCGACCAGTAATTGGCGGTGTGAAGCGTCTTCACATAAAAATCCGGCTGGATACCGGCCTTCTCAATCTCGTGCGGCGTCCGCAACTCGTGACCCGCGACGCCCGCGATGAGGCCGTGCTCCTTGATCACATCAATGAGCGCGCCGACGCGCGCAATGTGTCCCTGCCGCACCCAGAGATCGCCGATGTTACCGAGCAAAAACGCGCCGACCGCGCCGCTGTCCGCCGCCTGGCTCACCACCGTGTCGAGATTGTTCTCGTCGGGATTGATCTGCGCGATGTACTGGATCTTGCCGCCGAGCTTCGCGTACTTCCGGTACACCTCCGCCGAGTGCGGGCTGCTGAACGACGCCACCATCGTATTCACACCGTGCTCCTCGCACAACGCCCACGTCTCCATGATTTTCTCGTCGGTGAAATAATGTTTCAGCAACGGCGACACGTACGTCAAATCCCGGCTGTGCGCGAAACCGCCGATCAGATTGCCGCCGCAAATCAACCGGCCCACATTGACCCTGCCGATCTTGCCGCTCGGCATCGTGCCTTGCTTCACCGGAAACTTCGGCGACGCGGGCGACGCCGTTTGCGCGAGCAACGCCCGTTCCTCAAGGCTCATCACCAACGGCCCCGCCAGCGCTGCGCCGATGGATTTCTTCAGAAAACTTCGTCGTCCAAAATTTTTCGTCATGGTACTCCTGTAATGTCGGCACAGTATAATTTCATTTTACAATCCCGCCAGCGTTTTATGTTCCGGTAATGTTCCGGCCAACATTTCACCGGTGGATTTCGTACACCGCGCGCAACGTGCCTTGCGTCTCCGTCAACGTAATCTCCAGCGTTTTAACCCCCCTGCTGTCGCCGATGCGAAGCCCCTCTGAAAAGCAATTTCCTATCAGTTCAGTTATACTGGAATTACCAGTTGATGTTACGCGTTGCTGTAGCGCGGGCAGCTTGCCCGTTGCGAGCGAGCCGCTCGCTCAACAAAAGCCTTGCGTAACAATTGTCAGGATAATCCCATGAATCCACTTGTGCCTCCCCAAACTACGTACGATGCCATCGAACGGCTTGTCAAGAAATTCAAGGCTTTGCCTGCGCGCGAACGCAACGCGTTAACCCCCCTGCTGTCGCCGATGCGAAGCCCCTCTGAAAAGCAATTTCCTATCAGTAACGAAGTCAGGCCGGGCGGAGCGTGACAAACTCCGCCCGGCCAAAAATACAAATCAGAAAGGTAGATAGGTATATGCAACGCGCTATAAGAAGAATTATCAGAGCTATTCCCGTCGGCTGCATCTTCGACAGTCATTTCGTGATTCAACAATTGATTAAGGACAGGAGGTTTTCGGATGCCTACATCCATTTCGCGCGTCGGAATGAAACGACTAGACAGATGCACCGCAGGATCGCGCGAATAATCGAGCAGATCGCAAGGACTGGCCTAATCACGCGGGTTGTTCAGCAACCACCAGCACCCGGACGTCGACTCCGGTCTTATTCTGAAACAATACGGGGAAAGCCGGGGCCATGTGCTTGCTGGCGAAGAATTGCATAAGGAGAACACACAATGACCAAGATCGTCAGAGGGCTGCTTTTATTTGGAATGTTGGCTTTTGTTCCACTGACACTCGCCACCGATTCAAGTCAGGTGGCCGAACTTAAGAAGAAACTCGCTAGTTTGGACGCTGAGAAACAAAAGGAATTGGATGCGATTGAACAGAATCTTGACGCGAAGATTGCGGCGCTCAAGACAGAGGCTGGTCAGTTGAAGCAAGTAGCGGCTGACTTGGACAAACAACTAGCGGAACTCAGTGACAAGAATGGGCCGTTGTTGAAAGAACTCGACCGGCTTCAGCAAGAACGAGAGGCGATTGAAAAAGATTTCCGAGCAAAGATCGCCAAGGCCGAAAAATCTTTCTCAGAAGTTGAAACCGTCACCAAGCAGGAAGAGACGGAAGCTCTTGCCGGTGGCGCGAAACTCATTAACGACTCAATCGTGTCTCAAAGCCTCTCGATTGAACTGGTACCCAAAAATGGGGAATACCCTCTTTACCGTCGCGCTGAGAACTATCGTGAAGAAATTGCGCGCGAACGCAGTCAGGAGTGGGCTGATGAGACCCAAAAGAAGCAACGGATGTTGTCGTTGGTAGAGGAGGTGGCTCGGTTCACAGTATTTGAATACAGCACAACACAGGATAGCGTTAACGAGCCTGTACGCGTTGGCGACATATTAAGTAATTCACGCTCTTCTAACAGCAGAGAACCGCTCGGCATGACTGTAGTAACCGCTGTCGAGCGGGCCCCATACGGTCAACCTTTTTACGAAATACAAACAATGACGTTTCAACAGTTTCCATCCGCATTGGCGAAAACAAGTGCTGCAAAGCAATTTGTCACCTTGGCAAATAAATATATCGCGCAGATTGCTGCCGATGAACTTGGTCGCGCCAAGAAAGCATTTGATTCGACGAAGGAACAGTGCCAATTGGCACTTCGCAATTGGGATTATGCAAATGGCGAGAAACTGGAGGGGCTGAAAAACCAAGCTGAACCGTTGACGACCCAAATCACGAGACTTGGTGCGAAACTGGCGACATGTTCTTCCGACTTGGCGACAAAAGAGTCGGTTATCGGAAAGCCACGTGCGATGCAGCGGGAGGAATTGCGGCAGGCGGTAATCAGCAGATACGAGAAGGATAAGGCAACACTGTCGGGGCAGTTGGCTTCTGCACAGGCGGAAGTGGAGGCTGCTCGGAAGAGATGGTGGCACGATCTATTTGAATATGTCTATCTGAGCGCCATCGCGGTTGCGGTTCTTAGCGGTGCGATCTGTTTCCATGGCCTTACGAACAAATGTCCAAGCTGCAAACGAATGTGGGCAGCCGAAGTCTTGAGCCGTGTTGTCACCGGCAAGAGTGAAGGATACGACACCGTGCAGGAAAGAATTACGCATCGTGACCGCGAAGGAAACATGACTGGCACATCAGAAAGACCGGTGCAACGGCACTATGTCATGACCTATTACGATGAACATCGATCATGCAAGTTTTGCGGCCACAAGTGGGTCAAGGCGAGAGCAAAAAAATCTGGTGGGTAGTAGAGTTTCCCAATGACCGGCATGAGTGCAAGTTCGCGATCCTCTAGCGGGTTGCATACGATACCGTTTTGGTTGGAGATAAAAAGAAACCACCGCCGGTCGGTCGTCATTATCTCCACGATGGGGTTTGTTCTAATTGCGGCAAGCGCTCCAATAGTTTTCCCTTGGGGACTTGTTGTGACACTGACGCTATGGGGCGTGATCTTGCTGTTGTCGCTAAACATGGCCAGCGCCATCGTGCTTCGTCGGGTGCTGGCAGTTGATCCTCAGCAGGCGGAGTACAGGCGGTTGTTCAACATCGTCGAAGAAACGGCCATTGCTTCGGGACTGGGAGTAATGCCGCGACTGTTGGTCATTGACGATCCAGCGGCAAACGCGTTCGCGATTGGCCGGAGACCAGAGTTCAGCACGATAGCTGTTACAATTGGTCTTGTCCGGACTCTTAAACGGGACGAACTTCAAGGAGTGATTGCTCACGAGACTGCCCATATTAAGAATCACGATGTTGGCTTCATGACTTTTGCCGCAGCAATTCTTGGCGTTGTGGTTGCAGTTTCGGAACTCACTGAGGCTGCAATTCGAGGATGTCTGCGAATTATCGAATATGGCTGTGACCGTTCATCACAATCCTTTTCGCCTTGGATTCTGGTTATGGTTTTATACGCTGTGTATGGCGTCGTGATTTTCCTTGCGGTTTTGCCATTTTTTCTTCTGGGGCAACTGTTGCAGCGAATTTTGTACTTCGCCTGCTCTCGGAAGCGTGAGTTTCTAGCGGATGCCTGCGCTGTGCAGTACACCCGCTATCCAGAAGGATTGGCTTCTGCTCTGGAGAAGATTTCTTCAACAAATGCCAGACCCTCGTGTGCTAATGCGGCTACTGCACCACTTTTTATCATAGACCCGATTGCGACTTGCTTGCGTAGGAGATTTGAGATTTTGTTCACGACACATCCACCAACTTCTGAACGAATTCGCGTGCTACGCGGGATGGCAGGATCAACGCTGACTGACTATGAGGCGTCGTATCGTGAGGTTAAGGGTAAAGACCTGACAACAAAGGGCGGGACTTGGATAACCCCCCTGCTGTCGCCGATGCGAAGCCCCTCTGAAAAGCAATTTCCTATCAGTTAACCCCCCTGCTGTCGCCGATGCGAAGCCCCTCTGAAAAGCAATTTCCTATCAGTAACACAAACCTCAAACGACGCTTGCAGGCGGAGTTGCGCGGGTTGGAGCACCACCTCGACAAGTTGTTCCGTCGGTTCGGGCCACCACTGGTGCTGAAGCGCGACAACGGCAGCAACCTCAACTGCGAAGCGGTTAACGAAGTTCTCAGCCAGTGGTTGGTCATCCCCTTGAACTCACCGCCCCATTACCCGCCATACAACGGCAGCATCGAACGCGCCCAACGGGATCTCAAAAGCGCCGTGCGGCCCCACCTGCAAACATCGTCTTGTGGGGCTGTCCCGGCGGTGGTGACTGCCATTGTTCACGACCTCAATCATCGTCCCCGCCGCTGTCTGCGGGGACATAACGCCTGCGAGCAGTTTGCAGGTGCAAAACAAAACCTGAGCGGCTATACTCGCCGCCGAAGAAAGGAACTGGTGCAGCAGATTCACGAACTGGCCATGAAAATCATGCTGGAGCAGCCCGTTCGAACTCGGGGACACGCCGATGTCGCTTGGCGACTGGCGGTGGAAACCCTGTTACAACAAAACGAGATCATCGCGATCTCAGAACCCAAAAGTGTTACCCAGTTCCCATGAAAACTGGTCTCATAAATAGGTTGTCCCTACAAGTTGGGGTGGCGAGTATTGTGGTACTAGCTGGATGCGGAACTACAGACCCCGGAGCTGGAGCTCAAGCTGGGTCTTATCTTGCAAGTAATGTTGGGCCCCAATATGCCGTAAACAAAACCGGTTTGATTGGCTGGGGGCTTCTTGGTTCTTTCCTTGCTGGACAAGCAGAGTCTGACAGAATGTCTGCCGCAGCTAACAATGCTGCGGACAGAGCAAGACAGCAACAAGAACAGGAGCAAAGACCTAATGCTGTTTTTAGAGATATAACTATTGAACAGAATGTTGAACAGAATTTGCAAAAGGGAATGATTGTTCACATGAGTATAGAGACCCACAATTTGAATGGAGCAAATGTTCAACCAAGAGCCTATTTCTCCCATCAAGATGGAAGAAAACTTAGTGGCCAGTTTGCATTTGAAGGTCCAACCATTAATCCTAATTCTGAACATGCTAGTGTAGTGTTTCCAACGCTTCTTTACATTTGGCAATTTTTGTCATGATGCGGTTCACCGGCGCGGTCCAGACGAACACTTTGGGATTTTGGTTGTGATTCTTCAAGTACTCGGCGATGGCGGCAATCAGCTCTGCGA
>CAIKAP010000221.1 GCA_903825435.1 uncultured Verrucomicrobiota bacterium
CATCGTCATCAAGAACACCTTCCTCTCCAACACCGACAACGCCTCCGTCAGCCTCCGCCGGCACCTGCTCGAAAGCTGCGACCTCCACACCGTCCTCGACTGCCCCAGCGGCACATTTCAAGGCTCGGGCGTCAAGACCGTCGTGCTCTTCTTCGAGAAAGGGCATCCCACCCGCCGGGTGTGGTACTACCAACTCGATCCCGGTCGCAGCCTCGGCAAGACCAACCCGCTCAACGACGACGACCTCGCCGAGTTCGTGAAACTGCAAAAGACCTTCGCCGACTCGCCCAAGTCGTGGACGGTGGACGCCAAGAACATTGATCCAGCGACGTTCGATCTTTCCGTGAAGAACCCGAACGGCGGCGAGGAAATCCAGCACCGCACCCCGGCCAAGATCATGGCCGAAATCGCCGCGCTCGACGCCGAAAGCGCAGAGGTGCTGGCCGGTATCAAGAAGCTGCTATGACAAGCGATGGGAATAATAGGAAGAATGCGAGTAATGGGAAACCTCCATCCCCTACTTCCCATGCCTCCCATAATTCCCAGCCCTCCGACGACCGCCTCCTCCCCCCGCGCGGTGATTACCAGACGCTCCTTTCCTTCCAAAAAGCCGAGGTCATCTACGACATCACCTTCCGCTTTGCCCACAAGTATCTCTCTCGCGGCGACCGCACCGTTGACCAGATGATCCAGTCTGCGCGCTCCGGCAAACAAAACATCCTCGAAGACAGCAAAGCCGCGCTCACCTCCAAGGAAACCGAAATCAAGCTCACCAACGTCGCCCGCGCCAGCCTCGAAGAATTGCTGGCTGATTACCGGGACTACCTCCGCACGCGCGACCACGCCATCTGGGACAAGGACTGCAAGGAAGCGCAATACGTCCGCAAGCTGGGCCGCAAAACGCCGCAGACCTACGAGGACTACCGGGAGTTTGTGGAAACCCGCCCGCCCGAAGTGATCGCCAACATCGCCCTCTGCCTCATCCACCAGACAAACTATCTACTGGATCAGCAGCTTCGCCGGCTCGAAGAAGATTTCGTCAAGGAAGGCGGCCTCCGCGAGCGCATGACTCGCGCGCGGGTTCGACGTGGCCAGTGCCGGTGGGCCAGTGACGATGAGTCAGGTGTTGGGATTGGTCGTCACGCCGGGCGATCACGAAGGCGAGTTCGATTGGATGTGCGCCCCGCAGAAGGGCGCGGTCTATCTGGTCGAGAGCAGTCTCGACGTGACCCCGCGCGTCTGGACAAGTCGGGATGCGTCGAAGAAATCCAGCGGCACGATAGGCGGGTTGACGCCGGTCAGCCGGGTCTGGGTGCGCGTCGCCGCCAAGGGCAGCCATAATACCGGTGGCTGGAGCGACCCCGCGTTGGTCACCATGCCGTAGTCGAACGGTAGAGATCCTTCGACTTCGCTCAAGATGACAAGTAAGCAGCACCGGGCTGGAGTCGCCTCCAGCCCGGTTTGTTTTTGTGGGCGCGCGCCAAACAGAAAGCCGACGGCTGGTCGCCGCAATACCTCCTCTCGCTCCTCAAGTTCTAAATGCAATCACCGTGCGTTGACCATACAAGCCACTTGCCAAGCGGTCTTGCCGCTGGTATATGTCAACACATGAATCGGCGGTCACAGCTTGGTTTTGGTAGTAGTCATGGCAATCAGTTCCTTTTGTTGCCTCAGATTGCTATATATTGCCAATTGAGTCCGGTGAGTATTTCGTAGATTCTTTGTAAGTTATTGATTTACAATAAGTGCCGATGTAGCTCAGCTGGTAGAGCAACGGTTTCGTAAACCGTAGGTCGTCGGTTCAATCCCGACCATCGGCTCCAGTTTTTTTGACAATTGGTCGTGCTACGCGGGGAGTTAGCGGTTCCCTCGCTCGGCGAAAGCCGGGACAGCCAGCAACCCGCTTTAGCTGGGCGGAATTCCCCGATTCGGCGGTCACGTGGGCGAGCAACGGCGGGGCGGCGTTGAACGTTGGGTCCGATGCAATGGTTGCCTGCAAACCCCGCCAGGGTCGGAAGACAGCAACGGTAAGCTTGATGTTCCATGTGCCGTCGGGCTGCCCGACGGGAGCTTTAACCGCCGCGCGCAAACCGGCGTGGCTTGTCAACTCGGGGTGCACGGCCTTTTACTTTCGTCAGTGAGTCATTGATGGCACAACAATATCAAGTCCTGGCGCGCAAGTGGCGCCCGAAACAGTTCGAGGAGGTGGTGGGACAACAGCACGTCACCGCCACGCTCCAGAATGCCATCGAACAGGACCGGCTCGCGCACGCCTACCTGTTCGTCGGGCCGCGCGGCATCGGCAAGACCACCATCGCACGCATCTTCGCCAAGGCGCTCAACTGCGAGAAGGGGCCGACCAAGACGCCGTGCGACAAGTGCGATTCCTGCCGCGAGATCGCCGAGAGCCGGTCGCTCGACGTGCTGGAAATTGACGGCGCCTCCAACAACGGCGTCGAGCAGGTCCGCGAACTGCGCGACACCTGCCGCTACGTGCCGGCGCGCGGCAAGTTCAAGATCTACATCATTGACGAAGTCCACATGCTTTCCAACGCGGCGTTCAACGCGCTGTTGAAGACGCTCGAAGAACCGCCGCCGCATGTGAAGTTCCTCTTTGCCACGACCGAGGCGCAAAAAGTTCTTGCCACCATCCTCTCCCGCTGCCAGCGGTTCGACCTGCGGCGGATCTCGTCGCCGCTGATCGTGAAACACCTCAAGGAGATCGCCCAGAGCGAGAAGGTCAAGGCCGACGACGCGGCGTTGTCGGCCATCGCGCGCGGCGCCGAGGGCGGGATGCGCGACGCGGAGAGCGCGCTCGACCAGCTCATTTCATTTTGTGGAACCAAGATCGAGGAGAAAGACGTGCTGCAGGTCTTCGGCCTTGTCGCGCACGACAAGCTGGCCGCGTTGACCAACGCCGTGATTGACGGCGACACCAACGCCGCGCTGTTGATCGTGAAAGAACTCGACGATGCCGGCAAGGATTTGCAGCGGTTGTTGGCGGACGTGCTGGATCATTTCCGCAACCTGCTCGTGATGACGCTCGGCGCCGAGGCGGCTCAACTGGTGGAAGCGCCCGATACCGAGCTGGCGTTGCTCAAGGCGCAAGCCCAGCGGATTGATTCCGACGCCGTGCTCCGGATGATGGACGCGCTGACCGCAGCAGAAGGACGGCTCCGGTACGCGCTCTCAAAACGCGTGTTCCTTGAGATCGCGCTCGTCCGTGCCATCAAGGCGCGCGAGATGGTCGGTATTGACGGCGTCCTGAAGAAGCTGAACGAATTGAAAGGTCATCTCGGCAGCGGTGCATCGCTCCCTGCGATGCCGGTAGCCAGCGCGCCGCGACCAGTTCCGCAAACGACCCCGGCTCCGGCTTCCGCAAGCTCCGTCGAAGAAGCTTGGGCATACGCCACCGAACATCTGGGAAAAGTGACGCCGCTGGCGAAGGCGCACTTGGTGGGAGCGAAGTTGCTCGGCTTGAAAGGCAATGTGTTGACAGTCGGCTTCGACCCGGAGTTCGCGGCGCAACGGGAGTTTGTGGACACGCCGCGCAACCGCGAGCTGTTGCAGTCGCGCCTCAAAGAGAAGTTGCACATAGACGTGGCGTTGCGCCTCGAAGTCAGCGAGGCCGCCGGCATGGCGACGCCGAAGCCGACCAAGACCGCACCGGCGAAGGCGTCGGAGACGACCGATTTTCGCAATGACCCGTTGATCAAGAAAGCGCTGGAAGTTTTCAAAGGAACAATCGTGGAGGTTAGAAAATAGCTATGGCTGGACTCGGAAAGTTTTTGAAGCAAGCGCAGAAGATGCAGGAACAGATGCAGAAGGTGCAGGAGGAACTCGCGCAACGTGAGGTCGAGGCAACCTCCGGCGGCGGCGCGGTCAAGGCCGTGGCCCGCTGCGACGGCACCATCGCCCGCATCAAGATTGACCCAAAGGTCGTTGACCCCAACGACGTCGAGATGCTCGAAGACCTCATCGTCGGCGCCGTGACCAACGCGCTGGAGTTGGGCAAGAAGACCCAGAACGACGAGATGAGCAAGCTCACCGCCGGCATGAGCCTCCCGCCCGGACTTGGGATGTGAGCATCCCGGCGCTGTTCCGCCGCAAACAAACCGTCAGCGTGGATGAACTGAACTCGATGCGTCTGTAGCGGGACCGGCTGTCTCACCGGCACCCTCACGGCAGGCTTGCCTTACCGGCTGACTTTGGCATATTGGTTTCGTTTTCTTGTGCAAAATATGGGAATGCCAGTTACAGTCAATCTGGACCGAATGCCTCCCGCAGTACGGGCGAGTATTCAACGCGCCTACACGGCAACTGACCTGAATGGGCGGGCATTGCGGGAAAACAGCATTTATACCGGCGATGCGCGTCAGTTGATGAAGCTAATTGAGCCCAATAGTATCGCCCTTAGTGTGTGGTCGCCGCCATACTATGTCGGCAAAGCTTATGAGGCATATCTAACCTACGAAGGTTGGCGCTGCCTGATTCAGAAAGTTATCCGACTTCACTTTGAGATTCTCCAACCGGGCGGATTTCTTGCGATCAACATCGCGGATATACTTTGTTTCAAAGACGAGCAGATGCCACGCATCCAAGCCGACGTGGTGAGTCGAAAGAAGAGCCCCATTACACGCGATCAGGTGCTTTCCGCAATGTCGACGCATCCAGAGGCTACCCGGTACGAGATAGCCCGGCTACTCGGATGCAGCGAGCAAACCGTTGACCGAAGATTGAACGGCAATAACATTCGTGGCGGAAAATCTGAGGTTCAAACCAGAGTCAAGATTGTGGGGGGCATGATTGAAGAATGGGCGCTCGATGCAGGCTTATATCCCTACGACCGGCGGATATGGGTTAAAGACCCGGCTTGGGAGAATTCTCGCTGGGCTAGTTTGTCGTATCGCGCCGTCGATGAATTTGAATACATCTACATTTTCTGGAAACCGGGAGTCACGAAGTACGATAGATGCCGTCTATCCGCAAGCGAATGGGTAGAGTGGGGTTCACGCGGAGTCTGGAGCTTCCCGTCCGTGCGCGCGAATGACCAACATGAAGCGATGTACCCATTGGAGCTTCCCTATCGTGCCATACGTTTGTTCACCGATCCCGGTGACATAGTGCTCGACCCATTCATTGGAAGCGGCACTACGGCACTGGCAGCGATAAAATGCGGAAGAAAGTTTATCGGAATCGACCGCGAAGCCAAATCCGCCGCGATGGCAAGAGAACGAGTTAAGATAGCCGAAGGCACACCATGCTTAAAAATCCAAATGAGCTAGCAAACGATTTAGATCTTCTTGAGAGCCTCGAAAAAGCTACTCTTCGTTTTGTCGTTCAGGCAATTCACGAATTCAGGCAGGAGGCTGCGGAGATATTTCAGAATGAAAAAGACCTTGCGCAGGACATCGGGGAGGATGTTACACGCGAGGCACTCGACCGGATTGGAGTCTCCAAAGTAGCACAGAGGTTATTTGGCAAGATGGACTACAAACGAGCCCGGTATCTGTTCTTGCCGGAGTTTGCCATCAAGCAAGCACTCTTTATTGATTCAAAAGCCGAGAAGAACGCTGAGAAAGTTGCGCGAATTCAAACCTCACAAATCTCCATGCGCGTGCGACAAATCCGGCAAGATGCCGACGTTGACGCGGCCGGGGAGTTGCCGACAGTCGTAACGGTCAATGGGGAGGACTTGCTGACGACTACCATCTTCGTGAAGTACCACTACGACCCGGAGCAAGACAGAATCCTCCGAAGCATCACCATCGCTGCGATTCCGAACGGGATGCTCCAAGCTCGCTACAATCCCACGTGCCAAGATGGGATATGGCTTGCCGGGCCGAACGCGCCTACGCGGGGAGAACCCTTCAGAACTCGTTTGTCATTTGAAAAACTTGCCGGCAAAGCGGCTTGGCGGGTACAGACGATTCAATGCCAAGGCCCTTTGGTTTGGCAGGGTTGACCAGTTGCTTTGCCATAGTCCTCGTAAGTGCTGATAATCAGCCACTCGACTTGACACACTGCGTTTATGTTCCGGTTTTGTTCCGGCCACGTTTTAGCCTGCTAAGCTAGAGGGTCTTTCTGCGAGATTTTTGTTCTTCCATTTTCCCGATGCAACACTTGCGTTCGCGGTTGGGAATGGGTAGATACCTGTTGTGGATTATCCGAAACCAGTTCAAGACCTGATCGCGCAGTTGACGCGGTTGCCGGGCATCGGCAAGCGGAGCGCGGAACGGATCGCGTTGCACCTGTTGAAGTCGCCGCCGGAGGTGAGTCGGCTGTTGGCGCAGGCGGTTCTGGATACGAAGGCGCGGATTCGGAATTGTTCGCGTTGCGGCAGCTACACGGAGGCTGATCCGTGCGGGATTTGCGACAGTCCACGACGCGACCAGCATTCGATCTGCGTGGTGGAGGGACCAGGCGATATTCTGCTGCTGGAGAAGGCGGGGGCGCACAAGGGCGTGTATCACGCGTTGATGGGGCGAATCTCGCCGCTGAACGGGGTGGGGCCGGAACATATCCGGAGCATGGCGTTGGTGGAGCGGGTGAAGTCGGAGAAGACGACGGAGGTCATCCTGGCGCTGGGCGCGGATGTGGAGAGCGATGCGACGTCGCATTACCTGGCGGAGCAGTTGAAGCCGACGGGTGTGCAGGTGACGCGGATCGCGCACGGGCTGGCAGTGGGGAGCGCGTTGGAGGCGGCAGACGAAGTGACGTTGGCACGGGCGTTGGAAGGACGCCGATCATTTGCATGAATGTACGAGGAAAATCTTATCGGGCGGTCTGGATGGAAGGCCGCAATGTTGTCGTGATTGACCAGCGGCCGTTGCCGCACCAGTTCAAGTTGTTACGGCTGCGCAATCACCGCGAGACTGCGGAGGCGATTCGGAACATGACCATCCGCGGCGCCGGTACCATCGGCGCCACGGCGGCCTACGGGATGGCGCAGGCGTTTCTGGAGGACTCGTCGGCGCGTTACCTGCGCAAGGCGTACGAGACGCTGGTGACGACGCGGCCGACGGCGGTGGATTTGAAGCATGCGCTCGACCGCGTGTTGATCGAGGCGCACGACGCGAAGACAGCGGTGGCCGTCGCGGAACGGATCACCGACGAATACGTCGAGCGGATGAAACGTATCGGCGAGATCGGTTTGCCGTTGCTGCCGAAGAACGCGCGTGTGCTGACGCATTGCAACGCCGGCTGGCTCGCCATCGTGGACTGGGGTAGCGCCACCGCGCCAATCTACACTGCGCACCGGCGCGGGCGGAAGGTGTTCGTCTGGGTGGACGAGACGAGGCCGCGTTGCCAGGGCGCGAATCTCACGAGCTGGGAACTGCTGAACGAAGGCGTGCCACACAAGGTCATCGCCGACAACGCCGCCGGGCATTTCATGCAGCGAGGCGAGGTGGACTTGTGCATCGTCGGTGCCGACCGCATCGCGGCGAACGGCGACACTGCCAACAAACTCGGCACCTACGAGAAGGCGGTGCTGGCAAAGGAGAACGGCATCCCATTCTACATCGCCGCGCCGAGTTCGACGATTGACCCACACTGTCCGAATGGCGATGCGATCCCCATCGAGGAACGCAGCGAGGACGAAGTTCACTTCATCCGCGGTGTGCGTGTCACACCGCGCGGCGCGCGTGCCGCCAACCCTGCGTTCGACGTGACGCCGGCGAAATACATCACCGGCATCATCACCGAACGCGGTATGCTCAAGCCAAGAGAGGTGCGGAAACTGTGGAAGCGGTAGTTTTCGACCTTGGCAACGTGCTGTTGCCGTTCAACTGGGATATCGCGGCTGAGAAGTTTGCTGTCCGCACGGGACGGAGCCGTCGGGAGGTGGACGATTACATGGTCACGATGCCGTTTCTCAACGAGCTCTCGCTGGGACGCATGACGAAAGAGGAGTATTTCCGAGTCGTAGCGAAGGATTTTGCGTATGACGGCAGCTACGAGGAGTTCGCGTTGATCTGGTCGGACATTTTTACAGCCGATGAGGAAATGATCGCACTGGCTGCTCAACTGAAAGGGCGGCTGCGTAGTTTCATTCTTTCGAACACCAGCGTCATTCACATGGACTTCATCTTCAGTCGCTATCCTTTCATGAACACGTTTGACGGATACATTCTCTCACACGAGGTAGGCTTGCTGAAACCGGACCGACGAATTTATGAGGTCACACGCGACCGGTTTGGCCTGGAGCCATCGCAATCGGTGTTCATTGATGATATTCTGGCTAACGTCGAAGGTGCGCGCGGAATAGGGATTCACGGCATCCACCATCGTAATGCCTCTAGTACGCGAGAGGAGTTGACGAAACTGGGCATTGCCGGTATATAAGCGCAGCCCATTTCGGTTCCGCAGTAGCTCAATGGTGGAGCGAGTGACTGTTAATCACTAGGTTGAAGGTTCGAGTCCTTCCTGCGGAGCCAATTCCCTCAAAATACGAACTTTTTCTGAGATTTCGGTAATCTCCTCAAAAACAGCCACTTGCATTTTGCGTCTACTTCTTATTGCACGAAAAAGTTCGTATTTTCAGTTGTACCCCCGAGTGAGATACGAACTCGCTGTCGCGAATCGGGATAGTTCAATGCAACAAGACAATGTCACTGTGCAGCATTCTGTGTGTTCACTTTGAGCTGTGTGGGAGCATACAATCGCGGGAAGTTGGTCGAGAATCGCTCCTGATATTGGTAGAGTTCGGGATAACCAATGCTTGGCCGCACCGGCGGCGGCGGTTCGCCGCGCAACGCTGCCAACAACACGCGTATCCGATCACGGCTCGCTTCGAGGCCCACGAATCGTTCACCGAGGTACCACGCTGGCCACTTACCGGTCTCGGCGCGATGCAGTGCGTCGAACAACTTCTCGACGCTACGCAATGCTTGCTCGACCTTCCGCACGTCCCGTCCAATCAGTGCCGCGGAATAATTCTCCAACATCTCCAGCGAGTATTGGTGAATCTGAATCGGCGTCAGTACGTGGGACTGGAAAAATCCCCGTCGCTCCCCTGGTACTTTTTGCGTCAATAGCTCGGCTTCGGCGGCAAGTTCGGTGACGTACGCCAAGTTCGTGACGGCAAACTGTCGAACATCACGCGCGTTTGCCAGCGAACTTTTTGAAAAAGGCTTGCTGTCGGCGAGTTGCGGCGCGAAGGCGCGGTCAAGCGTACGCAGCATTGTGTGCAGACGGTTATCGCCGTGACGCGTTTCTTGGCGCTGGTACGGGATGTCGAAATATCGCGAGTAGATTGCAGCAATGTCGTGGGCCAACTTAGCGCCAAACTGGCGACAGCTCCAGTCGAGTAGAAACTCATTCTGGTCGTGTTGCGATGATGCGTTCCAGACGAAACGCATCGCACAATCGGTCGACAGCGGCACTGGCCGTACGTCGCTGGTGTTGACGAGGAAAAAGTTTGTTGCGCCAGCACGCGCGAACCGTCCGAGTTCGCTGTAGATGCGGCTCGGCGGCACCATTTCACTGAGTTGGTTCTGGCTGCCACTGAGCATCGCGGTGTGAAAGTAAACGCCTTGCCCGGCTTGGACGGCGCCGTTGTCGCGAATCATGCCGGTACCGTCGTCGGGCCAGACTTGGACGACGCTGACAGGTAATTTTAAGTGACCGGCTTGCATCAGATCGGCGCCTTCCGACCAGAGATTGGCGATGATCATCGCATTCGGGTCGGCGGCGTGAATCAACTCGACTTGTTTGGCGATGGCCTTGGTGATGACAGCACCGCGCGCTTCGGGTGTGTTGAGTTCGGGTTCATCCCTCCAAAACGGATGGTCGTGTTTGCCGCGATAGCCGACGGTCCAGACGACTTCGCGTCCTTTGTACGCAGCAATGCAGTCGCGCCAATAGCGTTCCATGATGTCGGGATGTTTCGTGTAGGAAAACGGCACGTCCTTGGGCCAACGGTAGGTGTTGAGGCCGACGACAAGGATGTGGTGCATGTTCAATGCCAGCCCACGCCGTGCAGCGAGTTCCCAGCAGCGTTCGTCAGGAAAGTTGAACGTTCCCGGTACGATCATGTTGCCGCGCAAACGCAGGATCGTCTCGCAAATCCGGTCGATCATCTCCAACGAAAAGACATTTTCGCGTAATGGATCTGGCGCAAATCCGCCGAGCAAATCCTCATCGTTGATAAACCAACCACGATACCGGAACGTCGGCGGTCCAAACTGTTTATTGAGATCGCCCGGCACTTCAATCTGACTGCGGGCCGCCGGTTCATGGTCGGTCCAAAAATACCACGGATCGACGCCGAGAATTTCCTCTGCGAAAGTGTATGCCGCGTAGATCTCACCACGCATGTCGGCACCCGTCGCGGCCAGCGTGTTGCCTTCCACGTGGAGCGCAAAACTTTCTGGAGCATCCGTTTTACCTGTCAACCCGAAGTGAATCAACGGCCCGGTCCATGTTTGGGGCGCTTCCGTGAGCACGATCGGGCGGTGACCGAAGACCTTGTACCAATCGCGTTGCACATCGGCCAACGCCCGCTGCACAGGTTCTGGTTCATTCGCCGCAACGACCCACGGCGTGTCGGCGGTAATCCTCACGCTGTTTGAGTTATTGGCTTGGACTACTGTGGTCACCAGACCAATCACGACTACCAAATACCAACCGCGTTTCATGAGCATTCTCCTTTCACGCCAATAGAAATTCGATTTTACAGTGTGGGTAAATACACCTATTCACGAAAAGAAGTCTCACAACAGTTAGGGCGTGTTCCAGTTGTCACGGCTGCGCCTCGCGAAAACCTCACGACCACCAACAAATGTTGCTTCGACTGCGATCTTCCGAATTTGATCGGGCACGACCGTGGTTGGGTCGCCGTCGAGGATGACAAAGTCAGCGAGTTTGCCAGCAGTAATAGAACCGGTCTGTGTTTCGGAAAAACAGGCGAATGCGCCGCCAAGAGTCCATACAGTGATAGCTTGTTCTGGAGTGATCCGTTGACCAAGACCATAGGTTTTGCCCTGCGCGCTGGTGCGGGTGACAAGGGCTTGAATGTGCATCAGTGGATCAGATGTGCTGACAGGCGAATCAGAATGCGCTGCGCGCGAAATGCCGAGGTCGAGTAAGGATTTCGACGGGAGGATGGTCTCCCAAAGCTTCGGGTTATAAGCGTCAAGAATGTCACCGTGTTCCCATATGTAGGAATGTGGTATTACGACAAGGCCAGCGCTTTTGATGCGGCGCAGAAGCTCCGGCGTGACGACGCTACAATGTTCGAGTCGGTGACGGTGATCTGGGCGCGGAAAGATTTTCAGCGCGTTTTCAAAAGCCGTGACCACCATGTCAATTTCCCGGTCGCCATTGCAATGGACCCAGATCTGAAGTCCTGCCTTGTGAGCAGCGAGAATAACCTTGTTGAGCGTTTCCTGTGACCGCGAGGGTTTTAAGCCGAAGTTTTTTTCGACGCCGATGTAAGGTTCGCTGACCCAGCAGGTATGAGCGGAGACAGAACCACCATGGAATATCTTAATGGCACCATAACGCACGCCGTTCTCGTCGCTCTTCATCGCTTGCTTGCGTGCAAGGGTTTCCGTGATGAGACCTTCGCTCATCGCGATGTATAGCCGCAGCGGTGCGTCGCCGGTCCGCGCCCTTTCCAGATCACGGGCGTGCTTGACGTTGGCCCAAGCAACGCCGACGGTGGTGACGCCTCGGCTCAGGAACTGTCGGTATCCACGGGTATATCCGGCGTCCACTTCCTCGTCTGGAGGGGTCTCGCCTGTGGCGATGTTCAATGCCGCATTCTCTTCCATCAGGCCTGTTAACTCCCCTTTCTCATCCCGTACAAATCGACCGCCCGGCGGATCGGCGATATCCTTGGTAATCTTCGCCAATTTCAATGCCAACGAATTGCATACTCGTTCATGTCCGCTGTAATGACGAAGGAGGATCGGGTTTTGTGTCGAGGCGCGGTCCAAGTCCCAGCGCGTCGGTTGCCGTTCGAGTTTTAGGTTCTCGTAATTTTCACCAACAATCCATTTGCCCGATGGCGTCTTCTCGGCTTTCCGTTTCAGTGCGGCGATGAGTCCCTCAATGTTCTTCACAGTTTGCGGCCGGCAATCCACAGGAGCCCAAACTGAATCTTCGGGATAAATCGGCATCGGATGTGCGTGCGCATCGATGAAACCCGGCGTGACGGTTTTGCCTGAAAGATCGAGTACGGTGGTTTGGGGACCGATGTAACTAGCAACCGCATCATTGGCACCAATGATCGTAAACTTTCCACCAGTGACTGCGAAGGCTTGTGCTCGCGGATGAGCGGCGTCAATCGTGATGACATTAGCCGACCGCACCACCAAGTCCGCCGTCTCAGCAGCGCTTGCGGTGGGCTTTGTGAAGGTAAGCAGTAGGATGGGTAGGAAGATGAGGGAGAGTTTTACTGATAGGTATTCAGTTTTGCACAGGGGGGGTATACTCTTTTCCATAAGTGTTGTCAGTTCCGCCACCACTTCGGGATGTTTGCTGTACACATTAACCGCTTCGGCAACATCACCCGTCAGTTTGTAAAGTTGTTTCTGATTCTATCCGTTTTCTACCTTTGATTGCGGCTGTGTCTTTTTTGGGAAAGAGACGAACTGGAACGGCGTTTTTCTGCGATGGACCGGGAGTGCTCCGACCGGCGGCAACGATCTTTTCTATAACAGCCGTCAGTTCCGTCACCACTTCGGGATGTTTGCTGTACACATTAACCGCTTCGGCAACATCGCCGCTTAGATCATAGAGTTGTCCCTGATCCGGTCCAGTATCTATCTTTGCAAAACCGCCGGACCCTTGCCCCAAAATCAACTTCCAGTAGCCCCGTTGAATCGTAAACAGTCCTCTGGCAGATTGAGACACAACGACATCACGAACAGGCCGATCGGATCCTCTCAACAACGGCAGGATGCTGACGCTATCCTCGCCGGCATCGGCTGGCAGTTTCGCTCCGACAATGTCGGCGCAAGTGGCCATGAAATCGGCTAGGGAGATCAATTGGTCGCAGCGGCTGCTGGGTTTGACGACGCCAGGCCACTTAGCCACAAACGGCTCGTGATGTCCGCCTTCCCATGCGTCGGCCTTATAGCCGCGAAACGGGCCGCTGACACGGTGCCCAGCGTCCTGAAATGCTTTCAGCCCGGTATATGGAGAATGGCCGTTGTCCGACGAGAAAATGACCAGCGTGTTGTCGGTCATGTGATGTCGATTCAACGCTTCCAATACCTGTCCCACTGCCCAGTCCGATTCCATGATTAAATCCGCCACAGGGCTGATGCCGCTTTTGCCACGAAACGCTTCCGACGGCGCAATTGGTTCGTGTGGCGTTGTCAGTGGAAAATAAAGAAAGAACGGCTGCTTGTCTTGTGCGCGTTCGCCGAGATAACTCACCACTTTTCCCGTCAACGTTGGCAGAATACGTTCAAACTTCCATCCGGGTGCCATGGGACCTTTGCGACCTACAAACAGTTCTCTCGGACCACCATCGAAAGTCTCGGTCGGCTGAACCGTAACTCGGTCATTTTCGATGAATGTGAACGGCGGATAGTTGGGCACGTCTGTCCCGAAATAGTAATTGAATCCGCACGTCGTTGGCCCACCGGCGATGGGCTGGTCGAACACCTCTTTTCCATCGCGTCGCGGCCAATCCCATCCCAAGTGCCACTTGCCGATACAAGCTGTGTGATAGCCCTGTTTCCAGAGTAAGCCGGCAACGGTAAGTCGCCCCGGCTCGATTAACGGAGGGTCGTACGGCTTGAGAACACCGGCTTGAAGACGGGTGCGCCAGTTGTACCGGCCCGTCAGCAAACTATACCGGGAGGGCGTACAGCAGGCCGAAGACGCATGCGCATTGAGGAAACTCATTCCTTCGCGGGCCAGCCGGTCAATATGCGGTGTCGCAATCTTGCTGAACTGAGGGTCATAATATTGCACGTCACCATAACCAAGATCATCAGCAAGGATGAATACGATGTTGGGCTTCTGCATGTCAGCCGCTTGGGATTTCGTCAGCGGAACCAACAGCAGGATGGCAAGTGTGAGGATAACGTGCTTCATGTTTCTTCCTGTTAGAAATTCTGCTTCTGGGAAAACATTTGTTTCGGACGTAATGCTATGGTTCTTCGGTTTTGCAGTCAACATACAATCCCTTTGCCTCCGTTTAGCATGACATATACTCCTTCCAAGCGTCACGGAACCAGACAATCGTCTCCCAAGGCGCCGTGTACGGTGTGTTACAACTCGCGGAGAACATGAACCGATGGGCAAACGGTTTCATCCTCGCAAACAACTCCCCGACGTAATCGAAAACAGCCTGACGCGTCGTAAGTTGTCGGAACTCAGCGGCGCTGATGCCGCCGGTGATGATGAGGCGGTCGCCGGCGAGGCGCATCGCCTCGTCAAGAGCAACGTCACCGAGTGGTGGGAACGCGACACCTTCAAGCCCGTCCACGCCAAGCGTGCCAATCAAGTGCAGCAACGCACGTTGTTGGCCGCAGGCGTGGATGAAAAACACCGCGTTGTTCTCCCGGCAAATCCGTGCCGACTGTTCGTAGAAGTTCGCGGAGTATTGCTCGACGTAGTGGGGCGGATGAAACATAGCGTCGAGGTTGTCCATCGCTGTTACCGCCCGCACACCAGCAGCGGTCATCTGCCGGACAAGGTCGAGTTGCGCCAACTCGTGCTCGGCCATCGCCTCGCGACAAAGCTCCGGGTGATCCGCGAGCAAATACACCGCCTTGTCCGCACCAGCAGCCAGATGCAATAGCTTCAGTGGACTGAACAACTCACCGGCGTTAACGATGCCGTCAGGACCAACCTCGCGCTGCACAGCATTGAAACGGTCGCGGCAGAACAGCCAACGACGAGCCCGCACCAGCCCAACGAACGCTTCGGGCGTGGTATCATCGAGCAGAAACTTCTCCTGAACGAGCGTTGACTCGGCAAACCGGTAGCGGAGACGTTCGGAAAATGTTCCAGTTCTGTTCCGGTAGATCTTTTCGGTGACAATATCGCGTCCATCCTTGCGACGGCGCTCCTCGACCTCGATGCCGTCCCAGATTTCGTCGACAAGACCGCCAAACCAGTACCGGGTTGGGTCGCAGTAAATATTCCGACTGAACACGTCAAGGCCGAGCCAATGGATTAATTCCAACTGGCTTCTGCAGTGCGCAATCTCCAATGGCAGGCTTCCGTGGTTGCGGTGGTGCGTGAACCATTGCCAATAGTTTGGCGCGTACACGACGCGGTCGGAACACTTCCGTAGCAAAATGTTGGCGGCGCTCATGCGAGTTTCATTGGTTCTAATTTTGGCACCAACAGGTGCATAACGCCAAGTCCGATGAGGTAGATCAACGATGCGATAGCGAACGGCACGGCGTAATTGTTGTTCGTGAAATGTAGGATGCGCGAGACGAGTTGCGCGAACACCATCCCGCCTAGCGCGCCAGCCATGCCGCCGATGCCGACCACGGAACTCACGCCTTGTTTCGGCACCATGTCACTCACCAGCGTGAACAGGTTTGCAGCAAAACCACAGTGCGCTGCAGCTGCGAGACCGACGAGTGACACGGCCATCCATGGACTTGTCACTAGTGGCGTCGCCATGACCGGGACAACGCATAACGCGCACACCAGCAGTGCCGTCTTGCGGGCGGCGTTGACGCTCCAACTGCGCTTGAGCAACGCTGATGACAGCCAGCCACCGCCGATGCCACCACCGCTAGTGTAGTGTTTCCAACGCTTCTTTACATTTGGCAATTTTTGTCATGATGCGGTTCACCGGCGCGGTCCAGACGAACACTTTGGGATTTTGGTTGTGATTCTTCAAGTACTCGGCGATGGCGGCAATCAGCTCTGCG
>CAIKAP010000222.1 GCA_903825435.1 uncultured Verrucomicrobiota bacterium
CACGGGCCGCCCGCTAATGGCGGCGACGACAACGCGCCGACGGGCCGACGCCAAGGGCGGAGCATGGTCGCCCATCGTAAAAGTAAGCCGAAGGGCCTCTGGAGAAACTGTTTTCACACCTTCGGCTCGCCATCTCCACTCAAATCGCCATCCACTAAAAGAAGTTTTGCAAGAACGTCGAACGTCAAATGATTCCATGTTGTTTCGGTGGGTGAATCCGAATAACCAACTGCAATCGAAGCGGAACTGGTGCGGAATGCTTGGAACGGCAGCATTTGCTGTGGCGATTTTGCTTTGTGGGTGTGGAAAATCGCAGCCTTCACCAACACAAGTCCCGAACAAACAGACCAAACAAGAACCGATTCCGGAGATGTGTATGGGAAGGTTTTCCGGACAAACTCCATCTTACTCGATGCGGGACAAAGATGGTAATTTGATTCGTATTAACGGCAATACCATTGATGTGCCGACAATCGACAATACGATTGTGGTCAGTAAAGATTCCATAACGATAAAGCAAGAATCGGATGGGAAAGTTCTTGAAGGCCAAGGGAAAGCACGACTGGTTCATGCTACCTTGCAGGAAACACTCATCGAATCAGAAGTATTCTTTGAACCAAATAGCCATCCTACTTACCAAATCCGGTATGACGCAAACAGCCGGTCGATAACACTGATCCAATTGTCGGGAGGAACACCGCCGACATCATTACGCCGTGAAAATATGTGATTATCACGGGTGTACGCCTGCTGTCGCGTTCACCATCGCCTGTTTCAAGGGATTGTTGTCGTTTCCGACATTGTAGCGTGCAATTTGGGCGGGGATGGGCGATGGTACCGCCCTATGCCATTTCGAGCACTTGGACTTGATGTCAATATTTTGAAAGCCGTCACGGATGCCGGTTATACGGAACCGACTCCCATTCAGACGGCGGCCATCCCGTTGATTCTGGCTGGACATGACTTGATCGGGATTGCCCAGACCGGGACGGGGAAGACGGCGGCGTTCACGCTACCGATTCTTGGGAAGCTGGCCGGGATGATCGGGGCGGGGCAGAAACGGGGGATTCGGGTGTTGGTCGTGGCGCCGACGCGGGAGTTGGTGGCGCAGATCGAGGAGAATGTGCGCGCTTACGGTCGTCATCTGCCGCTGCGGATGGCGACGGTGTTTGGCGGTGTCGGCGAACATCCGCAGATTGCTGCGCTCCGGGCCAACGTGGACATTGTGGTGGCGACGCCGGGGCGGTTGTTGGATTTGATGGGGCGTCGGTTTGGTGATTTTAGCGGCGTGCAATTTTTGGTGTTGGATGAAGCGGACCGGATGCTCGACATGGGATTTCTGCCAAGCATTCGGCGGATTGTGAAGGCGCTGCCGGTGAAGCGGCAGACGTTGCTGTTCTCGGCGTCGTTGTCGCGGGAGATTGAACAGGTGACGCGGGAGTTTCAGCAGTCGCCAAAGGTTGTCCAGATCGGGCGGCGGGCGAATCCGGCGGAGACGGTGACGCAGTTTGTCTATGAAGTGCAGAAGCATTTGAAGTCGTCGTTGCTCGTGCATTTGTTGAATGATCCGAAGTTCAACATGGTGCTGGTGTTTGTGCGGATGAAACACGCGGCGGACAAGGTCGCCCGGTACTTGGAGCACAAAGAAATCAAGACGGCGACGATTCACTCAAACCGGTCGCAAGCCCAACGATTGCGCGCCTTGAAAGACTTCAAGTCCGGGGCTGTTCGCGTGCTGGTGGCGACGGACATCGCGGCGCGCGGTATTGACGTGGACGGAATCTCGCACGTGGTAAACTTCGATTTTCCAATGCACTCCGAGGATTATGTCCATCGCATCGGTCGTACCGGTAGGGCGCACGCGGTGGGCGATGCGATCAGTTTCGTTACGCCTGCCGACCACGGCGCGCTGCGGGCGTTGGAGCGGTTTATCGGGCGCGGGATTGTCCGGAAACGGGCGGAAGGTTTCGACTATGGTGTTGCCATTCAGGCGGGGTCTGAGGAAGACGAGCAGAAACATCGGCCCGGACAGCAGAGACACTTTCAAGCGCACCACTCCACGAAGCCCAAACAGGGTGAGTCCGCTCAAGGACGGCATAAGGGACAAGTTGGTCACCGGTTCCAGTCGCGCTGGCGACGGTGAGTCCTACAAAAACGGACTTCCAGAAGTCACTGTAGTCGGGTTGACCTTTAGGCTGCGATCTCCCGCCAGTGATCGGTAATTACTTCTTCTTGCCGATCGACTGCTTTGCGAACGCGGCCTGTTGCTTGGCCTTCTTGAACTGGTCGGCTTTGACTTGCTTTTGCGATGACTGCTTGTTGATGGACTTCGGAGATCTATCACCCATAATCGATCTGCCTTTCGTCTGCTTTTTTGTTTTGATCGGCGGAATGATTAGTTTCCGCTTGTGGCGAACAATGACTGATTCAGTTCGGTATGTAAACAACAGACGCTCGGACGTTGCGTTGACAAAGGTGTTGAATTCTCATAAGGATAGCGCCTGCGGAACGCTTCGGGTGGAGACCGTTCATCTGTTCGAGAGCCAGTTGAATCCGCAAGGTTCGATTTACACGAAACTGTCGTCGTACACATTGAAAGGAGTCAGCGAACATGGCCGCTAAAGTTGAAGCGAAAGAAAAGGACGCCGCGAAATCATTTGGCGCGCTCAAGGACAAGAACCTCCAAGCCGCCATCGCGATTATCCAAAAACAATACGGCGAAGGGTCTATCATGCGACTGGGCGCTGAGATGTCGCATCAGAACATCTCCGTGATTCCCACCGGGGCGCTCTCGCTGGACTTGGCACTCGGTGTCGGCGGACTGCCACGCGGCCGTGTGGTTGAACTCTACGGCCCCGAAAGCGGCGGCAAGACGACCATGTGCTTGAGCGTGATCGCCAATGCCCAGCGGGTCGGTGGCTTGGCGGCGATGATTGATGTCGAGCATGCGCTGGATCCCGCATATGCCCGGCGGATCGGTGTGAACCTTGATGATTTGCTCGTGAGCCAACCGGATGGCGGCGAGGAAGCGTTGACTATTGCCGAGACGCTCATTCGCAGCAACGCGGTGGACGTGCTCGTGATTGACTCCGTGGCCGCGCTTGTGCCGCGCCAGGAACTCGAAGGCCAGATGGGCGACGCCACCGTCGGCGCACAAGCTCGCCTGATGAGCCAGGCGCTCCGCAAGCTTACCTCCGCGATTCACAAGGCGAAGACCTGCTGCATTTTCACGAACCAGATTCGCGAGAAGATTGGCGTCATGTTCGGCAACCCCGAGACGACCCCTGGCGGGCGCGCCTTGAAGTTTTACGCAAGCGTCCGTCTCGACCTGCGCCGCGTTAGCGTCATCAAGGACGCTGCCGGTAAGGTGCTCGGTAGCCATGTGCGCGCAAAGGTCGTGAAGAACAAGGTCGCGCCGCCGTTCGCCGAGGCCGAGTTCGACATCATGTACGACTGCGGCATCTCTCGCGAAGGTTCCGTTATTGACGTCGCCACTGACCTCGGTGTGCTGGAGAAGAAAGGCTCGTGGTTGGCATTCGACGGCCAAATGATCGGCCAAGGCCGCGAAGCCGCCAAAGACTTCCTCAAGAACAACCAGAAGACGCTCGATCAAGTCATCGCGGCTGTGAAGGTGAAAGTTGACGCCGGTGGCCTTATCGGCAAGCGCATCGGTGGGACAGAGTAGTTTCACTCCATCGCCGCGAGCAGCTCGTCCAACGGCACGCTGGCGAAACTGGTGGCGTAGTCGCTCACGGCGTATGGGATGATGAGTTCCCGGCCATGCAGCAACGCACCGCAAGTGTACACGACATTCGGGACGTAGCCTTCGCGCTCAGCTTCGTTCGCAGCCAGCAACGGTTCGTGCAGCCGTCCGAGGATACGCGTAGGGTCGGCCAGATCCAGTAGAAACGCGCCGAGGCAATACTTGCGCATCGGACCGACGCCGTGGCTCAGTACCAACCAGCCTGCCTCCGTCTCGATTGGAGAACCGCAGTTGCCGATCTTGAAGAATTCCCAAGGCTGTAACGGCGGCAGCAGCAGCTTCGGTGTTTGCCAGAAATGGATGTTGTCGGAGAACATCAGAAGGATGTTCTCGTCGTCTTGGCGCGAGAGCATGGCGTAGTGGCCGTTGATCTTGCGCGGGAACAGCGCCATACCTTTGTTCTGCACGGCGGGGCCGTTGAGCGTGCTGAATTTGAAGTGGACGAAGTCGGGCGTCTCCAGTAACTGCGGCAGGGTGATCTTGCCATCGTAGGCAGTGTAGGTTGCGTAGTAGGTGAAACTGCCGTCGTCGTTCTGGAAGCGCACGAAGCGCGCGTCCTCAATGCCGTTGCGCTGGCTGGCCGTGGACGGAAAGAGGACGCGCTGCGAGACTCGGGTACTGGGAGCAAAGTTCACTTCGTAGTTCGACTCGGCCAGCAGCAGGATGCCGCGCACAGCACGGTCAGTGGTGGCGTCGGCCACGTCTGTTTGTCGTCGCTCCGCCGACATGACGCAGTGCAGGTCGTCCATGATGAACGCATCGGGGAGTTGACCGAGTACGCGCTGGCAAAAGTCATTTTGCACGCCCGCTTCCTGAAGTTTCCGGGCAAAGAGCGCCTTCTCGTAAGCTGCGTTCGGCACGCGCTCCGGCTCGGTCACAAACGGCACGGGTGGCGTGAGCGTGATGCGATGCTGTGCGCTCACCGTGCCCGTGCGGAAGGTGATGGAGGAAATGTGCCCTTCGCCCGTGGCTCGCAAGCTCAGGATGAAGCGGAGCGCGCCCGGTGACAGCCCGGTCTGGTCGGGGTGGGGCACGATGGACGGATTAAACAGCGCCGCGGACTCCGGGGAGTATTCGTGTGTGAAGTAAGAGCCGATGAGCGTCTGCCGTTCCGTCGAAAGTCCCTGCGCGTCGCCCAAGGAATGACGCACCTGCGCAAAGCGGTTGCGAAAAATCTGTTCCACGTGCTCGTGCCGGTCCGCAAACTCGCCAAGCACTTGGCTCAGCAGCCGCGCGACATCTTCATCGGATAGGGCGAGGACGCGAGTGACAATCCGCCGCGCGATGTCGTCGCTGCTGGGATAAAAGGGGCGCATCAGCACGCGCGAGCGGTCTGGAGTCAGCGTCGGACCGATGCGTTCTGCATGGACGACTGGGGTTTTCATCGGGTGGCCAGCGCTACTCGCCCGGCGGTTCCTTGAAGCTGGTGAGGGTGTTTTGCAGCGCCTGCATTTCTGCGAGCGCAAGCAGGAAGGCCAGCGTGGATTCCGCACCCTGGTTTTCGCTCACGCGGTCCACGTGCAAGCCATCGCGACAGCCGCCGGTGCTCGAATCGTAGAGGGCCAGGCCCAAATCGTTTCGCCCTAGGAACCACTCGAAGGCCCGGCGCGCTTCGGCCACCCAAGCCATGTCGCTCGTGGCGTGATACGCCTCGATGCAGGCGGACACCGTGGCTTGTGCCTCGATGGGTTGCTGGTCGAACAACGCCCGCTCCTTGCCGCGCGGATAAAACCCGTTCGAGCCAATGGGGCGAAACGAGCCGGCATTCGAAGTCTGAATTTTCATCAGCCAGCGCAACGATTTGAGGCCGGTCTCCAGCATCGCGGTGTTGCTCATGCAACGTCCGCTGAGGATCAGCGCGTGCGGTAGCTTGGCGTTCGTGTAGGAGACCGCGTCCTCAAACCATTGCCAGTCGTCCGTCGCGGCGTCGGCGTAGCGCTGCATCAGTTTCGCGGTGAGCGATTCGCGAATCTGGTTCGCGCGCCGGTCGCCGCTCAGCCGTCGCAGGTATTCGTCAATCCCGATGAGTGTGAAAGCCCACGCGCGCGGCGAGGTGAATTCGGCGGCCACCGGCAGGGCTTGCTCGAACAGTTGCGCCGCCAGCATTTGAAAGCTGCCCTGGCCCGCTTGCTCTACGCACAAGCCCAGCGCCCAGAGCGCATGCCCCTGGCAATCCTCCGAGCCGACATCCTCCAGCCAGCAACGGTCGAAGCTCATGAAGTTGCGGAATCGCCCGCTCGTGCGGTCGAAGGCGTGATTCAGGAAAGCGGCGTAAGTGGCAGCCCGCTCGCTGAGGCGCGGCGAACTCTGGCCCAACCGTTGCAGCATCATCGCCAGCACCAGCGCACGGGCGTTGTCGTCCGTGCAATAGCCTTCGGCGAAATTCGGTACCGTGAAGCTCGCGTGCTGGAAGATGCCGGTCGAATCGCTCATCCGGAACAGGTGATCGAGCTTCAACTCCGGCAACTGGCCGGGCTGTTCGTCGAGCGTCTTGATGGGCGAGGATCTTCGTCCTACGAAGCTATGGTCTTGGCGCGCCTGCTCGAAAGACGTTATGTAAAGCTGCGCCACGCGACTCCATACCATATCGCGTCCCAGCCGGTAGGCATTCTTCCGCATCGTGTGACGCAACGGCTCGTCGTGCAGCAACTCCCGGACGGCGCCCGCGATGGCACCGGCATCACGGAACGCCACCAGCTTGCCGCGCTCAGCGGTCAGCAATTCCGCCGCATGCCAGTAAGGCGTGGACACGACCGCGTTACCGGCACCGAAAGCGTAGGCCAGCGTGCCGGAGGTGATTTGCGCCTCGGTCAGATACGGCGTGAGGTAAATGTCCGCCGCGCCAATGAACCGCATCAGTTCTTCCAACTCGACGAAGCGATTGAAAAACACGACGTGTTTTTGCACGCCGAGGTCTTTGGCGAGTCGCTCCAGACTCAACCGGTAAGCCTCGCCCTCGTCGCGCAGCAGATTGGGATGCGTTTGGCCCAGCACGATGTACACGAGGTTCGGAAATTCCTGGAGCAACTCCGGCAGCGCCCGCAGCGCGTATTCGATGCCTTTGTTTGGCGAGAGCAAACCGAACGTGAGCAACACCTGTTTGCCCGCCACGCCGAACTCGTCCTTGAAAAAATTCGGATCCGCAAACGGCATGTCCGGTATCCCGTGCGGAATCAGATCAATCTTGGCTGCCGGCGCCTGATAAACATCACGCAACAACTCCCGGCCCCGTTCGGTCATGACCACGAGCCGCGTCGAAAGACGGACCAAGTCGCGCATCACGCGCCGCTGTTCCGCGTTTGGCTCGCGCAGGATCGTGTGCAGCGTGGTGACGATGGGCATCCGCAGTTCGCGAAGCAACGCCAACACATGACTGCCCGCTGGCCCGCCGAAAATGCCGAACTCATGTTCCACACAAACCACATCCACGTCGGTGATGTTCAGGAAATCGGCGGCGCGCAGATACGATGGCAAGTCCTGTTCCGCAATCTCGAACCGGACCTCCGACGGGTACGCGTACCCATCCGCGATGTCGTTGACCGGCACGACGAGGCACTGCATCGCCGGGAACTCCGTCGCCACGGCGCTGCGCAAATCCGTGGTGAACGTCGCGATACCGCATTTTCTCGGCAAGTAGTCGCCGAGGAACGCGATTTTGCGGGTGTCAGATTTCTTTATCATGGAAGATATGCTCGCGTTACAGACTCACTATGAACCCAATATCGCCGTTCACCAAGAACCAATTCTCACTGCTTGCGCCACTGGCTAAATCTGTTAATCATAGCGCCATGACTTCGGCCCAAATTCGTCAATCATTTCTCGACTTCTTTCGTGAGAAGCAGCACAGCATCGTGCCGTCGAGCAGCTTGCTGCCCGATTCGCCAAACCTGTTGTTCACCAACGCGGGGATGAACCAGTTCGTGCCGATCTTCCTCGGCCAGGCGAATTGTCCGTACAATCCCGGTCGCGCTGCCGACACGCAGAAATGTATTCGCGCTGGCGGCAAACACAACGACCTCGAAGATGTCGGCCTCGACACCTACCACCACACCTTCTTCGAGATGCTCGGCAACTGGAGCTTCGGCGACTACTTCAAGAAGGAAGCGATTGACTGGGCGTGGGAACTTGTCGTTGAGAAATGGAAGTGTCCACCTGAACGGCTTTACGCGACAGTGTTCTGTCCCTACTTAGGACAAAAAGATTGGAAAACGAAGTGGCAATACGACTTTGATCTCAGCACCTTGTCGGATTCTATCAAAAGAAGTGAGCCTTCTGCTGGGCCGGTGAATCTGAGTGATGCGCGTGCTGATGTTGAATCAATTCAGCATTGGCGCAGGCTTTTCTCGAAGGCAGGTCTTGATCCAGCAGTGCACGTCGTCCCCGGCAACCGCAAAGATAATTTCTGGATGATGGGCGACACCGGTCCGTGCGGCCCGTGCAGCGAACTCCACGTTGACCTCACGCCTGCCGGCAACGGCGGCGCGAAGCTCGTCAACGCCGGTACGCCGCAGTGCATCGAGATTTGGAACCTCGTCTTCATCCAATTCAACGCGAACCCCGACGGCACGCTCTCGCCATTGCCCGCAAAACACGTTGACACCGGCATGGGTTTCGAGCGCGCCTGCTCGATCATCCAATGCACAAAAAACTTTACTGACTTCGGTGGTGTCATTTCCAACTACGAGACCGATGTCTTCACGCCGATCTTCCGCGAGCTGGAACAACTGTCCGGCAAAAAGTACGGCAGCTCGTTGACCGACCCGACCGACATCGCGTTTCGCGTCATTGCCGACCACATCCGCTGCCTGAGCTTCGCCATCGCCGACGGCATCACGCCGTCGAACGAAGGTCGCGGCTACGTTTTGCGTCGTATCCTGCGTCGCGCCGTCCGCTACGGACGCAACCTCGGATTCCACGAGCCGTTCTTCTACAAACTCGTGGATGTCGTCGCCGAAAATTTTGGCGCAGTCTTTCCGGAACAAAACCGGAACAAAGCGCGAGTCCAATCCGTCCTCAAAGCCGAGGAAGAAAGCTTCAACCGGATGCTTGACCGTGGAATCAATTTGTTTGAGGACTACATAAAAGGAATCAACCGCACTCTTGAGATTCTCTCTTTAGATTGCTCGCAAGCGAACCAAAGTATGGTCGAGTTGGAAGCGGCTCTAAGTACCCTCAAACCGATTCTTAATGACGATCCATTTGCTCGCCAAGTATTGGCGCGTGCAATGGCGCCGCTTTTACTGCCTGATGGTCCAAGCATGGAAAGGCTCAACGAGGAACCGGAAACCGTTCTTAGTTACCTAATGCCAATACTAATGGGCTACGATTCTGCGAAGAAAACTAAATTGATCGCATCAGCGAATGTTCTTCCTGGTGATTTGGCTTTCGTTCTTTTCGATACCTACGGGTTTCCACTGGACTTAACGGAATTAATGGCACGAGAGCGTGGACTTGTTGTAGATGTGCCGGGATTTGAAAGACGAATGGAAGCGCAACGCCAGCGCGCGCGCGACGATCACGCGAAGAAGAAAATGGTAGTGACGGTGGCGAGCGAAGGTTTGGAAGTGAAGCCGACGAACTTTGTCGGCTACGACAATCTTGAAGCGGAAGCTGTCGTCGAGGCGGTGTCACCAGCGGAAGGCGAGTTTAGCATCATCCTCGACAAGACGCCGTTTTACGCGGAGATGGGCGGTCAGCTTGGCGATACCGGTTTGATTCACGTGCCGGGACACGACCGCTCGGAGATCGGACAATTGCATGTGCTCGACACGCAGAAGCAAGGCGAACTGTTTGTGCATCGCGCGAAGTTGGCGGACGGTCGCGCGCCGGAAGTCGGCGAAGCGGTGCGTGTGTCGGTGGACGCAGAGCGTCGCGCCAACATCCAGCGTCATCACACGGCGACGCATCTGTTCCACTGGGCATTGCGCGAAGTCGTGAGCAAAGACGCCCGTCAACGCGGCTCGCTCGTCGCGCCGGACCGGTTCCGGTTCGACTTCAATTGTCCCGAAAAACTTTCCGACGCGCAGATTGCCGACATCGAACGCCTCGTGAACGAGCGGATCAAAGCGAACGAGCCGGTGTTCTGGACGGAGTTGCCGTTTACCGAAGTGCAGAAGAACGGTTGCATCCAGCAGTTCTTCGGCGAGAAATACGGCGACGTTGTGCGCGTGCTCCAAGTCGGCGGACAGGCCGGTAAGTTCGACGGTTTCTCGATGGAACTTTGTGGCGGCTGTCACGTGCGGAACACGGGCGACATCGGTCTTTTCAAAATCATGCGCGAGTCGGCGATCGCCGCCGGTATTCGTCGCGCCGAGGCGGTGTGCGGCAAGTTCGCCGTCGAATTCATCGAACAACAAAAAGAGGCAGCAGCAGCGGAAGCGGAGAAGGCGAAAGCGTTCGAGTTGGAGAAACAACTCGCCAAGCAACGTCAGGCCGAGATGCAGGCGAAAGCGCCCGCCATCGCGGAACAATTGCTCGGCAAACTTCAAGGCGGTCTGCTCGTCGAAAATCTCGGCGAGGCTGACGCGAATCTGTTGCGTACTGTCGTTGAAGCGATGAAGCCGAAGCTGGCGAGCGGCGTTGTGGTTCTCGGCGGCGTTAGCGAAGGCAAAGTGTCGTTGATTTGTTACGTCACGCCCGACATGCTGAAAGCTGGCAAGCAAGCCGGCAAGATTGTCGGCGCGGTCGCGAAGATTTGCGGCGGCGGCGGCGGCGGTCGTCCCGAGATGGCGACGGCGGGTGGCAAGCAGCCGGAGAAATTAGCCGAGGCATTGGCGTCGGTGCGGCTGTAATAATTGTTCCGACGAAGTGGGAACCATCAACCCGGTCGGTTTCCGTATCTGCGGCGTCGGGTGAAGAAACTGAGGCATTGAACCGCGAATCAGCCGGGGCGGATTCCGAAGCTGAGCAGGCGAAGGAAGAAAACTTCCAGTCGGACAGAGAATCTACCGGGTCGAACTACGTAACAGCGCGGAAGGTCAAGAATTCGCGCGGTTGGTGTCCGCAATTGTGACGTTGACACGACGGCGGCGGGGGCGACGACGCCTTATGTAACATCAGAGTGCGGCAATTTGTCCGCCGCGGGATGCGCTGGAGGAATGCAGCCTAAATCCGATTCCTAACACGGAGTTAAGCGGCATCTCCCAACGCACATTCATCGATCCATTATCTCCAAGGCTGCCTTCCCGAAAGCATCGGCTTTCGCCTTCTCTTCTTGTGAAAGTACAAGATTTTTGGCTCGAAGATATGCCTCCCACTTTAGTTGCCACTTCGCCGAGATGGCTGTGCCCCCCGATGCAAGCTTATTGATCCCACGAAAAGCCAGAGCATTACCTTTAAGGTCATACTCATAGATCCCAACGGATGCCCATATACCCATATCCTTGTCAGGGGCGAGGGAGAATTTATCATGGCACACCGCGAAAACAGCGAAGGCCAATGTGGAATGAGGCGGTTTACCATTTCCAAGAATTGCATATCCGGACAAGTCAGATTTGCCGCGTTCAATAACAATGTATCCGTCTGTTTCGCACTGTCGTAAAGCATCGCCAAAACTGTTTCGTGTATCAGAGCAACCGGACATTATCCCGATCGCGACAAAGCAACCGCAACTCACAAGCAGAAGGTGGGTCCACAGCCATTTAACCGGATCCGACTGTTTCTCAGGGCAAGCCAGCGTTTTCATTTTACTGTCCTTTCGTTATTGCATGTTGTTTTTCCATTCGTTTGGGCGATCTTGCAGTCGTCGTTCGGAATACAGCCATGTTGGACAAGTCCTAACAAGACGGCCTCCTCCGGTGCCATCAACACCTTTTCAAAGCTAAGGGAAGAACCCGATTTCATCTGAATCGTAAGCGTCTTCTCCCAAGTACCATCGCTTTTGTAAGCGGCCAGATCGGTAAGGCTAACCGCCTTGAACAACGAATCGCGACCGTTCTTTTGAATCAGCCGTAGATTCGTCAGCACGAACCACACACCACACTCTTCGTTTGTGCCTGTATCCACCAAGAACTCGCCCTCTAAAGGCGCAAACTGCGTGAAAAACATACACAGCGATTCACCTTCAGTCGCCGTCAACTCGGTTACGAAGTTCTCGTATGACAAATTACGGACATCTTCCAATGACTTATCAAACCACGACAATTTTCCGGAAGACCATACAGCATGTGTCGTCCGGTAGAATTTCACGATAGTTTCGTCTTGGAGGTTGACGGATACTTTCGACCGATTTCCCGTTCTTCGCAGAAAAGTGGCACCTGTCCAAATGAGCGCAATTATAGCGCAGGGAATAGTCGAGTGGAAAAGATCTAGTTGGCGAAGGGATTCCGGAAGGAGAGTAGGAAAAAACCATCGTGCTAACCAATAAAAACCCAGTAGGATAGCTAGTCTCGGATGGAACACTTCATTGAAACTGAAACCCTTGATCCCTTGCTGCGATGGTGTGTTCTCTGGGTTGTTTATCGCTGGATCTTCGTCATGTTTTGATTTGCTCAAATAAGATTTCTTGGTCTGGCCTGAACCAAAGTCATATCCACAATCACATCTTTGGCTTCCCGGCGGACTGATCAGACCGCACTTTGGACATTGTAAAGAGTCGTTTGTCATTCTTCAACTTCCCTTCCGCGAGGCCAAATAAAAGGGGGCGCACTTACTTGCGCCCCATCACGGGCACCGGAATGCCCTCCAAGGAACGCTTTCAGCGCACCCCTTGCGGGGCGCGCTTCGAACGCCATCCTTGGATCGAAATTTCCGGTTTCGTGATGGACAGGCTGAAGCTACGCGAATTGGTTTTGGTTATTGGTTTCTGGTGCTGATGTTTCCTTTCACTATGGCGGTGATGCTACGCCTGAGCAGACGAATAGGCAAGCTCGATGAGATGTGCTTCTGCGGCGGTTGCGCCTCTTCGCGGCGATTCTGCCGTTAGGTGTTGTGGTTCAGCCGAGGTGGTACGCAATAGCGCACCCGACAGATCAGAAAAGAGCTTCACCTCTGTTCTGTGCTGGCGTATGTTTCCCACCATGCTCGATATAAAATTGATTCGTGAGAATCCGGAATTTGTGAAGCAACGTTTGGCGACGCGCGGTCGCGGCGACGAGGCGCGCATCGCGGAGATCGCCGCGCTCGACGAACAGCGTCGCAAGCTGGCGACGGAAAGCGATAATCTCAAAGCCGAACGCAACAAAGTCAGTAAGGAAATCGGAGCGGCAAAGTCGAAGGGCGTGGACGCGAGCGGGCCGATGGCCGCGATGAAACAGGTCGGCGACCAAATCGCTGCGCTCGATAAGGAAATCGCGACGGTCGAAGCGCAGTTGCAAAGCACGTTGCTGGTGATTCCGAATTTGCCGCACGAGTCGGTGACGATCGGAAAGGAAGCGGCGGACAATCCGGTCGTACGGATGTGGGGCGAAGCGCCGAAATATTCTTTCCAGCCGAAACCGCACTGGGAGATCGGCGAGAAACTCGGCATGTTGGATTTCGCGCGCGCGACGAAAATTTCCGGGAGCGGTTTTATTTTATATAAAGGCGCAGGCGCGCGGTTGGAGCGGGCGTTGATCAACATGCTGCTCGACTTGCACACACGCGAGCATGGGTACACGGAAATCTCTCCGCCATTCCTCATCAACCGGCAGTCCATGATCGGGACGGGGCAGTTGCCGAAGTTCGAGGAGGACATGTACCGGTTGCGCGACGACGAGTTGTACCTCGCGCCGACGGCGGAGGTGCCGGTGTCGAACATTCATCGCGAGGAGATTTTCAAGGAAGAGCAGTTGCCGATTTATTACTGCGCCTACACGCCGTGTTTTCGTCGCGAGGCTGGTGCGGCTGGGAAGGAGACGCGCGGGATGATTCGCGTCCACCAGTTCGACAAGGTCGAGATGATCAAGTTCTCGAAACCGGAGTCGAGCTACGACGAGTTGGAGAAAATGCTCGCCAACGCGGAGAAGGTGCTACAACTGCTCGGTCTGCATTACCGGATCGTGTTGCTTTGCACCGGCGATATGGGATTTGCGTCGGCGAAGACCTACGACATCGAAGTCTGGGCGCCGGGCCAGAATGCTTATCTCGAAGTGTCGAGCTGCTCGAACTGTGAAGATTTTCAGGCGCGCCGCGCGAACATCAAGTTTAAGGGCGCGGACGGCAAGAACCGGTTTGTTCACATGCTCAACGGCAGCGGCACGGCGCTGGCGCGGTTGTACGTCGCCTTGCTGGAGACCTACCAGCAAGCTGACGGCAGCGTGAAGTTGCCGGAAGTGCTCGCGCCGTACATGGGCGGCAGTGCGATAATCAAATTGTAGCCGCGAGCTTGCTCGTGGCAGCATAACCGACCGTGAGCAAGCTCGCGGCTACAGAATGTTGCAAAAGATTCAATCCGCGTTGGTCAAGCGGCTGTCCCTCGACGAGCCTCTGCTCCTCGGTGTGTCGGGCGGCGCTGATTCTGTGGCGTTGCTGTACGCACTGGTGGAACTCGGCTGGCGTCCGCATGTCTGTCATCTCAACCATCAATGGCGCGGCGCGGAGAGTGAGGCCGATGCTGAATTCGTTCGCGAACTCGCCGGTCGGCTTGGCTTGCCATGCACGGTTGAAGCGCGGATGGTGCCGCACGACGAAGACGCGGCGCGGGAAGCGCGGCACGAATTCTTCGGCGCTGTTGTGAAGCAAGCCGGAATCATAACGCTTGCGTTGGCTCACACTGCGGACGATCAAGCTGAGACGTTTCTATTACGACTGTTACGCGGCGCTGGCACGGCGGGGTTGTCGGGCATCTGGCCGGAGCGGCAGATTGCCGGGCTGCGGGTGATTCGTCCGTTGCTGGAGGTGTCGCGAGCGGAGGTGATGGCATATTTGCGCGAACGCAAGCTGTCGTGGCGCGAGGACGAGAGCAACGCTGACGTGCGGTTTGCCCGCAATCGCCTGCGGCACGTCCTGTTGCCGTTGTTGGAGCGCGAGTTCAATCCCGGTGTTCGTGATGTGCTGGCGCGCACGGCGGAAATTTTGCGGGATGAAGACGCGCTCTTGAATGAACTGGCGCGCGGCATTGCCATTGAGACATTGGCTGATGCACCGGTGGCGCTGCAACGGCGGGCGCTGCGCCTGTGGCTTGGGGAGTTGGGCTTTGAGCACGTCGAGGCTGTGCGCGCTTTGCGGCATGGCGAGTTAAGCTTGCCGGGCGGTGTGATTGTCGGTTGTGAGCACGGCAGACTTGTCAAGATTGTTCCAACGGAACCGGTCACCGGCCCGTGGGCGTTGAACACCGATGGCGACACCGTTATCGAGGAGTTGGGCGTGCGATTTGTGTTGGGCGATGGCGGGGAACGCCTTGATGCGGAGGCGCTCGGCGAGTCGCTGGTTGTGCGGACGTGGAGGGAAGGGGATGCGTTTCAACCGCTGGGAATGACGGGGACGAAGAAGCTGCAGGACTTTTTTGTGGACGAGAAAGTCGCGCGCCGAAGTCGATGGCGTGTGCCGCTGGTGTGTGTGGCGGATGGACGGATTGCGTGGGTTGTCGGATATCGGATCGCGGAGCCGTTCAAGGTGACGGAACGAACACGACAGGTTCTGCGCCTGCGCGTTGAATTGTTGCCATTGGCTCCCGTCGTGACAGGAAGCCGTCCCAGTTGAAGTTGCAGGCCCGATTGTCTGGCTGGAATGTAACTCGCGGGTACGACCGGCACCAGTGTCTTCGGTTTCGAGCTTCAGGTGTGATTGTCCTCGTGTTCCGGGATTGTCATCGCAGCCATCTGACGCCATGAATAGGTCTAACCGCTTACGCGGGTGATGGCTGTCCGTTATCCCGGCTTGCCTTGCCGTCCGTCGCTCGTCATGCTGCCACCACAACCTATAGGAGGAGTCCGATGAAACGCCATGCGATCACCGTAGCCGCCCGTGCCGTATTGATACTCGCTGCCGTCTGCTGCCTTGTCCGTTCGTCCCACGCGGAAACCAAACTGGAGACGGCCGTCTTGCCGGGGCTGAAGCAAACTCTGGCGGTTGATCTGGGCGGCGGAATGGCGATGGAGTTCGTTCTGATCCGGCCCGGCACGTTTACGATGGGTGATGGGAACGACGCGCACAAGGTAACGCTCACCAAGCCATTCTACATTGGCAAGTACGAAGTGACGCAGGAACAGTGGGAACGCGTCATGGGCAGCAATCCGAGCAACTTCAAAGGCGCAAAGAACCCGGTAGAGCAGGTGAGTTGGGAGGATTGCCAGAACTTCCTCGCCAAGCTCAAAGAGAAAGCTCCCGGTACGCAGTTCAGCCTGCCGACCGAAGCGCAGTGGGAGTATGCCTGTCGGGCGGGCACCGCGACCGATCCCGGTAACTGGGATGAGGTCGCTTGGTACAGCAACAACTCCGGCAGCAAAACCCATCCGGTAGGGGAGAAGAAACCGAACGCGTGGGGCTTGTACGACATGCACGGCAACGTTTGGGAATGGTGCGCAGACTGGTATGGCGCGAATTCGTCGTCAGCACAAACAGCCCCGACTGGTCCAGCGTCAGGTCAGTGGCGGGTGTTGCGCGGGGGGTCGTGGAACTACTATCCCGACAACCTGCGGGCGTCGTATCGCATCAACTACTATCCCGCGATTCACTACTACGGCATCGGCGTTCGTTGTGTGGTGTTGGTGGGCGGGGCGTCCGCGCGTTAGGTGACCTCGGCTGAGTTACCCTTTGCGCTGAGCGCAGCGAAGCGCGCGGCGCAAAATTTGTAGATTCGACCGAATCAGTTCCGGTGGAAGCGGCGTTGACGTTAGGACGCTTGGCGCGCGTGGGGGCGTGGAACAATCGCCGTGATCAACGCCTGACTCATGACGCTATCTAGTGTGGCAGGCGTTGACCCGTTCGCGGATTCACTCAGTAGTGCTTTTTTTCCGTTAGGCGGCCATAGCGGTGGCGGGGTCGCTCCACGGGTCTGGGCCGACCGCACCGGTAACGGGCGCCGTTGCTTCAAATTCTTCCAGCCATTCACCCGTGATGGCCGACTGCTGGACGGGCGCGATCACGCCAGCATCTTACCCGTGGTTGCGAACGCCTGTCCACTCCCCGTTGGTGCCAGCCGCGAAAGCCTTGTCATCGTGTGGCGTGTCGTCTATAAACACTCACCAACATGATCATTGCCGACCTCAACAAGATCGAAGGCCGACGGTATCCCACTCGGTGGCGCACGTCCGAAGATGTCGGTAAAGTCGTTGCTGCATTGGCGCGTGGCGATTTTCCGTGCTACACCGGCGCGGTGTTGATGGTGGACGGCGGATTGACGGTGCAACAGTTGTGAGCGAAAGGAAGAACGCTATGTTGAAAGATCTTATCGCGGGATCGTGTCAGGTACTCCAGTCGTTGGCGCATCAGGAGGCGACGTTCGAGAAGATCGCAGCGGCGGCTGTTGTTACCTTACGCAGCGGTGGTAAGATTCTGACCTGCGGTAACGGCGGTAGTGCTGCCGACGCGATGCACTTAGCCGAAGAACTCGTAGGACGTTATCGGCGTGAGCGTCCCTCGTGGGCGGCGGTCTGTCTGAATGCTGATTCGACATTGTTGACGTGCATCGGAAACGATTACGGCTTCGATGCGATTTTCTCGCGACAGGTGGAGGGGTTGGCTGGGAAGAACGATCTACTGATTTGTTTCACGACCAGCGGCAACTCTGTCAACATCCTCCGCGCACTGGAGACAGCGAAAGCACGCGGGGTCAAGACAGTCGCGCTGCTCGGTAAGGGGGGAGGACCAGCAAAGGGGAAGGCCGACATTGAGTTGGTCGTCGAGGGATCCGACACAGCGCGGATTCAGGAAGCGCACGGTTTCCTGCTGCACGCATTGCTGGAAGACATCGAATGCGAGATGCTTGGTCTGAAGTCGGCTTGAGAATTTCTCAGGGCGTCGTCAACCAGTTGGGTGAAAACGTGGTGAAGACGATTTTCTCGTAACTGTCTTTCACGCCGGTTTCGTAGAGGCACCCGATGCGGTCATCGGCGAGGCGGGTCAGGCAACTGTAGGCGAACAGGCCACGTTCGATCACTTTCTTAACGGGCCAGGTCTTGCCTTCGTCGTAACTCACGCGGATCGCGCCATTGCGGCGTTCGCTGCTGTCGGGACCAGAGTAGAGGAGGGTGCTTTTGTCGAAAGAGTAACGGAGAATGGATGCCATGCAGCGCGGTTCTCGCAGGTGTTCGTCCTCGACCACCGGTGACCACGTCACACCGCCGTCTTGGCTGATAGCGGTTTTGCGGAGGCGCTTACCGCCATAACTGCGGCTGTTGAGCATAACCGCGCCGTCGGCGAGTTCGACCATCTGGACTTCGTTGACAAGGCTGGTCTCGCCACCTTTGGAGTTCGCTACGTGCGCGCCGGGCGGACGCTGGCCCATCTGCCATGTCTTGCCGCAATTGTCGCTATAGACGGCGTACACGTTCCAGCGGCCGAAAGGTCCTTCGTTGAACGGGATGATCAACCTTCCCGTGTGTGGGCCGCGCGTGAGTTGGATGCCGATGCCGGGGCCGCTGGCGATTGTCGTCGCTTCGGTGGCGGCCTTGCAGGAGCGAGTCACGTCCTGCGGTTGTGACCACGTCTTGCCATCGTCGTCACTGGTGAGAAGCCAACTGCGGACAATGCGCTCGCTATCGTAACCGGGCGCGAGGTCCTTGTTGTGATCGCACACGCCGGGCGGGTACGACTGGTACATTAAGAACACGCGATCGCTTGCTTGCTCGATGACGGCGCACGGGTTGTTGAGGCTGCTCTTGCCGCCGTCGGCGATCACCTGCAACGCCGACCACGTCGCGCCGCCGTCGGTGTTACGCTTCAGAACGATCTTGTTCTCGGACTGGTTGCCGCGCGTCTTGCGGCCCTCGGCAAAGGCCAGCACCATGCGGCTCTTTGTGACGAGGACGGACGGAATACGGAAGGTTTGAAAACCTTCCTGCCCGCTGACGAAGACGTCTGTCCGCTTTGGTTCGTTTGCCTGTGCGGCAGCCACCAGCATGAGAAGTGCGAGGATGGTTCTCATTGTTTGATCCAGTAAAAGAAACCGAGGTGTTCCAAATCTTGGCGCAAGGCAGTGACTTGCGTGGCAGTGAGGTTGGTGTTCGGCAGACGCGCCGGGCCGACATCCACGCCGAGCATCTTCATCAAGGACTTGGTCGCGCCCATGTAGCCGTAGTTGGACAGCGTCTGGACGACGCGGACGGAGCGGAGTTGTTCCTGACGGGCTGCTTCGAGGTCGCCGGCGTCGAACGCTTTCAACAGGCGGTGATAGATGGGCGCGGCAAAGTTGTAGGTGCTGCCGACGGCGCTCTGCGAACCGAGCGCGAGCGCGGCAAGCATGTATTCGTCGTTGCCCCACGGCATGTCGAATGTTCCGGCCATGTTCCGGCAGAGCTGGTAGGCGTACAAATCCGGATTCGTCCACTTGATGCCATTGAGGTTCGGAATGCGTTCCTTGCCTTGCGCCAGAAAATCCGACATCGAGAGGCTCACGCCCGTCAACGCCGGGATGTCGTAGAAGTAAAACGGCAGGTACGGCGCGCCACTGGCGATCTCGGCGCAGCAATCAATCAGCCCGGCGACCGAACGGGGCTTGAAATAGCTCGGTGCCAGCGCCGCGATGGCGAGCGCGCCGATCTGCTGGGCGTGCGCCGCCAGCGTATGGGCGTCGGCGAGGCAGTTGGAGCCGACGTGGACGATGACCTTCAACGGCGTGCCGTGTGCGACCTCCATCCAGCGCGCGGCGAGCGTGCGTCGTTCCTCGGTCTTCAGCGAGTGACTCTCGCCCGTGCTGCTGGCGATAAACGCAACGGAGATGCCGTTCTTCAGAAACTGCTCCGCCTGTTTCTCGACGATTGCGAGGTTGAGCGCGCCATCGGTGGCGAACGGCGTGTGCGGCGCAGCGACAAGTCCTTTGAGTGCGAGTCTTGTCATCATGTTGTTTTTCCTGAAGCGAGTCCTCGTCTTTCTTGTTTGGTTTAATTAGTAGCACAAAGATCGCAAAAAGAACACAGCACTGGGTGCTATTCGCCTCGCTGCTTCATCTACTTATATTTCCCAATGCGCTGTTGAAACGGATCCGCACATGCGCATGATCTTTGTGTTAGGGATGTTTATTGACTGTATAGACTGCCTATTCACTCCATGGCGAGCGTTTGGGGCGGCCGAGCAGCGCGGTGGCGGCAGAATCGTCATGGATTTGTTCGATGCCTCTGGATGGCTTGGGCCAGCGACCTTCACCGAGTCGGGAATTAGCAATGGCATCATTGAAGTCATCGGCACGGACATTTCCACCAACACCCCGAGCCGGTTCTTACGTCTGCGTGTTAGTAAGCTCTGATTTAACAGCATCTGCACCGATGATGTATGGATGTAATAAGGCTTTGGAGTGAGAAGTCTAAAGCCGAAAGCCGAGCCATGTGTATGGATCGGTGCAAAGAAGCCCTAGTAGTCGGTGGTGGAGATGGCGGCAGCCTCAAGCAATTCCTCTGCATTGCGCGGTGCCAGACGGCGCAGGATTTATTTCACCTTGCTCCACAAGTTTTCAATGGGATTGAAGTCCTGGAAATAGGGCGGCAGATACAGCAGCCGGGCACCGTCGGCTTCAATGGCTTCGCGCCCCCCCCCAATCACCTTGTGCGTCGCCAGATCGTCCAAGATCACCAGTCATCCGTCTGGAGCGTGGTTCACCAAGCCTTGCCGAATCCAGGCCAGAAACATCTCTCCGTCCATCGCCCCTTCAAGCAGCCACGGAGCGTAAGTCTCGCGCAAGTCGGGTGGAAAAAGTAGAGGTGTATCGCGATCAATGTTGACGAGTCGTGCTGGCATATTCCACAGACACCTCGCACCCCGAGACAGTTCAAGAAAAGTGTCGAGCTAAGTCCGACAGACTGCTAGACGTTGAACTATAGCTGTCCCTTGGTGCTCGGTAATCCCTTCACCCGCGGGTCGCGCTGACACGCTAGATCCAGCGCCTTTGCCAGCGCCTTGAAGATGGCTTCGACGATGTGATGAGGTTCATCGCCACGGAGCACGTCCACGTGGAGGTTGCAGCGTGCTTCGTTCGCAAATCCGTGGAGGAACTCGCGTACCAAGCCGACACGGAACTTGCCGACTTCGATCTTCGCGATGCCTTTCCAATCCTTTGCGGTGAAGACAAGATAAGGCCGGTTGCTGAAATCCAGCGCTACGCGGCAGTGTGCCAGCGTCTCGTCCATCGGCACCAATGCCCAGCCGTACCGGCGGATGCCGCGTTTGTTGCCGAGCGCCTGCACGAACGCCTGTCCCAGCGCGATGCCGGTATCCTCGACGGTGTGATGTGCGTCCACATCAAGGTCGCCGGTAGCACGGATGGTGAGGTCGCAGAGCGAGTGCTTCGCGAGCAATTTGAGCATGTGATCGAAGAACGGCAACCCGGTCTTCACGTCAGCCTTGCCGGTACCTTCGATGGTGAGTTTCAGGCTGATTTGGGTCTCGCCGGTGTGGCGTTGGATTTTAGCGGAGCGTTTCATTTGTGGCCTCCAGGAATTTGTTCATTTCTTCGTCGGTACCGATGCTGACGCGGGCAAAATCGCGGATGCGGTCGGCGTTCCACCAACGCACCAGCACTTTTCGCTCGCGCAAACCGTCAAACCATTGCTTCGCCGTCAGCGGTGCCGGTGGCTTGGCGAACAGAAAATTTGTCTGCGACGGGTAAACGAAGAAGCCGAGTTTCTCCAACGCTGACCGGGTTCGTTCGCGCGTGGCTTTCACCTTCCGGACGGTCTCCTCGAAGTAGGGCGCGTCATCGATGGCGGCCTCACCGGCAAGTTGGCTCATGCGGCTGACGTTGTAGCTGTCCTTCACCTTGTCGAGCGCGGCGATCAACTCCACCGGACCTGCTGCCCAGCCGAGGCGCATTCCGGCGAGCGCGTACGACTTCGAGAAGGAACGCGCGACGAGCACGTTTGGATATTCGCGGGCAAAATCGAGGCAGTTGCCGGAAGCGAAATCGGCGTAGGCTTCGTCAATCACCACCACGCCGTCGGTCTCTTCGATGACGCGCTGGAGTTCCACCTGTTGAAGGCAGACGCCGCTGGGTGCGTTGGGCTGCGTGATGAAAACCAGTTTCACGCCGTCGAGTTTGTGCAGCAATGCCGGGTGGGCGTCGAACTGGAAATGCTCGTCGAGCGGCAACTCGCCCTTCTGCGCGCCTTGGATGTCGGTGAGTACCGGGTAGAGCGAGTAGCTGGGCCAGAAATACGCGACCTTTTCGCCTTCACCGGCGAAGGCGCGGACGCAGAGGTTAAGAATGTCGTCGCAGCCGTTGCCGACGCAAACCTGCCCGGCATCGAATCCGAACCGCGCGCCGAGTTTCTGGCGCAAGCCGAGCGATTTCGGGTCGGGATAAAGCCGCAATCGTTCGTCGAGCGCACCCCGCAATGCCGCGAAAACTTTCGGCGACGGCGGGTACGGATTC
>CAIKAP010000223.1 GCA_903825435.1 uncultured Verrucomicrobiota bacterium
AAAAGATGGCGTTGAAGATGGTGGAAGATCGCGGTCAGTTCATGCATAACTCTGAGACGCTTCCCCTTGCATCCCGTTCAAATCCATCGCCGAAAAAGCCCGCAAAAGCGAGTTTTGCAAGAACGTCAATCATCTTGGAATTTAATGCCCCTTTCTGCGTCGGTCATATTCATATAGCTGTCGAAAATACAGCTTGGACGTCTCGCAGCGCTCTGCTAAAGAAACTGCCTATATGAAACTCTCCCTGATTTCGTTGCTTCTCACCGCAACGCTTGCCCAAGCCGCTGGCGTTGCCATCACCGAACAGAATGGCGCCCGCCACATCAAGACGCCGCACTACGAAGCTGTCGTCGATGCCGACGGTTGCCTGTCGAGTTTTCGCGTCACCGGCAAGGAATTCTTTGTGTCCCGCGGCAGCTACTTCTTTCAGGACGTGCTGCTGAAGCTTTCGACCGTCGAACAGCCCACTACGAACGTCGTTGTCGCCAAAAGCGACAGGGCGAGTATCCGCTACGAGTTTGCCGCCGATACCGTGCTATTTGACCTCAAGAATCTCTCTGACAAGCCGATCCTTTTTTTCATCATTCTCGATTCCGCCGTCGACCCGATGCTCGACGAGCAGGGCCAGTGGAAGCGCCTACCGGTCGTTGGCACACTGAAGAAAGCTGTGTGGTTCCGTGAAAATGCCCGCATGGAAACCACTGGCACGGATACACTCTGGGGTCCGTGGGAAGGCGACCACGAAGTACTGCAAGTGTCACTTGCCGCAAACCAGAAGAAACGGCTCTCCCTCAAAGCGGGCATCGCCTCCAAGATCGAGGTCGCCAAAGCCGCCGCGTTGACAGCGCCAGAACCCGTGCCGGTGGTAGAGCAGGATTTGACCGTGCTCTCACCGCGTAACTGGCAAGTCGTCCAACGTCAATCGAAGTTTCTCGGACGTATCTTCATCAGCGGCCGTGTGAAACCCGATTGCGACGCCGTCGAGGTGAAATTCACCGGCAAATCCCTTGAAGGCGCCCTGCCCGACCGCTGGCAGCCCGTCCCGCTCGTGAAACAGACTCGCAGTTTCTTCGCCGAACTGCCGGTGTCCGCCGGCGGCTGGTACAAGTTCGAGGCGCGCGCCCTCAAGGCCGGTAAGACGGTCGCGACGGCGACGGTTGAGAAATTCGGTGTCGGCGAGGTTTTCGTCGGTGCCGGACAGTCCAACTCCACCAACTGCGGCCAGGAAAAAACCAAACAGACCTCCGGCATGGTTTCGTCGTTCAGCGGCACTGACTGGCGTATCGCCGACGATCCGCAGCCCGGCGTCGCCGACCACAGCCAGGGTGGCAGTTTCTGGCCTGCGTTTGGCGACGCGATGTATGCGAAGTACCAAGTTCCTATCGGCGTCGCCGCCACCGGCTACGGCGGCACCAGTGTCAACGCCTGGAAACCCAGCGGCGACCTTTTTCGTTGGATGATGACCCGCATCTCTCAACTCGGTCCCGGCGGTTTTCGCGCTGTGCTCTGGCATCAAGGCGAAAGCGATGTCGGTATGAAACCCGAAGAGTACGCGCAGAAACTGACGGCAGTCATCCGCACCTCGACGGCAAACGCGGGGTGGCAATTCCCGTGGTTTGTTGCGCAAGTCTCCTATCATAACCCACAAAAACCGCTGCACGCGACGACACGCGCCGCACAAAAGAAGTTGTGGGACGACGGTGTTGCTCTCGAAGGCCCTGACACTGATACGCTGACGGGCGACAACCGCGACCTCGGTGGCAAAGGCATTCACTTTAGCCCAAAAGGCCTCACAGCGCACGGCCAGATGTGGGCCGAGAAAGTCGGCGTTTATCTTGACAAGATTCCGTCCGACTGACCAACGACTGACGAGCAACCAATAAGGCGAGACGTTGATGGCGCTGCACGCTGGATTTCTTTACTGGTCTGCACCGCTCGACCAGTTTATCTTTCATGGATGGAGGAACTGAGATGATTGAGAGCATGACACGCCGAACATTTATCAAAGGGACAGCAGCCGCCGCGGTGTTGGCTGGGCCGCTGCGCGGCTTGGCGGCTGTCGAGAAACCCCAGACGATCAACCTGGCTTTTATCGGTTGCGCCCACATCCACACGTCGCAGTTCATATCCATCCTCCAAACGCGCGCCGACGTGAAAGTCAAGTATGCCTGGGATCACAGCGCGGCGCGCGCCCAGAAATACGCCAAAGACCTTAACGCAAAGGTCGTCACCAACCTCGATGAAATCTGGGGTGATCCCGCCATCGCCGGTGTGGTTATCACCAGCGAAACCAATTGCCACTTGGAATTGGTGTTGGCTGCCGTCAAAGCCCAAAAACATTTGTTCGTCGAGAAACCGCTCGGCACCAATGTCGCCGATGCCGCCGCCATGGCCGACGCGATTGAAAAGGCCGGTTTGCTCTTCAATACCGGCTACGACAACCGTTCTATGCCGCACCACTGGTTCATCAAGGAACAGATCGCTAAAGGCACCTTTGGCAAAATCAGCCGTGCTTACGCGTCACGCTGCCACAACGCCGCGCTCGAAGGCTGGTTCGACGGTGATTTCCGCTGGATGGCCGACCCCAAGATCGCCGGCTTTGGCGCGCTCGGCGATCTCGGCACACATCCGCTGGACCTGTTGATGTGGTTGCTCGGCGATGTGGAAGCCGTCACCGCCGACGTCAAGTCCGTGACTGGCCGGTACGGCGATTGCGATGAAACCGGCGAAGCGCTCGTCCGTTTCAAGAACGGTGCCATCGGCACCGTGGCCGCCAGTTACGTGGCCCTCAAAGACCCGGTCACTCTGATGATCTCAGGCACCGAAGCTCACGCGATGATGTACGATAACCACCTCTTCTTCGTCTGCCCTAAGATCGGAGGTGCCGATGGTCGCAAAATGTGGACGAAGTTACCGCGCCCCCTCTCGCATCCGTTGTTGCTATGGGCTGACGCCGTCGCCGGTACGCGCGACATCCCGCTGGTCAAACCCCGCGAAGCCGCCGAGCGTGTTCGCGTCATGGAAGCCATCTATCGCGCTGCCCGTGAGAAGAAGTGGATTACGGTGTAGCAACTGTGAGGAGCGCGACGTTGACAGACAACGCGTCGCCCCAGTAACTTCACAGCAAAGAAAAGAGGACATCATGCTTCAATACACGAGATTGTTTGGCTATCAAATGCTAGTTGCCATAGCCGTATCGCTGGTCAGCCATGTGCAAGCTCAAGCCGTGGACTTGATTCAACAACCGTATCTGCTCGAAACCGGACTGACATCGCGCTCGATCTCGTTCGAGAATCCGACAGGGGCACCCGGCGAGGGCGGCAAAGCTGCGAGCAACTTGGGCGTTGGCCGCAAAGGCTCGCCGAAACGGAAGATCAAGCCGGGCGAGACGGTTCAGCTCTGCGACATCCAAGGGCCGGGAACCATTCGCCATATTTGGCTCACCACTGAGCAGCAACCGGAAATCCTGCGGAGCCTGGTGATTCGCGCCTGGTGGGATGCTCAGGAGCATCCGAGCATCGAGTGCCCGGTGGGCGATTTGTTTGGCTTCGCCCACGGGAAAGTCATGCCGTATCAGTCGGCCGTTCATTCCGTCGGGGCCAGCGCTGGCATGAATCTCTGGCTGCCGATGCCATTTGCAAAACGTGCAAAGTTCAGCTTCACGAACGAGAGCACCAAAGAAATCAAACTTTTTTATCAGATCGACTACACTGCCGGCGACAAGCATGCTGAAGACGTCGGCCGCCTGCACGTGCTCTTCCGTCGCGAAAATCCTACCACCTTGACGCAAGACTTCGAACTGCTACCGCAACGCAAGAACAAAGGCCGCTTTATCGGCTCGATCATCGGCATCCACAATCTCCATCCTTTCCAGTGGTGGGGCGAGGGAGAAATGAAGGTCTATATGGATGGCGACCGTGAGTTCCCCACGATTTGCGGTACCGGCAGCGAAGATTATGTCGGGCTGTCTTGGGGGATGCAGCAAACACCGTTTCAGTACAACGGCTGTAGCCTGAACCAGAAAAACTTCGTTTCCATGTATCGCTGGCACCTACCCGATCCGATCGCGTGGAAGCAGGAAGCACGGATCGCGATTCAACAAATCTCCTGGAAAAAAGACGGCTATGCCGAGACGCAGGACGACTGGTCGTGCGCGACGTTCTGGTACGAACCCATCCCGAGCGCCCCGTTGCCGGTCATGCCGGATGTAAAGGCACGGACCGCAGACATCTGGAAAAACTGAACCTCGCACCATCGCAACCAGTTTTTTGCTGTCGAACATGGTGCTCTGGACTCAGGACTCACGAAGAAAAGGCAAGATCGCGGCTGGCCGGGAAGGACGGACTTGTTCGCCGAAGCTTTAGTAAGGGCGGGAACATTAACCAAAGTAGCCGAGTAGCCAGAAGCCAGTAGTCAGGAGTTGCCCCTGACAACCCTGACAACTGACAATTAAGACAAGTTGTATCAGGGAAGTTCTGCGGCTCTACTGGTGATGCATTACTTGCGGTCAAGCCAACGGCGTATCAGATGGCGCAGCCATGAGCGTCTGTGTCCATCACGGTCAAAGCAGTCGAACATGACGCTTGCGATCAGAATCGCCGCATTCTGGAGT
>CAIKAP010000224.1 GCA_903825435.1 uncultured Verrucomicrobiota bacterium
GGAGTACACCGCCAAACTTAGTACGAAGGACGGGAAGTTTATCGGAGGGCAGTTCAAGGTAGCTGTTACACATCTGGCGGTCTCTGGCGGAGCGGTTTCCTGCCTGATTCGGAAGACTATCCCCGAACACTCTTTCGATGAAGGCTGGTACGCAGATATTGACGAAGTATATTTCAGCCGTGAGCAGGTCAAATAGAAGGCCGAACCATACGCTGGAGCTAACCTCGCCCCGCGCTGGCGCGCGGGGCTCGTTAGCTCAGCTTGAGCGATAGGCAGAAAGTCATTGGGGTCAACTCTCCACAACCCACATTTCGTGATTGACGCGGTGAAGCAGCGCCGGTAGGCTTGGTGACATGGCGCGACCGTTACGAGTCGAGTTCGCAGAGGCGGCGTATCATGTGATGGCCCGCGGCAATGAACGGCGCGCGATCTTTCGCGACGATCGGGATCGCCACCGGTTCCTCGAAACCGTGGGGGAGATGGTCGCGCGGTTCGGGGTGCGGTTGCACGCGTATTGTCTGATGTCCAATCATTATCACCTCTTGCTGGACACGCCCCGGGCCAATCTCAGCCAGGCGGTCGGCTGGTTGCAGGTGACGTATACAGTGCGGTTCAATCACCGGCATCGGCGGAGCGGGCATTTGTTCCAAGGGCGGTTCAAGGCGCAGTTGATCGAGGCAGATGAATACGCGCAGGGGTTGGTCGAGTACGTGCATCTGAATCCGGTGCGGCCCCGGCAGAAAGAGCAGCGCTTGGAGGCCGAGCGCGCGGGCGAATTGGAGCAGTACCGGTGGAGCAGTCATCGGGTGTATGCCGGCTTGGAGCGCAAAGCGCCAGGGTGGTTATGCCAGGACTGGCTGCGGTACTGGGGCGTCGAACCGGCGGCGGCGCGGCGGCAGTATCGGCAGAGCCTCGCGCGGTGGGTTGGCCGTCCGGTCGCGAATCCGTGGGAGAAGTTGGTGGGCGGCTTGGTGTTGGGCGGGGAGAAGTTGTTGCGCCAAGCTCAGGCGGAGTTGGGACGGAAGTCCGCCCCGCCCGAGGCGCGGTGGGTGCAGCAGCGTGAACAGGGGCAATGGCGGGAGCGTTTGGCGCAGGTGATGGCGGCGGAAGCGGACGAACGGGTGAAGATTTGGGCGCGGGTGCGGCTGGCTGGCGAGCGGAGCGTGGTGGTGGCGCGGGATTACGGCTACGCCAACGGGAATGGCGTGGGACAAGTGGTCAAACGGCTGGAAGCCCGCGCGTCGGAAAACAAACGCTTGAAAGCAGTGTTGGCGCGAGTCGCGGATGCGCTGCAACGCGAAAGTGTGTGATGTGGATTCCGCTGAAGAACCCTCCCGCTGATTTTTTGTTCTCCGGCGACGATTTTTCTTCCGGAATTTCCGGCGACTTGTTATAGCAATGGCGCATGAGCTTGCCCCTCTTTTCGACGCAACAATCCCTGTTCGGGGTCGGGAGCCTCGCCGACAACCTGTTCCCCGCCACCAACCGCTTTCGCCTCTTTGGCGAGAAGGTCTGGCCGTTGTTGACGCAGGCCCGTCCGATCTTGGAAACCATGTACTGTGCCGACAATGGCCGCCCCGCCGCCGAGCCGGTCGTGTTGGCGGGCGTGTGTTTGCTCCAGTTTTTGGAACGCGCGCCGGACCGGGCGGCGATGGAGTTGTTGACGATGCACTTGGGCTGGAAACGGGCGTTGCAGCGCGACTTGGATGCGGCGGCCTATGATCCAAGTCTGTTGACGTACTTCCGGGACCGGCTGCTGGAACACGAACAGGGGCGGCGGGTGTTTGACACGATTCTGGACGGGTTGAGCGCCGCCGGGTTGGTGGCCAAGCGAGCGCGGCAACGGTTGGATTCGACGCACGTGTTGGGCGTGGTGCGGCAGATGAGTTCGTTGGAGTGCGTGCGGGAGACGCTGCGGCTGGCCTTGGAGACGTTGGCCGGTGCGGTGGCGGAGGCGCAACGACCGGCGGCGTGGACAAGTTGGTGGGAACGGTATGTGGAATCGAAGTTGGATTATCGCGCGGAGGAGCAGACGTTGTGGGAGAAACTGGATCAAGCCGGCGCGGATGCGTGGGCGTTGTTGGACTGGGTGATGGAATTACCGGTAGCGGTGCAAGTGCAGCCGAAGGTGACATTGCTGGCGCAGGTGTTCGACGAATACTTTGAGCGGGTGGAACAACAATGGCGCGGACGGCGCCAACACCTGACCGGCGGGATTCGCAATCCGCACGAACCGGAAGCGCAGTGGCGCACCAAAGGCCAGAACAAGAATTGGACGGGCTACCAAGTCCAAGTGGCCGAGACAGCGGCGGAGAAGCCGGTGAAGCCGGGCGAGCCGACGCGGCAATTCGTGACCGCGGTGGAAACGCAACTGGCCACGGCCAGCGACGAAGTCGGGTTGGAAGAAGTGTTGGCAGTGCAGCAAGCCGCCGGCCACGAACGTCCGCGCGAGTTGTATGTGGACGGCGCGTACGTGAGCGCGACCAAGATGGCGGAGGCGCAAGCCGAAGGCTGGGAGTTGCTGGGTCCCGCGCAACCGTCGGTGAGCAAGGGCACCGGTTATGTGAGCGAGGAGTTTGCGGTGGACGTGGCGGCGCGGGAGGCGCAGTGCCCGGCGGGCGAGGCCAGCACGCAGTGCAGTCGGCTGGCAGAAGCGGCGAGCGGGAAAGTGAGTTACCGGTTCGAGTGGAGTTGGAAATGTCGGGACTGCGCGCACCGGACACAATGCGTGGGAGCGAAGCCAACGCATCGCAGTTTAGTGGTGGGAGAACATCACCATTTGTTACAAGCGCGGCGTCAGGAGATGAAGACCACCGCGTTTACCGGGTTAATGAAACGGCGAGCGGCGATTGAGGGGACGATCAGCGAACTGGTGCGCGCGCACGGCTTGCGGCAGGCCCGCTATCGTGGATTGCGGAAAGTGGCGTTGCAGAACTGGCTGACCGGCGCGGCGTGCAACGTGAAGCGGTGGCTGCGGCTGACCGCATGGGAAATGGAGGTCGCGGCGGCGTGAACTCCCCGCGCGCGAACGTGTCGGAGGGAGTTTGAACCTTCCGAGGCAGTGCGGAAAGCAAGTTTGGCACCGCACCGGCGAAGTTTGGGAAGTTGGTCGCGCCAAAACCAACGACAGCTTTTCAAAGAGAGGGTTCTTCAGCGGAATCCAGA
>CAIKAP010000225.1 GCA_903825435.1 uncultured Verrucomicrobiota bacterium
CCGTCGTATCGTTCGACACACTTGGCGAACTCGTACTTCGGAACAAAATCCATCAACTGGGCAAATACCGACCGGCCTTCCTGCATGCTTTATCTCCCTTCGGGTATAAACAGGGAGAACCGTGCAAGATTGCTTCGGCAAATTGAAATGAAAAAACTACGCCATGTGCGTTTCGTATCGGTCAAACAAGGCTGAAGTTAATGTCGACAAAAATTAAACCAGACAGTAGTGATCAGTCCTATCAGTTCAGTACTGACGCCACACACTCGGCGGCCTGTCGGATGTCGTAGCGTTGTTGGATCAGTGCGCGCCCCGCAGCGCCTAGTTGCTCGCGCAACGCTGGATTCGCGATCAACTCGCGCAGGTAACTTTCCCACTCGACAGGCTCGGTAGCGAAATAGCCGTTGATGCCGTGCTGGACGATCTGGTTGTGGACGCCAACGGGCGAGGCGACGACAGGGATGCCGCACGCCATGTATTGCAAAAGCTTCAACCCGCACTTGCCTCGTTCCCACAACCCGTCGGCCAACGGCGCGATGCCGATGCCGACTTGCGTCAACTCTGCCAGTTCGGTCTCCAGTCGCCACGGACGGAAATCCACAGGGAAACCGAGCGCCAACGGATCACCCGCGGCGATGACACGCAGTTTGATGCCGAGCCTCGCGAAGACCGGCGCCAGCGGCTTCAAGTACGGCAACGTTGTCCGACTGCCGATCCAGCCAACAGTCACGCCGCTCCCGGAAGGATAGGCGGCGGTGTCAACGGACGTCGGTACGACAGTGACGTTGCGGTTGAACCGGCTAGCGTACTCGGCGAGGAAGTCGTTACCGGCGATGACGGTGGCAGCGCAGCACAACACGTCCTGTACGGTGCGCTCTCGGTGGATCGCTTGCATCAAGCGCGAGCCGCCGCGTCGCGGCAGCCAGATCGCGTCGTCGAAGTCGAAGATGATCGGCTTCTTCGTGGCGAACCGACTCTCGAAGACGGAGGAAAGGCCGGGGAAGACGCCTTTCTGGACAAACACGGCGTCGAACTCGCCGACGCGGTCGAGGTCGGCGCGGCGGCGTTGCCAGATGGCGAGGGGCGAGTTGCCGGTTGCCGGGGAGACTTCGGCCTGGATGCCGGTGAGGTGTGGCAATAGTTGATAGACGCGGTAGCGGCTCGACGGGCCGAGCGGGCCGGTTCGGGTGAGAAAGAGGACTTTCATACTCCGGTTTTCTCCACGATGAAGGTTAGCTCCTCGCCGTTCGCTGACGCATGTTGCCACGCTAGCCATTCGCGAATTTGCAGACACCCGACTTCGTAACGTTGCAGCAACGATTTGGGCCGGTTGCTATTGAAGCGGCCGGTATCGCGTATGGCGCAACTGCCGGTGATGATGGTGCCAAGATTGCGGAGCGAAATCGTGGCCGAGTGAACTTTCAGACCGCTACGCTCGACAAGCGCGCGCAAGGATTGGTTGGTGAAAATGTGCAGGTGGCGCGGGGGGTCGAGCGCGAACCATGCGGAGCCGAACTTGCGGTGCGCCCAACTATCGGCGTTGGGCGTCAGAATGAGGATACGTCCGCCGGTTCGGAGGATGCGACGGCATTCGAGGAGCAGCGCTGCAAAATCGTGTACATGTTCTATGAAATGGCTCAGGATGATGGTATCGAATGAATCGTCGGGATGATGTTGTTCGCGCAGCATGCCGACGCTGACAGTCAGTCCTTTTGACTTCGCGATCTCCACGGCCACCCGATCGAAGTCAACACCTTCGGCACGCCAGCCGAGTCCTTGGATGAACTCGACGAGTTGTCCGTCGCCACAGCCGACATCGAGCGTACGACCTCGCGGCAACGAGGAGAGTAGACGCGCGCGAGTATCCGCGCCGCCTTGGTGAAATGGGGCGAGATACGCGAACAGCCCGGCTGCGTGTTGTGCCAATCCGATTGATTTTACGTGATAGCCATAGTGGAGGGCGAGGCAGTCGTCCTTAATATACTTTTGCGTTCGTTGTTTCATGTTCGTGTCTGTTTGGTGCGTGAAATAACTTTGATAAGCTTGAGCAATATCGGTTTCGAGCGGCTGTGGGTCGAGCCAGTGCAACCCGCAAGCGGCGTCACTGCACTGACGGATATTCCATTGACCGGGCACGCTAAAAAGGCGGTCAGTGAGATCACGGTAAAGCCAGCGACCGTCGCGTTGGCAGAGCGGGCAACGCAGGTAGTCGCGGGTGAGGATGGCGCGGTCGTTCATGCGGTGGAAAGTATCGGCAAGGCGGAGGAAGGTTGCGAGCCGAAAATAGTTTGTTTGACCGGGGGAAAGATCCTTGGGTATGCTAACGGCGGTCAAGGATGAAGAACCCACGAATTCTATTTTTGTATCTAACGAAGCACTCGGGGCATTATGCCGCCGCGGTCGCTGTCGAGGAAGGTGTGCGCTGTTTTGCGCCGAACACGGAAACGTTGTTGCTGGATTCGTTCAAGCACGCGAACCCGGTGTTGTCGAAGGTGACGTTGCAAGCGTACCTGGCGATGTTGAAGGCGGCGCCGGAGATCTGGTCGTACATGTACGACAATCTGACGTTTCAGAAACGAACGAAGAAGATCCGCGATCTGTTGCATCGCGGCAACTCGCGAAAACTGGAGTCGGTGCTGGAGGAGTTCCAGCCGGATGTGGTGGTCTGCACACAGGCGTTTTCCTGCGGCGTGCTGGCGTCATGGAAACAGAAAACGGGACGAGAGACACCGGTGCTGGTGGGGGTGTTGACGGATTTCGTGGCGCACCGCTACTGGGCGCACAACAAGGTGGACCTCTACATCGTTCCAAACGAGGCAACGAAGGCAACGTTGGTGTCGCACGGGGTGCTGGCATCGCGGATCAAAGTGACGGGCATTCCGATTCGCCGCCGATGCACGGATCCGGTGAATTGCGAGGCGGTGGTGGCGAAGCTGGGATTGCGACCGGGTCTACCGAAGATTCTGGTGATGGGCGGCAGTCTGGGGCTCGGACCGGTGAAGTCGGTGATCCGTAAGCTCGACAAGCTACCGCAGCCGTTCGACATCATCGCGGTGACAGGCAATAACGAGCAGCTCAAGGAACAGTTAGAGCGACGGGGGGGGAAGTTGCGGCATCCGACACGCATTTTCGGTTTTGTCGAGAACGTGAACGAGTTGATGGAGATATCCGAGATCATTGTGACCAAGCCCGGCGGCATCACCGCCGCCGAGGCACTCGCGAAGCAGTTGCCGATGATCATTATCAATCCCATTCCCGGCCAGGAGGCCAAGAACACTGAGTTCCTCCTTTCCCACGGCGTCGCCGTCCAGGCCGAGGATGCCAACGATGTGATGCTGTTCGTGGACGAGTTCCTGCGCAATCCGGAGAAGCTCCGCCAGATGCGCGCCGCGGCGCGCTTGCTCGGGCGACCGCAGGCGGCTGAGGACGCAGCGCGCAGCGTGTTACAAATCTGGTCTACAAAACGCGCTCCCGTAGTGGCAGCGAAGGTGCCCATTGCCTCGTGGGGTGCTAGGAGCGCGCTCTGAAATATCTCCAGCTCAAGCTGGCAGAGTTTCTCGCGCATATTTTGCCGCGCAAAGTCAGTTACGGCCTCGCCCGTCGCGTGGCCGATCTGTACGTGTTGCTCGACCGGCGTGGACGTGAGGCGGTGATGAGCAACCTACGCCGCATCCACCAGTACAGCGGCGTGTCGCTTTCCGATCGTGCTCTGCGCGCGCTGGCCCGCGAGAACTTCCTGAACTTCGCGAAGTACCTTGTGGATTTCTTCAAGTTCCTCCATCCCCGGCCTGCGGTGCTCAACCGGGTCGTCTGCTACGGCAACGCTTCCGAAATCTTTGACGCGCTTCTTGCGCATGGCAAGGGCATCATCACTCTCACTGCGCACCTCGGTAATTGGGAACTCGGCGCCTCGGCGCTGGCTGCGCGCGGCTACAAGTTCAACGTCGTCGCCCTTTGGATACCCGACCCGAAAGTCAACGCGCTCTACCAGCGGCAGCGCGAAGCCCGCCAGCTACACCCTATTCCGCAGGGCCGCGCCGCGCGCGAGTGCATCGCCGCGCTGCGCCGTAACGAGATCGTCGCGCTGGTCGGCGACCGCGATTACACCTCCGCGCGCGACACCACCGAATTTTTTGGCCAGTCTGCCCGCATGCCGCGCGGCCCGGCGAAACTGGCGCTGACCACGGGCGCGCCGTTGCTGCCTATATTCATGATACGTCAACCCGACGACACCTTTGCCTACATCATCGAGGAACCAATCTGGGCCGACAAGAACCGCGATACCGTCGATACCATCATGCGCCACACCGCTGCCGCGATGGAGCGCGTCATCAGCCGTTACAGCGAACAATGGTTCCTGTTCCACGACCTCTGGAACGTCGAACAAGACCTCGCGCTCGCCACTAAGATGGCGTTCGGTGAAAGTGACGCCGCCGCACGACAAGCCCATGAGTGATCGCGTCCTCGCCTTCATTCCCGCCTTCAATGAAGCGGCCAACATTGGCGCCGTCGTCACCCGCACTCGGCCCTACGTCGCGGAAGTCATCGTCGTTGACGACGGTTCAAGCGACAAAACTGGCGTCATTGCGAGCGATGCCGGTGCGATGGTGCTGCGCCACGAACAGAATCGCGGCAAAGGCGCCGCCATTGTTACTTCCCTTGACCACTTCGCCAAGTCCGGCGCCGAGATGGCCGTCTTTCTCGATGCCGATGGCCAACATGCGCCCGATGAGATTCCGAAATTCCTCGACGCCGCTTGCCAGAGTGGCGCGCCGATGGTCATTGGTAACCGAATGGGTGAGACCAGCGAGATGCCGCTGCTGCGCCTGTTGACCAACCGTCTCACCTCCTGGCTCACCGGCCGCATGGCCCACCAACGGATTCCCGACAGCCAATGCGGTTTTCGCCTCCTGCGGCGAGACGTGTTGCCATCGCTGCGCCTGACCAGCGTCCGCTTTGAGACCGAGACCGAGATGCTTATCCAAGCGGGCAGGGCAGGGCACAAGATTGCCAGCGTCCCCGTCCGGACCATCTACGTCCCGGCGCGCTCCAGTCGCATCCGACCGCTGCCCGACACCCTTCGTTTCCTCAAGCTGATTTGGAAATACCGCCGCTAAATGTTCCGGGCGGGTTTTTGGGTGACAAGCCGGCGGGTGCGTGGTAAACGTGGCGGCCCTTTGATGGACGTGATCAAACATTTTATTGAATCGCTTCTGCATCTCGACAGGTCGCTGATCCGTGTGATTCAGGACTATGGGGTGTGGACGAACGCCCTCCTGTTCGTGATTGTGTTTTGCGAGACAGGTCTGGTGGTTACCCCGTTTTTGCCGGGTGATTCGCTGCTATTCGCGGCGGGCGCGCTGGCGGCAACGCCGGGCGGTCCACTGTGTCCGGGGTGGTTGTTTGTGTTGTTGAGCGTGGCGGCCATCTTGGGCGACACGTTGAACTACTGGATCGGGCATTTGTTTGGAGAGAAGCTGGCTGCGAAATATCCGCGGGTGTTAAAGAAGGAATATTTGGAGAAGACGCACGCGTTCTACGAGAAGTACGGCGGCGAGACGATCATCATCGCGCGGTTCGTGCCGATTGTGCGGACGTTTGCGCCGTTTGTGGCAGGGGTGGGACGGATGACGTACCTGAGGTTCATCAGCTACAACGTCATCGGCGGGCTGCTCTGGCCCGCGCTGTTCATTTATGGTGGCTATTTCTTCGGGAACCTTCCTCTGGTGAAGAAGAATTTCAGCCTGGTGATCCTGATGATTATTGTGTTGTCAATTCTGCCCGGTGTAATTGAGTACTTGCGTCAACGCAAGAAAGTGTGATTTAGTGCAATCCGTTCGTCCGTGTCGGGGCGTAGCGCAGCTTGGCTAGCGCGCTTGGTTCGGGACCAAGAGGTCGCGGGTTCAAATCCCGCCGCCCCGACCATCTCCATGATTTGCCAAGTCGTGTCAAGTCGCGCCAAGTCATGCCAAACTCACTGTCCGGTAAGCACTTCACCCTCAGTCGCCCGCACCTCAGCCCCTTTGTGTCATGACAACTCATGCCAAGTAATGCCAACCAAAGCCTAAACTTTGTGGGCCTGGGTGTGGGCCTGAACCGTATCTGTACCGCTGGGAAATACGGCGGCGAGCGCAACGCAAAGATGATCCTATTCTCAGAGTTTTACTAAATCGGCAGAGTCAAACATCGCATTGGATCCAAAAACTCATTGACCCACGAGAAGGACGATGGTGTAATCCATTTGCAGTCGGAATGTGGCATTTGTCATCATGAAATGATGCGAGGCATTTGAACTTAGGATTCGACAGTAAAATGGGATCGCAACCAAAGGAGTGGCAAATTTTCAGCTGTTTCTCACCGCTCTCGTTTCCCCGCCATTTGTGATCTCTTCAATGTTGTTGCAAGCGCCATCGGTCTTCTCACCAAATCAACTACGCATTTCTTTTGAGGAGAGTTCGGAGCAAGTCTGAAATGACTCCGCGTAGACGGGAAACAGAAAGGAAACAATACGATGTTGAAACCACCAAGTTATCAATCTCAGTTAGAACTCCTGACTAGCTGTCTTCGTTGCCGGATGGCAGTAACTTTGAAGTTGAGTCTCTTGGCAGGTCTAATCTTCACTAGCGGATGTGCCCTCCCCGGCTTTGTAACGAACAACCTCTATCAACCCAATCCACAGACTCGCCCGGCCATGACGTTTTCTAAAGCGCAAAAACAGCTTCTAAGTTATCTCAAACTATCGCGTGGTGCCGGCTGGGTATACCAAGATATCCGCGTGGGGGAAACCGAAGTTTCCTACGTCGACCCGCGTACCGCTGGCGGTGGGCCAAAGACACACTCTTGGCGTTTCGCAGACGTCGGCAGCCTTGCTGTGATGAACGATCCGGCAAGTGCCTTCTACACGGTACATGTGCCGGGTGATTCATTCGTCTTCATTAAGCTTGCAGATGCCAAAGGTTTTGCAGACGTTGTTTATGCGCTTAGCTATTACGCGAAGAACCCGTCCGCTAGGCTGGACGACGATGCTGCGATATTTGCACGGTTTAAGGAGCGGGCAGATGCTTGGCGTGTCCTGCCGCAGAGTCCGCCGCTGCCCGAGGAAGCACGGCGATATGAAGTCTTGGCTAAGAACGCCATCAGCACCAAGGAATTTAAGAAGGCTGGCGACTACTACGAGAAAGGGTTGGCGATTTACCCGCTCTGGCCGAAGGCACAGTACAACGCCGCAGTGATCTTTGGAGAACTGGGGGTGTATGACAAGGCGGTTTCTCACATGAAGCGATATCTGGCACTCTGTCCGTACGCCAAGGACGCTCAGGCAGCACGAGACCAGATGTACATCTGGGAAGAGAAACTCAGGGGAAAGTAAGAAGGTCAAGGTGATGCTGGAAATGAGAAGACAAAGATGAAAACGCGCTTCATTGCTTTCTGGTTGCTGCCGGTGTGTTCTGTAATCGCTCAACAGCCGCAGCAAAATCCGTCGAATCCGCCGTCCACTACCGCCCCGGCGGTGACGGCTCCTGCACAGGCGTACATAAACCGCGGGTTCGAAAAGCTACGGAACCGCGATGTGGCGGGAGCGATTGCCGACTACACTGAGGCGATTCGCCTCGATCCCAAGAGTGCACGTGCATATGACAACCGAGGTGTGGCAAAAGTACACCAAGGTGACCTAGCGGGAGCAGTGGCCGATTACACTGAGGCAATCCATCTTGATCCAAATAGGACCGCAACGTACTGCAATCGAGGTGTGGCGAAAGGGAGACAAGGCGACTCTGCAGGAGCGATTGTCGACTACACTGAGGCGATTCGCCTTGATTCCAACAACTATTGGGCCTACAGGAATCGAGCGATTATTAAATACAGGCAAGGCGACCTTGCGGGGGCAATTATAGACTACACTGAGGTGATTCGCCTCCAGCCCAACGACTCTTGGGCCTACCTCAATCGAGGTACAGCAAAAGGAAGGCAAGGCGACCTTGCCGAGGCACTTACCGACCTCAATGAGGCGATTCGCCTCAATCCCAATGACTATAAGGCATACTACAATCGAAGTGTTACGCGAGATAAATTAGGCGATAAGAGTGGCGCCGTACAGGACCGAGCTACAGCGGCCAGAGTCCAAGAACAAGTTACCTTTGCTGAGTTTTGCCTAAAAGCCAAAGTGTGGCGGGAGCTACCGGTCAAGCCGCCGCTACCGGAGGCTGTACAGCGATACCGCATACTGGCTGAAGAAGCATATCAACATCAGGACTACCAAGCGGCTGTCGCTTACTATGAGAAAGGTCTGGCGGTTGAACCAATGTGGGCACAGGGACACTTCAATGTAGCCTCTTTGTTTGGCGATTATCTACAGAACTACAACAAAGCTGTGTCGCACATGCGGCGATACCTAGAGCTTCGCCCTGATGCGTCCAACGCCGCAGCAGGGCGCCAACAAATGGCCATCTGGCAAGAGAAGGCTAAGTCTGGTGTGCCTTCCGGTTCTCCAACGGGATCACCAGCGGAACCTTCAAATGTGGGTGGATTGAATCTGAAGTGAGGCGGAATGGACGGAAGTACAAAAACAAAAATCCTGTTAGGGGTAGAAAATCAAATGAACAAACATGAGCCAACGACCACAGTTGTTGCAAGTGACACAAAACCAAAAGCAGGAAGTGCCGCAATATTGAACTCAATCCAGTTGATGATCAATGAAGGAAACACACATTCCAAGACGCAACCATTCGAGAAGTTCTTGCCCCACTGGGGAAGTTACATACTGTGTGCCTCCGTGGTAGCGGTTGTTGTGCTTTCTAACGGATGCATGACGTTTCCAAGTGCGCCGGAGTACACAGAAACCTCTGTTAAGCAGTTGGAATCGCGACCGCAGTTGTCGTATTCCTATGCAAAAGCGGCGCTACTGGAAGTGCTTCAAAAAGCGCGTGCCGCACAAGGAGTCCCATTAACGAGCATAGAGATATCCGTGAATGGTTTTTCGTTTACGACCGCGCCCCGTACATATTCTTTTCATTTTGCCGATCTGGGCACACTTGGTTGGAAAAATTTTCGGGCAGCTTACAATAATGCAATGATATGGGAGGTGCGATTACCCGGCCCCACCTACTTGCACTGGGTCGAGTCAGTTGACGCTGCCCGTTTTGTTGATATCATAGGTGTCCTTCGATATTACTCATCCCGTCAGTCTGCGCTGATAGAGAATGACGCCACTGCTTTTTCCGATTTCCAACAGAAGGCCGAAGCGTGGAGAGCGTTACTGCAGAAGCCCGCCCTTCCGGAAGAGGCCCGCCGCTTCGACGTGCTAGCTAAGGACGCTATCCGAAACAGGGACTTCGAGAAAGCGGTTGATTACTATGAACAGGGATTGACTTTTCAACCACTGTGGCCCGAGGGACAGTACAACGCTGCAGTGATCTGTGGAGAACTCGAGGCTTACGCTCAGGCGCTCTACCACATGAAACGGTATTTGGTGCTTGACCCTTATGCTAAGGATGCACAAGCAGCCCGGAACCAGATGTACATCTGGGAAGAGAAAGTGAAAGGAAAATGAAAGTGCAACACGATCCTGGTGAACAAATGAAGAGACGAAGATGAAAACATGCCTCATGGTTTTCTGCTTGTTGCTGGTGTGTTCTGTCATCGCTCAACAGCCGCAGCAAATCTCCTCAGCTCCTGCGTCCACGGCCGGGCAAACTCCAATCAAGCAGGGATATCTCGGGGCGAGCGTGCAAACACTGACGCACGAAAAGGCACAGGAACGCAAGTTGACAAATCAAAAGGGTGTACTTGTTGTGGAAGTTAGCTCCAAGTCTCCTGCTGAAATCGCAGGTTTGAAGGAAGGAGATATCATCATCGAATGTGATGGTAAAGAAGTGACTAATCATCCGAGCCTTGTATCCATTATCCGTCAAATTCACCCAGAGACGAAGGTGGTTGTAAAGTTCATCCGTGATGGGGAAGTCGAAACAACAACGGTCGTATTGTCTGAAAGACCGCCCGCTTTGGTTTGCATTGAGCGTGGGTCTACAAAACTGGCGAAGAACGATTTCTCTGGAGCAACAGCGGATTTTACCGAAGCGATTCACTTCGATCCCAAGAGCGCGCTCGCACACCTAAATCGAGGGGTGGCAAAGGCGAATAGTGGTGACCCTAATGGGGCAATTAGCGACTATACAGAGGCAATCCGTCTTGATCCCAAGAATGTACTAGCGTACTTGAACCGGGGGCAGGCAAAAGCAGATAGCGGTGGCCACGCCGAGGCTATTGTCGATTATACGGAAGCCATTCGTCTCGATCGCTTCAACTCTTCGTCATTTTACCTTCGTGGTTATTCAAAGAGTTTACAGAGCGATTTTACTGGAGCAATTACTGACTATACGGAAGCCATCCACCTCGATCCAGATAATTTTATGATTTACAACAACCGCGCCTTCGCAAGAGACCAGCTTGGCGACAAAAGCCGCGCTGTAGAGGATCGGGCCATTTCAGCCAAAATCGAAGAACAAGTTACTTTCGTTGCCTTTTGCCAGAAAGCCAAAGCGTGGCGAGAACTGCCGGTCAAGCCCACGCTCTCAGAACAGGTGCAACAATACCGAACATTGGCTGAGGAAGCTTACCAACATCAGGACTACCAAGCGTCCGTAAGCTACTACGAGAAAGGGTTAGCGGTTGATCTCATGTGGGCACAGGGACACTTTAATGCAGCATCTTTGTTTGGCGATTATTTACAGAACTACGATAAAGCCGTGTCACACATGCGTCGATACCTAGAACTTCGCCCTGATGCGCCCAACGCCGCAGCGGGACGTCAACAAATGGACCTTTGGAAGAATAAAATTAGCCCCGGTTCGGGCGCGGCCCTGAATTCCTCAATCAATCAACCGACGATACCAACGAACACCGGTGGATCAGGGCGTGGCTTGCTTGGCGTGGTAATTGCAGATGTCACCCAAGAACTCGCAGGGCACTTTGGCTTATTGGAGGCGAAAGGCGCACTTGTGACACAGGTTACCGAAAATTCAGCAGCTGATCACGCCGGTATCAAGGTTGGTGACCAGATTTTACGCTATAACGGTCATGATGTGACTAACACGCACGATTTGCGTAATGCAGTTGCCACAACGGCACCCGGCGCGAAGGTCGCGATCGAGTTGTTGCGCGCTGGCAAGACTGAAACCATGACCGCAACGCTCGGTAAGCTGGCAGAGTCAAACGTTGCTCCTCCAACGCGACCGCCAGAGGAACCAGCAAGCGTGGGCGGATTACATCTGAAATGAGCCCGGTATAAACAAAAAGCAGAAAGGAAAAATGCCATGTCTGATTCGTCGAGTTCGATAATTCGGAAGAAAAGCTGTCCTCATTATCGCACTTGGGGAGTACCCTATCTCAGCATCTTGTTTGTCCTAATGTTAGCGAGTGGATGTGAGACTATGGAATCTACTTCTCGTCTTGGTGTCCTTCGTACGGTACAGAGCCGTGATAGTGCACGTGATAGTGCACGTCAGCGTGAAACGGTTGATAATTTTGCAGAGTTCCAAGAAAAAGCGGAAGCGTGGCGAGCGTTACCGCAGAAGCCCGCCCTTCCGGAAGAAGTCCGCCGCTTCGAGGTTCTAGCGAAAGATGCCATTCAAAACAAGGAATTCGAGAAGGCAGGCAATTACTACGAACGAGGTTTGAGCCTTCAACCACTGTGGCCCGAGGGGCAGTTCAATTCCGCAGTGATCTTTGGGGAAATCGGCAAATATGCAAAGGCCGTGTTGCATATGAAACGGTATCTAGCGCTTTGCCCGTATGTCCCAGATGCTCAGGCGGCACGAGATAAGATGTACATTTGGGAGGAAAAATCCCACGAAGTGAACCAAACAGATGAACAACGGGCAGCCGAGCTCGAAGCTTTAACGAGAGCACAAACGCGAAGATCAAAATGATAAGGCTTCAATGAAAGCTGGCAAAATCTGGATCTATCCACTTGCAATCGTTGTCGTAGCCAATTTCACCGGCTGTGCTTCAGTGCCAAAAGCATCAACTGAGCTGCAAGAAAAGGGAAGGAGTTTTTCGCCCGATCCAGGAAAGGCAGTCGTGTATGTCTACCGTCCGTACAACTACTTTGGTTCGGCATCTGTATGTGACGTGAGCCTAGACCAGAGGGACTTTGGTAGGCTTGGCCTTAATACTTACCTGTTTGGTGATGTTGATCCGGGTCCCCATGCCATTCGATCTCGTTCAGAAATGGGGGGAGGGCCGGGGGTGCCACAGAAATTCGATGCCGAAGCTGGGAAAATCTACTTTTTCAGGGTCGATCCTGGATTGACTCAATTTGGTATCAAACATGTGAACGAAAAGGAAGGGCGCGACTGCGTCAGCCAATGCGAGTTAAGCGGAGACAATGTGTTCAAGTATGAAGCCGAACAGCCGGTGGTCGTGGAACGGCGTAACAACTCCCCCATGTCGGGCAAGAAGAAGCAGATCTTGCAGATGGATGAACATCTGAGTCCATTGCCGACCCTGGCGTCGGAAAGAACTGCGCAAGAAGAGGAAATTATTGCTTTTGCTGCGTTCCAGGAAAAGGCCAAAGCGTGGCGAGAGTTGTCGGCCAAGCCACCGCTTCCGGAGGGGGTACAACGATATCGCAGCTTGGCAGAGGAGGCCTATCAACATCAGGACTACCAAGCGGCTGTCGCTTACTATGAGAAAGGTCTGACGGTTGAACCAATATGGGCACAGGGACACTTCAATGCAGCTTCGTTGGCTGGCGATTACCTGCAGAAGTACGATAAGGCTGTGTCGCACATGCGTCGATACCTAGAACTTCGCCCTGATGCGCCCAACGCCGTAGCGGGGCGCCAACAAATGGCCATTTGGAGAGAGAAGACTAAGTCGGGTGTGCCTTCCGGTTCTCCAACGGGATCACCAGCGGAACCCTCGAATGTGGGTGGTTTAAATCTGAGATGAGCCCGGCATGAACGCGAAATGGAGAGGACGAATTCTGTGAAAAGACCATACACAAGTCACTTGTGCCGCTGGAGTGACCGCACACTACGAGGCTGCTTCTTAGTGGTAGTTGTTATGTTTTCTCCTGGAGTTGTAACGTTTAAAGCAGTGGCTCAGGGTGCCTCGAAGGTCGAGTTCAAGCGGGTTGAGCTTAAGCAGTTGGAGACCCGTCCGCAGTTGTCGTTTTCCGATGCAAAAAAGGAACTGCTCGCACTACTTCAGAACGTTCGCTATGCAGAGAATCATCCGTTAGAGGCAATACAGGTCTCCGATGAAGGTTTTTCATGGTCCCTTATGAGTAAGGGGTACTCCGTTCGTTTTGAAGACCTTGGCAACTTTCACTGGCGCACTGGGGGAGGGATATTCGGAGTGCAATTTGAATCGCGCTCTCGCCAAAATCGTCTGTGTCTTATCTTTCAGTGGACCAAGCAAGCTGACCGTGACCGTTTTATGGATGTTATAGCCGCTCTTCGATATTACTTTTATGCTAGGCCTTTTGAAGACTTCCAAGAGAAGGCTAAAGCGTGGCGAGCGTTGTCTGCCAAGCCCCCGCTTCCCGAAGAAGTGCAACGATTTCGGGTGCTGGCTGAGGATGCATTTCAAAACAAGAACTTCGAGAAGGCCGTTGGTTACTATGAGAAGGGTCTAGCCATTGAACCGATGTGGCCGGCAGGGCAGTTCAATGCGGCGCTGTTGTCTGCCGAGTTGGAACACTACGGGAAAGCGACTCGGCATATAAAGCGGTACTTGGAGCTTTGTCCCGACGACAAGGAAGCCAGGGCTGCGAGAGAGAAGATGTACGTTTGGGAGGAAAAGACTAAGGAAGAGAAGTAGAACTTCACGGGAACGGATGAATGAAAGGAGCGCAGCGTAAGCGGGAAACAGAAAGAACAAATACTATGTTCGATTTGCTGAATTTAACAATTCGAGAGAAAGAAGCACAGCATTGCCGCTGCTCCACAAAGGCGGCGCCAATTCATAAACAGCTGCATATCTGCCTTTTGCTGGTTTTGGGTGGGCTGCTGCTCAATGGAAACTGTGTTATGTCGGCAGACACGGACAAGGTGGCGGTGATCGAGACGAAGTTTGGTAAAATTGTGGTCGAGTTTTATTACAAGGACGCACCGAAGACGACGGCTATTTTTCTCAAGCTGGCTGGTGAGAGCTTCTACAATGGTACGACGTTTCATCGAGTGATTCCTGAATATATAATTCAGGGAGGCGATCCGAACAGCAAGGACGACGACCGGGGTCGGCACACAACAGACGGTCCTGTGTACACGATCGAGGACGAGATCAAGCACAAGCACGAACGTGGCACGGTAGCCATGGCAGGGATCAGTGGTAAGAAACGTTCCTACGGCTGCCAGTTCTTCATTAACGTCATTGATAATAATAATAAGTGGCCCAGCCGCGATCACCCAGTTTTTGGCTACGTTATCGCCGGCATGGACGTAGTTGACAAGATTGCCACTACGCCACGCGACGATCGTAACAGTCCGAATGTGCGCGTTGAAATGAACGTCAGCATTGCGACGCGTAATGAAGCACTGATGCGAGGTAAACAGCTCTATGACGCAGTTTCATTCCAGACATTTCAGGAAAAGGCAAGAGCATGGCGTGCCTTAACGCAGAAACCCCCACTCTCGGAAGATGTGCGACAATTTCGGGTGCAGGCTGAGGATGCCTTCCAGAAAAAGGAGTTCGAGAAGGCGGCGGAGTGCTACGAGCAGGGCTTGGCGATAGAGCCCCTCTGGCCGGATGGGCAACTGAATGCGGCGCTGCTGTATGGCGAATTGGAAATGAACGCGTGGGCCGTACTCCACATGAAACGCTACTTGGAACTCTGCCCCGATGCAGAGGATGCCAAGAAGTGCCGCGACCAGATGTACATTTGGGAAGGGAAGATCAAATGAGAAATAACAGACCAGTAACTGCGGCTGGGGTGGCGACAGTTATTAGCCAGAAAGACGACCGGTGTTGTTGTTCATGGTGGGTATATCCATGCCTTTTGTTTGGCCTGCTGCTCACTGGCTGTGCGACCACCATCGCAAATTACAAAATAGACAACGCAGAAAGACCACAAATGAGCTTTTCAGAAGCTATTCGTGTTTTTCATTCACTTAGTAAAGCAGCAAATACTGAATACGGAATCATTACTGGTGGGATAATATATAGCGATCATATGACAGTGACTGGAGATATCTATTTGTACGGTAAGATCATTGCTAGTGCATGGGCATATCCATTTGGACAGATCAAGCAATTTACAGTGTCCCAAGCTAATGGCCGCACACTCTTGAGTGATGCGGCAAACCCCAGTGTAGCAGTCTGTTTGGACTCCCCTAATGACGCGAAGCGTTTAGTAGACGCCTTTATCGCACTCAAGTACTATTTTTCACGACGGTTTTTTGTCGACGATGCAGTTGCCTTCAGTGATTTTCGGGAAAAGGCCAAAACATGGCGGACATTGCCAGTCAAGCCGGCTCTTCCTGAGGAAGTACTGCGCTTCCGGGTGCAGGCCGAGGATGCCTTCAACAACAAACAGTTTCACGAGGCTGCCGAGTACTATGAACATGGTCTCGCTGTCGAGCCTTTATGGCCGCAGGGACAGTTTAATGCGGCACTGCTTGAAGGGGAACTACAATGGTATGGAATGGCTGCGTACCACATGAAACGTTATCTGGAACTCTGTCCTGATGACAAGGACGCCAAAGCTGCGCGTGAAAAGTTGTACCTCTGGGAGGGGAAAATTAAATGAATGTGAGGGAGAGAAAATAGAGCTTCACGGGAAAAGGCAAGTGAAAGGAGCAGACAAATGAAAAACAGTCACATCACGAGACTTGTGGTTGCTTCACTAGGGGTTTGTGTCGTCTTATTATTTTGCTCAAACAGAGCGGAGGCAGTGCAAGGCCAGCTGGCGGGAACATGGTGCACCAAATGCAATCGCCTCATCCCGGCGGGGCAAACATGTCCCCATATGGGTGGTGGTGGCGGCGGCGGTTCAGGCTACTCTTCTGGCGGTAATTCCGGAATGTACAACGGTTTTTATAACCTCGGACAAGGCATTGGTCAGACTATCGGTAAGGGATTGTTCGGTGATCCCCAAGCAGTCAGGAACCAAGCCCAGGCTCTCAATAATCGGGGTATCCAATATTGCAACAATGGGCAATGGCAATTTGCTATCAACGACTTTGCAGCAGCTTTGGCAAAATGTCCGCAAGACCAGGTAATCCGACAGAACTTGGCATTTGCCAGAGGGGAGCTGGCAAAAGAGGAGCAAGCAGCCCTGGCACGCCAGAAGGCGGAGGCAGAGCGCCAGAAACAGGAAACCTATAATCGTCTCTCCTCCAAGCTCAAACTCTCGGAGGGATTCAATAGTGGTCAAGGGGGACTTTCTCTGAAAGATTTGAGGATGGGAGATAGCGACGGTGGACACGTTGGAGTTCGAGGTTTGCCGGGTTTATATCTTAATAGTTCTGGCTCTGGTTCTGGCGGAACGCAACCTGGAACATCAAAATTGCCGTTGATGATGGGAGATGACAACGGTGGCAGTGGACGTACAGGGGTTCGAGGCCTGCCGGGTCTATACGCTAACGATCCCGGCTCTGGCGAAACACAACCGGGTACGTCAAAACTACCGTTGATGATGGGTGATGATAGCGGTGACAGTGGACATGTTGGGGTTCGAGGTTTGCCAGGGCTCGCCCTCAACGACAAAACCGGCAATGGGAGCACCACACCTTATGGAATTCCTGGTTTGCCAGGTACATACGTTAATGGTCCCGGCTCAGGTTCCGGCATAGCGCAACCGGGCGCGTCAAAACTGCCGTTGATGATGGGTGATGACAACAAACAGTCCGGACAGGCGCAAAATGCTGCAACAGAACCAATCCATTCGAATGGGACAGCTGGGCCGTCACAGTCACAGACAGCAATCGGATCGGCACCAGCAGCGTTACAACAAAACGCCAACGCTATGCAGACAGCGGCGGCCGCACCAGTGTTGGATGATGCGTCTCTCAAAGCGCGAACGGGCTTTGACACGCCGCTTGGACCAATGGCAACACCACCGGTTAGTGATGCCTCCTCTGGACGCCTCCCCGCTCCCCCTGTTTCGCCACAGACTCCCATATCGGCCGTGGCTGCAAGTTCTGGGGCATCCGCCGGGCCGTCGCAGCCATCGAATACTCAGAGTACTACCGACCTTAGCCATCAGAGGGAGTTGATTAGCCAGTTCATGTTTCCAGGGAATTCCTCTCCACCGGCCACCCCGCAACCACCGAACGCCCAGAGTACCGACCTTAGCCATCAGAGGGAGTTAATCAGTCAGTTCATGTTTCCTGGGAATTCCTCTCCATCGGCCATCTCGCAACCACCGAACGCCCAGAGTACCGACCTTAGCCATCAGAGGGAATTGATCAGTCAGTTCATGTTTCCCGGAAACGCCTCAGCATCAAAGCCACAGGCTGATTCAAAGGAGAATGTTTTGGGGCCAAATGGACTGAATGATTCGAGTCTGGAGTTGAAGGACGCCGTGGCCGATTCGACTGGTAAAACAGTATTCGATAAAAAGGGGGCAGGCAGGGATCTGTTCAGTGCTAACGCTCATGGAATCACCGCCCTCGACAAAGCGGCGAGTATTTTACAAGGTGATGCGTCGAATCCTTTTCTAAAAACCTCTATGGAGCAAGCCAAAGCAGAGACAGATCGAAGATTCAGCACGGCCGGCAAAGACGCGGGGCAATTTAATACCGTGGTGCTCACCGGCGAATCCGGGTTACCACAAAACCAGCCTGTGAAGATCCCGGATGAGATCACCCAAAACACTAAGAAGCTTGACCAGTTCAAGAGGCTTGTGGCGGAACGGGAGGCGCTCGACCATCAAATCGAAGCTGCTCAAAAGAACCTAGCCAGCACCAAGGCTGATCCTTCCTATGCGGAAAGCTCCGCTCTTCTGACCAAAGGCTACAACCAAGCTAACGCCCTCGAGAGTCTGAAGGTCATGCGCGCCTACGACGAGAAACAGATCACGAAAATGGTTCACCTCGAACCGGTGGATGTCGGTGACGACAGCACGCAGCCATCTTCCAGAACCAGCATTGATAAAATCGAGGTTCCACTCCCAACACGCTGAGGCACACCAATGAGAACCCCACTTTTATTTTTTGCTTTTGTTGCATTGGTGTCGACCTCACTGGTCTCAACCACCCACGCGAAAGTACCGCCCTTGTTAGAGGTGCCGAATTATCTCTCTGAAAGCGTCAGGAGAGAGTTAAACCCGAAGCGGGACGATCTGGTGAAACGCCTCACCGCCTTGCGCAAATGGGCGAACGACTACAACTCCAAATGTGGCAATCGAGATTTGCCTGCAGATGACCCGCTCACTAAGGAATGTCTGGCCGAAAAAGCGCGCTTGGACAAATACGGGCAGGAATATACACGCGATGCCCTGATGTTTGACGATCTTGTGCTGTCACTCACCCGGGTGGGCGCTAGCGCAGCGATCCGCGGTGAGGTTACCTTTATCACACCGGACGGGCGTAAAGTGCCCGGGGAAACAGCAGCCAAAGCCCCGGTAAGCACCGGCACGCGAGTTGTCACCGGTACGGATGGACACATCCAAGTGTTGTTGCTGGATGAGACAGTTTTTACCATTGGACCGAACAGCGACATGGTCATCGACGAATTTGTTTATGATCCTGACACCAATGTGCACAAGGTCACAGCGAGAATTACAAAAGGACTATTCCGTTGGGTGACAGGCAAGGTGGCACGGAAAAACATTGCGCAAATGAAAGTGACATTGCCTGCGGGGTATGCCGGGATTCGCGGAACCGATTTTGAAGTGATGGTCACCCCGGACGACTCAGGTTCGGTAAAGCTTTTCTCTGGCGAACTGGAAATCACTGAGAAAAGCACTCGTCGTACTTTTCTGCTGAATGCCGGGCAAATGGTTACATTTTCCAAAGAAGGCACTTTTTCCAGCGCGTCAAGTATCACATCTACATCTGCAGCGCAGTGGTAATGCATAGCGCCTTTAGGTGTACCCACAATTCTGTATCCCGGGTATATCCTCAGGTAATTTCTCCTGTAGACGGTTCGAACTCAGTCCCGTCAGGTTCCTGCCCGCTGTAAACCCTGAATTTGCTTGAGAAACGCAACGATTTGGTTCCAATTGGAAATCACCAAGTCCGCCAGTTCCATGATTTGACAAGTCGTGCCAAGTCATGCCAAGTCATGCCAAACTCACTGTCCGACAAGCACTTCACCCTCAGTCGCCCGCACCTCAGCCCCTTTGTGTCATGACAACTCATGCCAAGTAATGACAACTAAAGCCTAAAATTTGTGGGCCTAGGTGTGGGCCTGAACCGGATCTGTGCCGTTGGGAAATATCCAACGGGCCAGAGTTCATTGCCCACGCCGTCCAACGCTGGCTGCGAGACAATCAGATCAAGACGCTCTACATTGATCCAGGCGGCCCGTGGCAAAACGGCTTTGTGGAGAGCTTTCATGGCCGTTTGCGTGATGAATGCTTAAACCGGGAACAATTGTGGACGCTGACGGAAGCACGGTTAGTAGTTGAAGACTATCGCCGTGAGTACAATCAACGGCGACCACACAGTCGGTTGGGCTATCAGAGTCCAAGGCAGTTCGCATTGCAGCAAAGTCCATCCCCGTCTTCGGTCGGGCTACGCCCTCCCTGCGTCGGGGATGGACAAAACCCAAACCCAAATGTAACATCAACCCCAACCTCAGACTAACACATGCACTGGCCCGGGAAATCGAACCCGCTCAATCTCTCAAGGGTTTCTAAGGACTTTTGCATTGCTAGGTACAAGAGCAAGCTGAACAGAAGAATGCCGATTGTCAGCCCGATCTTCCAAGCCCGTGACGTTCGCGGACGCCACAAGATCAGCGGCAATGCTAGCGGTCCCACAGAGCAAATCGCAAGGACGATAAAAGGCGTGCGGAAATACCATGGCTGGCTCTTTGTTTCCACGGATGCACGGCTGGCTCCATTCAGGAACTCACCGCAGTGTTTGCACTTGATCGCTTCGTCCTGAATTTCTTCCGCGCAGAATGGACATTTCTTCATTACGTTTTCCTGGACCTTGCGGGAAACTGTAGGTTGACGACAACAGCATGTCAACCAACCAAGGCATTGCCCGCACGGTCCAACAATTCATTTGCATCCGTGACGCGCGGGATATGCATAACGCCTTCAGGTGAGAGCATTCGGCAAAACGCATCATGGCAACTTTATGCGACACTTCCAATCCATTTCGAGCCGCTTTAGAGAGAGGTGTCTGTGCTCAAGCTGGCTGGCGCGAGGATGTGCATGACGGACAGGATGAAACTCATGGACGGCTGTGGCCCTCAGCTTTGATCTTGTCGAGCAAGGCTTGGAATTCCTTCACCTTGTCGGGATTTTTCTCGGCAAGGTTGCTTTCCTCGCTGATGTCGTTGGCGAGATTGTAAAGCTGAACATTCGGACTGGTGCCGTAGAGTCCGCCACCGGCGGCGCGAGCATGGGCGGCGGGTTTGCCGGGGATGTATTTCCACTCGCCGACGCGGATAGCTTGGCGCTCGACACCATTACTTTGGACGACGAGCTGGTCACGTGGCGATTTTCCACCTAGGAGCGTGGGGAGAACGTTGAAGCTGTCGGGGCCACCATCCTTTGGCATCTCAACACCCGCAACGGCGGCGAAGGTGGCCATCATGTCAACAAGACCAATAAGTTCAGAGGATTCGGTGCCGGGTTTGATCTCACCGGGCCAGCGCGCGATGAACGGTTCG
>CAIKAP010000226.1 GCA_903825435.1 uncultured Verrucomicrobiota bacterium
CTGGTCCCCACGGCTCATGACGTGATAAATCGCCCCGGGATATTCGATGCGCATCTGGCGCGGCATGAGCGCATCCTGCCCCCCCTTCATCCCCCACGCAAGCCCATATTATGGACAAAGCTATGGTTTGACCCCTCTGAACGCGGTTGAAAACGGTTTGCGTGTCCTCCGTCCCGATGGATTGGAAGTGGATTTTATTCCCAGCGGTTCCGCCGCCTCCTTTGACGTGGGCGAGGCCCGCGAACTGAAAGTCGCCGCCGGTGACTGGCTGCTGCTGCAAGCCAACCACGGCAAAGAGTTCATCAACGGCGAGCGTGTCCAAGTCCGGGAGATCCAAAACGGCCGCATCGCCCTGGCTGACGGCCGCCAACTCCCGGCCGGGTTCAACACCTTCACTCACGGCTACGCTGTCACGTCGCACAGTTCGCAAGGCAAGACCGTGGATGACGTGCTGCTGGTCGCGTCCTCCAAATCGTTCGCCGCCGTCAACCGCGAACAGTTTTACGTCTCCATCTCCCGTGGCCGCGAGCGCGTCCACGTCTTCACCGATGACGCCGATCTGCTCGCCCGCCGTGTCACCGATTCGCATGAACGCAAGGCCGCTGTTGAGTTGCAGGCGCTGCGCGATGACCTGGCTAAACTCGGTTTCGTCCGCAAGGAGCAGCTAAAGGAAAAAGTGCTGGCGCACGACCAACAGCCGCCAGTGGCCACGATGCGCCAAGATTTCCGGGCCGTCCGCCCCCTGCGCCAGACACGGGCCACGCGCCTGACTCGTCTCGCGCCGGTGCAACGCCTGGCTCAAGTCGTGGAAGATGTGCGCCGCTGGCTCGGTGAACGGCTGGGCATCCAACCAGCGGAAGCCGTCGCCGAAAAAACCCGGCAAACCGAGTCGGTCAAGCAGGCCGAAAAGATTGCACCCGCCGTCAAGGAAACGCCCGGCCAAAAACTGCGCCGGGAGCTTGAACAGATTCGCCAGCGCCAACAACAGCAACGCCGCTCCGGCGGTATGCACATTTAACGCCTATGCCACAGTTCAAAGATGATTCCTGTTACGCCGCCTCCGGCAAGTATTGCGCCTGCATCGAGTTCCATCTGGCCGAAAACAAGCGCCGTGGCTTCCACACCAGCCAGTTAATCGAATACTCACTGGAGCCAAACCCGGATGCTGAGGACGATAAAAACCTGCCGCCGCAAAAACTCGCGCTCGCATTTTCAACGGCTGACGTGGTGATCCTCGGCTGGCGGCTCGGCTTCCTGGCCGACAAGCTCCAGGAAAACGACCTGGCTGCCGTTCGCGCCCTCGCCAAACGCTACGCCGACGTTGACCGCCACATGCCCTTCGTCGCCTCCATCACCATCACGCCCATAGCCAAAGGATGAAAACCCGCCTGGCTCTACAACGCAGCCCAGGATTCGGCGATGACTTCAAAGCAACCCACGCTGTCGAGATAAATCATGTAGTGGTGCATTCCCCATTTGCTCCGCCACATTGCTTGGGTGTCGGCTCGTATTTCGTCAACCCACGGCGAGCCTTCAACCTCAACCAAAGTATCGTAGGCACCTTCAATGTGCCATGATTGGCAACATCGCTCGGCCCTGGTGCGCACAGCCGCTACCTTGCTGAACGTAATCCCGCCTTGATGCGTCGTTCCGTCCTTCTCGTAGCCAAAACGAATCGAGGGCGTAATCCCCCGCCCGTCAAAGTAGGCTTCGGTCGTGAAGCTTGTCGAGGGGACCGGGACTGTGTGCAACGGCTTCTTGGGATTCATATCAGTGCCCTGGTGTGACAGTCGGCATGCCCTGGCTGGTGAGACCATTACGCTGAAGCTGGCCGGTTAACCTCGCCTCGGCGGCGGCGTCACCTGTCAGGTTCAAAGCGTTCCACTGTGCCCTGGGAATGCCCGCCGCTTCGAGGGCCTGAGCGGAACGGGTGTTCGTCATTCACCGCATTGCTTCTCGGCGAACTCCAGCTTGCCAACTTCGGTTGCAGCCAGAGCATCACGCAACGGCTTCAGAGCTTTGACAACAGCAGCGTAATCCTTTTCGCGCCACGCTGCTTCGGACTTTCTGCGAGCCTGCACCAACTGCGTTTCGAGAGCGTAGTTTCTCGCCAGTTCCTGGCGCTGGAGTTTGAGACGCACGAAGAGTTGTTTGTCGGTCAAGATGCCAGCGGCCACGCAACGTTGAAAGAGTTCCGCCAGTTTGCCAACGCCTTCAGCTACGCCTTGCGCCGTGTGCGTCGCGTAATTCCTGTATTGCTCGCCTTGTTCTCGGTCCACCAAGCGCAGGATTTCAGAGAAGGAGTAAGAGTCTGTCGGCGACAACGTGGACTCAACTTCAAGTCCGATTTCAAAAGACCGGCGACCGTGATAGACGTTGGTGCTGATCCTCGGTGATTCAAACCTCACAAAGGTTGCCTCAGAACGGACACAGTGAAGGCCCAAGGTTTCGAGGAAAGAAAAGCGGCCTTTGACTTCTTCGGCGAACCGAAGAACAGACCTGTCGGTGACATGTTCGGTAGCCATACTCAATGAGCCGGTGGCATCCAAAGACTGCTATTGGCATCGAACGTCCATCCGCGATCCTGGAGAAGATTTCTCTCCGCGTTGAGATACATCCCACCGCTATTGCCTACGGACGCATCACGAATCGGACGTAAGTTCCCCATTTCCTGACGCAGCAAACCGGAGTTCACCTTCCACTCGGTTTGAGCCGCGCCGGTTGGTGGCCAGCTAAATTTGAACTCGCCCGGATTCAACGCTCCCGGTTTGGCCAAGTCCGCACCACGGCCTATGACAAGGCGCTCCGCATTCGCTGTTTCCTCTGCGGCGGCAGCACTTGTGCTGGCGTAGCCGCCGGCGGCTCCCTCGGCCTCCGCTGAAAAGCCTTCGGTGGCTACCGCCAGAAAGAGGCTGGAGTCCACGGCCGCCACTTCCAGCAATTGCTCGACCGCCTCTCCCTGGTCCATCGTGTTTCCAAACAAATCCTGTCCGGTTACAATCGCCGCTATCGGGTTTGCCAGGCCGAATGTCGCGGCGTTGAGCACGTTCGCTGCCGCTTGTTCTCCCTGTTGTTCCGCCGCAACTCCCGTTGGCAGGCCCCATGCCTCCTTAAACTGGTCCAGCAATGAAGGCTCGCTCCCATTCTCCCCGACCGCTCCCAATCCAAAAGGATCAAGTTCACTCACCGGATTGCCATTGGCATACAGATAGAAGTTTAATCCACCGCCGAAGCCCGACGGGTCGGCGTTGATGAAGCGGCAGATGTAAGGATTGTAATACCTCGCCCGCATGTGGAGCAAGCCATTCGGGTCGGTCTGCACGCCCCATTGGCCGTTGTAGAGAAAAGGCGTCGTGTTTGTTCCGGCGTGATAGGTTGTCATGCCGTAAGGGCTGTACTCGAATTGGTCGGTTAGGTTTCCATTGACATCGGTCAAAGCTATCGTGCTGCCGCGTATGTCCGGGTGGTAATTCAAGACGGTTGTTGTCGTGGCCGTCTCGTCAATCTCATAGGCAAGCCCCGCCCCGTAAATGTAATAATTGGTAACCCCGCCGTTGATGCGCATGAGAACTTGGGAACTGCCGGGGTCAATCACATACGTCGCCGCATTCGCGCCGTTGGTCAGCGATGTCCGGTTTCCCGCCGGATCGTAGCCGTAACTCAACCCGCCCGCGCTTGTCAGTTCGTTGCGAGGGTCGTACGTGTATGTGCCAAACGTGTTGTTCGTGCCGGGGCCGTAGGTCAAGTTCCCGGCATTGTCCACGGTTACGCTGGTGCCGTTGAACGTCGCCAGCCGATTGTCGGCGTCATAGGTCATTGTTCTTGTCGGCGCAGTGTTGGTGTGCGGCAAAGGCCCTTTGAATTCCCACTGCACACGCCCGGCCAAGTCGTAATTGAGCTTGTAAAATGCGATGGGGAACTGGCTTGTGGCCCGCTCCACGATGTTGGTCAGTTCGCCGCCATCGTCATAGCTCATTAGCCGCAAGGTTTTATTCGGACGTGTCACACTGGTAAGATGCCCGGCCAGATCGTACGAATAAACGGTCTGCCGGCTTGCCCAATCGGTCACGTTGGTCAGGCGGTTGAGGCTGTCATAGTAGTAGTTGACAGTCCGGTTGCCGGGATAGACAAGGTTGGTGAGGTTGCCATTGGCGTCGTGTTTGTACTGGATTTGAAAACCATTGACATCGGTGTAGCTGCTCATCCGGTTGTAGGCGTCGTAATGGCCCTGGAGACTTCGTCCGTTCTCGCTGGCATTGATCAGGTTGTTGTCCGGGTCGTACTGATAAAACGTTGTGCCGACGCTGTCGGTCCGGTTGGTCAGGCGGGCGCGGGCGTCGTAACCGCAGGTGGTTATATGGGTCAGCGCGTTGGTAACCGCGGCCAGCAGGCCGCGATTGTTATACCCCTGGCTCGTCGAGTAACCCTTGGGACTGATCGTGTTGATCAGGCGGTTCGCGGCGTCGTATTGAAACTGCCAGACATTGTTATTGCGGTTGGTCAGATAAATAAGGTTGCCGTTGCC
>CAIKAP010000227.1 GCA_903825435.1 uncultured Verrucomicrobiota bacterium
AACAATCCCATACGGTTCGACGATTTCCTACCAGATTACCGTACAGCAAAGCTCGATGCTCGCTTCGATGCCGAGCAACGAGTTTGTTGTTGTGCAGTTCTCTTCCAATCTCACTGGATCTGTATGGGCGATATATACATCCGATGTTCGAACGGCAGACTGCACATTCCATGTAAAAGCGGGTCCTTTCCTGTTTCCGCCACGCAATGGTGTATGTCAGATCTACGCCACGACGAACTTGCTTTCTAGCACAAAGATTCCTCTTGGCTCTGGGTCTGTCAGCATTCAAGGTACGACGGGGTTTGGAACTCTACTGCAACCGCCGGGTACGTATCCAATCTACACTGATTGGATTCAGTGGGTAGGAACAAACACCCCGGTATTTGCGCAGGATTTGAGTGCCATCGCCGCGCTATGGATAACACAATGGCTGGGGATTGTTGACACAAATATTACAGCGCGTTCCGCACATTGGGCTTCGAGTATTACGATTACTAGTGTGACTTACACCGTTACCAATGGCAACGTGACACTTCCCGCAATCGCAGGACGCGATGGCACAAATGGCATACAAGGCATTCAAGGCGTTGCGGGTGCCGCAGGGCATTCTCCTATCGTCGGCATGACAAACAATCACCTGTGGATTGACGGCACAGAGAACCCCGACCTGTTGAAGGGTGACAAGGGCGACCCCGGTTCTGGCGGAACCGGCGGCGACGCCACGCGTCTGATCGACGCGACAACCCAGTCATGGGTGCGGGTGTCGGGTGGAACCACGTTTGTCTATTCAGTCTCGTACTCCAATGTGGTGAGTGTGGACACAACGCGGCTTGTTACCGTCAGCACAACCGGAACATCCGAGGTCGGAAGTCTGCCGAGCACAGGTGACGTTTTCACATACTTTCCACCGCAGAATTTTTACCACAGAACCGGAACCGACTTTGCGGTGCGATTCAATAGTGGCGCGGGTGGATGGTACGCGAGGATTGCCGGTGACACTCCGACCGAGCCGGGCACGAGTCCGATAGGCCCATTCACAAACACGGCGTTTAGTTGGTCGGTTGACTTCTCTTGGGGTCTGGCGACGAACGCAGTACCTGTTACCAACGTCACGACGCTGCTGCCGTCTAATGGCGACGGCTCGCAGCTAACCGGCATCACGAACGCGGACTATGCGGTTGTGTCTGGTGCTTTTGCCCCCGGCGCGGCGAGCAACCAGCTTTGGGGTGCGGTGCAGCCGGAGACGCTGGCGGGCTATACGACCTTTGTGCAGTCGAGCAACGTGGCGGCGGCGGTGATTGTGGCATCTGGCGCGCTGCCCCTGCATGGCACGGCTGACGTTGCCACTGTCGCGCTTTCCGGGTGGCCGACGAACGCGGCATCTTCCGGCGACGCCATGCGGTTGGTGGACGCCACAACGCAGTCATGGGTGGCGGTCGTGAGCAATGTGCCCACGGAGTTTGTGGTGTCAACGGTGACGCTGTACAGCAATGTGGTGACAAGCATTGTTACGACGAATCCCGCCACATCGACCAACGGCGACTATACCACTTGGTCATTTTTTGTTTCGGACATTTCAACCAACGATCCGATCAACTGGCCTGTTGGCACAGTAATAAGTGCGGCAGGCGGCAACCCAATAAACTTTTATTACATCGACCCGTTTTCGCCCATAAGGGCAGAACTAGGCCGAGAAGGATCTGGCGAGTTTTGGAGAATCTACGATGAACCGTATGAAATCAATACACACTATGCGGTTGATCCTTCTTCTCCTTGTGGCGTTTATACCAACAGCCGCAACGCATCCCAATACATTGTTCTTTCCAGCGGTTCTGGTTTTACGACCAATCTTGTGACGAACTCCATCCCATATCAGGGCGTCGTGACTAACGCCTACCCTTTGGCTCGAATCTCTGACATTCCAGCAATCCCATCCAACGCGGTGTTCGCGGTGTTGGTGCTGCGATTGGGAGATGGCTACACAGATTTCGTTCTCAAGAGTTCCCCGAATGGCGGAACAAACTTCGATTACTTCGTTTCCAGTTCAACGCTCGCTGGCGACATCAACGCCGCAATTTTCTTCCTCGACGACTACGCCGAGAATCCCCGTCTGCGCATCCGCGCCACGCCCGGAACCCCGATAGGGCTGTCGCTGCTCAACCCGAGTTCAGCCATTTCCGAAGTCACGGTGTATCCGTCAATCCTGTTTGACCCCGACGACCCAAACCGGACGTGGTTTTACAACCGGCAGACCGTGGCCGGGGCTGAGGTGAACGCAACGGGAACGGAAGGAACTTGGAATCAAGCATGGCATTGGCACATGGTCGAGCCGACTTGGAAGCGAAGGACGGTGGGACAATGAGAACGACAATCCTATTTCTCGCGCTGTTTGCTGGTGTGGTCAATGCGGTGACCAACTCCGTCGCGCCTGTGACCATCGACATTCCTGTTGTGTCTGCCGTTGCGCCCGTTGCGTTCGTCACATCGAAGGTCGCGCCCGTTGCTTCTGTGGCAATCAGCACCACAGCCGTTGCGCGACTCGCTCCGGTGCTGCATGACCCCATGCTGTACGTCCTGCCGGAGAAGCCAGAAACCCCGTTGTGGAATCTGCACCGTGACGCGATGGCCGCACTCAAGGCGGGAGACACAAACCGTTACACCGCTCTGACAAACCTGTACTGGCGGGGCGTCGGAATTACAACCACCAAACCCAGCAAGTGAGGATGACCACCATGAACAAGCTCCTGACCCTGACTCTCGCGGTACTACTGACGGGTTCAGCGCAAGCATCGTGTGAATGGCTGCGTAGAATCGTGATGGCGAACTCCAACGCCGCCGCAATCTCGACTGCGTTTAACAACCGGGGCATTCCGCAGGCAAACGACCAGGCCGCGATTATCGCGTCCGGGTTCGACGTGCAGACGTGCTTCAATGTCGCCATGCAGAATCAGGCGTTTAATGTGTTGGTGGGCATGTCGCGCAACGGGTATCTGACCGACAGCAACAAGGCCGTGATCGGCCAACTGATGCTGACAAATCCCGGTCAGGTGAGCAACGGCGATCTAGTTCCGTTCTTGGGGTCTCTGCCTGTCAGTCAGCGTGGGCAATACGCTGCACTCGCCGCGCAGGTGTCGGCACGAAGCCCACGCAATGCGCTCAAGCCTGTGGACTCCGCCTTGTATATCAAGTACCAGATTTTCCAAGGGCAGACCATCCCGTGCGCGGCCATGACCGACCAAGAACTCGTCGGCTACCTGCTTGCGCCGGAAACGATGAGCGTGGTAATGGCGACTAGCTGCCGGAACATCATCTGTGACCGCGCTGTAACGCTCGCACTTGGCAGGGCCGCAGGCGGCGGAACGACCAACGGCACATCGAAGGTGTCGGTGCTATCACAACCCGTTGTCACCGCGCTGAACGCACCAATGGCGAACGGACTTGAGGCCGCGTTGCGTGGATTGGGCAGCAGCGTGACCAACGTGGATCGCACGGCTTTGTCCGCGCTCACCGATTCGTGGTTGAACGGTACGGCGGTTTCGGACGAGCAGCGTGGCAAACTGCTGATTGCGCTCGGGCAGGAAGCGTTCGACGGCTGGGTGAAGACGTTCAACAAGTGATGCAACCATGACCCTCTGGCACGACATAGTTTTGGCGGCTGCGCTGGCCCTCGCGCTGATCGCGTGCGGCGGGTGCAAGAGCTTCGATTTTAACGTCTCGCCAACCATCGCGGTGGGCGACTCGGCCATAGAATCAGCCGCCAGAGGCGCGGCGGAAGGAGCGATACCATGAGCACCAACGCGCAGGTCATCATCGCCGGTTGGAAGTCAAGGGCCGCAAAGCTCCTCGAATGGCTTTCCTTCGTCGCTGCCGTCGTCCGACAACTCGGCGGAATAGAGGGTATCCTCACCGCGCTTCGCTACGGCATCGTGGCGGGGGG
>CAIKAP010000228.1 GCA_903825435.1 uncultured Verrucomicrobiota bacterium
GCCGAGTACTTGAAGAATCACAACCAAAATCCCAAAGTGTTCGTCTGGACCGCGCCGGTGAACCGCATCATGACAAAAATTGCCAAATGTAAAGAAGCGTTGGAAACACTACACTAGTAGCCAAGACTGAGCTTGTAACGCAGGACGTTGTGGCACGGGGTCGTATTGATCGTGGTCTTGCTCATCCAGCCCTGGCAGGTCATTTCGCCACTCACGGTGGTGCGATGATGCTTAATCGCGCTGGCAAGCGCCTCGGTCAGATCGAAATCCCCACGAATACATCCCGTATTGGGACAATCAACGCGGAATACTGATTTGGCGTTCTCAAGGTTGGGCACGTACTTGACTTGGGCGTTCTTAGTCTGGCGCGTGGAATCATAGTAACCGAGTTCCAGGATCAGTGACTTCAACTGATGGAACTTCTCTGCCAAGGGGAGTGAATCCTTGACCCGCTGCTTCTCCTGCTCTCGGTATTCGAAACGGGGGCCTTCTCTTAAGCGATACATGATTGCGACTTTCTGTTTACTGTGTTGCGATATCAACTAGCCATGCTCGGCTCCCAAGGGAAAAGGGCATCCTGTGCTTTACAGGATGCCCTCTCCTGATGAGTTGAATCTCAATACCAGCTTAGAACCGTCGTTCCCGACGATCATCGCGTCCACCGCCGCCGCCACCGCCAAAGTTGCCGCGGGGGCGTTCTTCGCGAGGCTTGGCTTCATTGACGGTCAGCGCGCGACCATCGAGTTCCTTGCCGTTGAAGTCCGTGATTGCCTTGGTCGCCTCTTCCTGCGCGCCCATTTCCACAAACGCGAACCCGCGGGACTTGTTGGTGAACTTGTCCACGATCAGGTTGCACGCGGTGACGTTGCCGGCCTGTTTGAACAGGTCGAGAAGATCGCCTTCGGTGGTGTTGAACGAGAGGTTTCCTACGAATAGCCTTGTAGCCATATGATGAACTGCTTTCTGCTGCGGTTAGGAGGTCTCAGTGACTGTTCTCGAACGATCGAGTTTCGGATCATCACCGAGTGTAAAAATCGACTGACAATCTACCAATCTCACTGCAACTGCTTCTATCTGCGAGCGTCTGCACCATAGCCTGTTTCCACCAAATAGCAACAGAAACCTCAAACTACTGCAAGTGGACGCGCTCGGCGTAATCGCACCAAAGGCAAACACGTTATTACGTAGCCGGAACAAAACCGGAACAACGCGCCGCCGACTTCCATCTTGCCAGTGCCCGCTGAAAGGCGCAATATCGCGCCATGAGTTCACGCTCATATCGCTTTGGCGAAAGACAAACTGAGTTTGTCCTTTGCTCATGAGTTCCGGTGAATAATAATGTTCGGTCAGCAGAAGGATGGATGAAGAAGACAATCATTACAGGAGTGATTATCTTCATCGCGTTCTATGTCGGCATCTACGCGGTCCTTTCTCTCTCTGGACAGTATGAGCCCTCAGTGTGGGGGTCGAACGGCGTCAAATGGTGCGAATGGGCACCACGCGGATTTGTCTCCAACTACAGTTGGCGCACTGCCCCGGCGCTCGTGTTCATGCCGCTTTGGCTGATAGACAGAAGTGTCTGGCACACCTTCGATGGTCAGTACTCAGGCCGTTATCCTGTGCACATTCCTGAAATGAAAATACCAAGGACCGAACAAGACGCTCCAGAGGCACGGTCACCCGCGGCGGGCGGCCGACCCTGAGCGTCGCGGTTCTTTTTGCTCTTGACTCTGCGCCGCCGGCGCGTCCGCAATCAATCCCACGGTCGACTTCCGAGGCCGAAAACGACGGCGCGACTTTGGCCGGGGCTTACGCTATTCTGGCACCGATGAGTTCACAACACATTATCGTCGTCGGTGGCGGCGCGGCCGGATTATTTGCCGGCATCACCTGCGCCGAGACCGCGCCCGGCAACAAGGTCACGATCCTCGAACAAGGACCGGACTTCCTCGCCAAGGTCCGCATCTCGGGCGGTGGCCGTTGCAACGTCACCCACGCCTGCTTTGACGCGAGGGAGTTCGCCACACAATATCCGCGCGGCGGAAAAGAGTTGATCGGACCACTCAAACGATTCGGTGCCAGAGACACGGTCGCCTGGTTCAAAGCCCGTGGCGTGAAGCTCAACACCGAGTGCGACGGATGCATCTTTCCCCTCAGCAACACATCACAAACAATCATTGATTGCTTCCTCAATGCCGCCCAGGCCGCTGGCGTGACGTTGCGGTCCAATTGCGGCGTCGAACGCATCGAGGACCGGTTCAAGCTGACACTCTCCACCGGCGAGACGATCTCCTGCGACCGCCTCCTGTTGGCCACCGGCGGATGTCGCTCGGCGGCAGCGGGACAACTCGCCGTGTCGCTCGGACACACGTTGGAGCCGCCGGTGCCGTCGCTGTTCACGTTTGACCTCGACACGCCGTGGCTGCGCGAACTGGCGGGGATCGTCATCGAGCCGGTCGAAGCGTCAGCGCAAGGACTGCGGGAACGCGGCACGTTGCTGGTGACGCACACGGGGTTGAGCGGCCCGGTGATCTTGCGTCTCTCGGCATGGGGCGCACGAACATTACATGACTGCAATTACAAGTTCTCGCTGCTGATCAACTGGCTGCCGAACCTCCCCGTCGAGGAAGTCGCAACCGAACTTCAATGGCGCCGCAGCCAGCAACCGGGCCGTTTGGTGGTCAACACGCCGATTGCTCCCCTGCCCACTCGTCTGTGGGAACAACTCGTCCTCGCCGCCGGCATCGCACGCGACACGCGCTGGGCCGTTCTTCCCCGCGCCGCAATGCACCGCCTGACGCAGCAACTGATCCGCACCAAGCTTCCGGTGATCGGCAAGAGCGTCAACAAAGAGGAATTCGTCACCTGCGGCGGCGTTCGTCTCCGCGAGGTGAACTTCCGCACGATGGAAAGCCGTATCTGCCCCGGCCTCTACTTCGCCGGCGAGTTGCTCGATATTGACAGCCTGACCGGCGGCTTCAATCTTCAAGCCGCTTGGACCACCGGCTGGATCGCTGGTCACGCGATGGTAGAGGCTCGTTGACAGACCGAATTAGTAGCCGTCACTCATCTCAATTCTGTATCGTCCGAGGTGCAGCTTGTCATCGGTCTTGCGCATCTCTATGATGGAAGTGCACTCAGATTCAATATGCCTGACACCATCACCTTCTTGGGAACTGCTGACGGCCTTGCCAACGCCAACCGCAACCACGCCGCCATTCTTGCCCATTTCGGCGGCAACACTATTCTCCTCGACACGGGGCAGCCTTGCAGCCAGACACTCAAGCGGTTGGGCGTCGGGTTCGATGAACTCGACGCGATCATCATCACGCACGCACACACCGACCATATCGGTGGGCTAGCGATGTTGATTCAATCCATGTGGCTCGAAGGGCGTCGTCGCACGTTGCCGATCTGGCTGCCAAAGCAGATCATCCGACCGTTGCTCGCATGGCTCAACGCCTGTCATCTCTTCGCCCCGCGCCTCGGATTCACCATCCGCTGGCGGCCAATCACTGCCGCACCCATCCGCATCGGCAACGTCCGCGTCCGTGCCATCCGCAATTCCCATATGGATGCCACCCGCGCAAAGTACGGCAGGCGATACCCACACGTCGGCTACGATGCGTTCTCGCTCCTCCTTGAAACACGGCGTTGCCGGCTCGCGTACTCCGCCGACATCGGTTGCGCCGCCGATCTCGCCCTCCTCTGCCGCGAGCCGCTTGACATGCTTATTACCGAGTTCGCGCACATCAACGCCAAAGACCTTGCCGCCGTTCTCCGTGACCGCGCCATCCATCGCGTCGTTGTCACCCATGTCGGCAGACATAAACAAGTCCCATCGCGCCTCCTCTGTGCAAACGACGGTGATGTGCTTCGTCTCCCATGACGTCTTCACTGCCACGACGCTACAAATGGGAACTGCTCATGTTGCTATGTGCTGCGTTCTTCTTTCACCAAGGCGACCGCGCCATCTTCGGCGTCGTGCTATCCGCGATTCGGACCGACCTGCACCTGACGGATTCCCAGCTTGGCCTCGTCGGCACAGTTCTGTTCCTGACGCTGGCGCTGATGATGCCGTTGGCCGGGTATCTCGGCGACCGGATGAAGAAGAACCGGGTCATCACGTGCAGTTTGTTGTTCTGGAGTTCTGCGACGCTGTTCACCGGATGCGCGCAGGGCATTGTCGGCTTAGTGCTGCTGCGCAGCGTGGCGACCGCCGGCGGCGAGGCCTTCTACGCGCCGGCGGCTTACTCGTTGATGGCGAAGTTCCACCAACGCACCCGCGCGCTGGCGTTATCCATGCACCAAGGCGCGCTTTACCTTGGCGTGATGACGAGCGGATTCCTCGGCGGCTGGATCGCGCAGCAATGGGGCTGGCGGTCAGCGTTCTACCTATTTGGCGGCTGCGGTATCCTGCTAGGTCTGGTGTTCATTGTCCGCCTGAAGGATGCGCCTTCCGAAACCACTTCGCCCCTCGAATTACTCCAAACGCTTGGCGTCATCTTTCGCGTGCCAACAGCGATTATGTTAACCGTGGGACTGACGGCGATTGTTTTCGTGAACAACGCATTCATGGTGTGGGGGCCGGAGTTCTTGCGCGAGAAAAAGGACTTGTCGCTTGCACTGGCAGGCGGCTACTCGATGTTCTGGCATCACCTGCCCGCGCTCATCGGCATCAGCATCGGCGGACCGTTGTCGGACCGTTGGGTGCTGAAACGTCTCACGGCGCGGCTGGAATTACAGGCGGTCGCGATGGTGCTCGGTGTACCTTCAATCCTGCTGATGGCGCTGGCACCGAACCTGACGGTGGCCTGCACTGGGCTGGCGGCGTTCGGGTTGTTTCGCGGGTTGTACGAATCCAACACGCACGCAGCGCTGTTTGATGTCATCCCGCCGCACCGGCGCGGTTCGGCGGTGGCAATCACGGTGATGATCGCTTTTTTGGCTGGCTCGACGTCGCCGTGGCTGTTAGGCCGGTGCCGCGAATGTTTCGGGAACGCGCACGGTTTGTCTTACGGCTTTGCTGGACTCTCGGTGGCCTATCTAATCGGCGCCGTTGCCGTGGCAACGGCACGCGCCGCGTTCTTCCACCGCGACCGCCTGCCCGAGGCCAGCATCGCGTAACCGTTGACCTGCGAGGCATAGCGGGCTATTAGTGTGGCCATGTTGACTCCTCCCAATGCCGGTCTCGGTGGCGATTTCACGACACAGGATCCGTGGCGAATTTTCCGGATCATGGCGGAGTTCGTGGACAGCTTCGAGGAAATGAGCAAGATCGGTCCTGCGATCACCGTCTTCGGAAGCGCTCGTACGCCGCCCGGCGATCCGTGGTACGACAAGGCCGTCGAAATGGGCCACGTCATCGCCCAACTCGGTTACGCCGCCATCACCGGCGGCGGGCCTGGCATCATGGAGGCCGTCAACAAAGGCGCCGCCGAAGCTGGCGGCGTGTCGGTCGGCCTAAATATCGAATTGCCGCACGAACAGAAACCAAATCCGTTTGCGAACCGGTCGTTGAACTTCCACTACTTTTTCATCCGCAAAGTCTGCTTCGTGAAATACGCCAACGGTTTCGTTCTTTTTCCCGGCGGCTTCGGTACGCTCGATGAATTCTCGGAGGCGATCACGCTCATCCAAACGCACCGCATCGAAAGATTTCCGGTCGTGCTGATCGGACGCGAGTATTGGGGCGGCATGTTGAAGTGGATGGAGAAACGGATGATCGCCGACAAGCTCATCAGCCCGGACGATCTTAAACTGTTTCAGGTCACCGACGACGTTCGCGAAGCCATCGAAATTATTTCCGCCAGCGACTTGAAGCGCCGCAACACGCCCGCCGTCGCGCCGCAAGCCTGACATGCACCAGACCACCACTCTCCCCAACGGCCTGCGCGTCGTCACCTCGGAGATGCCCGGCATGGAAAGCGTCGCGCTCGGCCTCTGGGTCGGCGTCGGCGGCCGCTACGAAACCAAACCCCACAGCGGCGTCTCACATTTCATCGAGCACCTTCTCTTCAAAGGCACGCGCCGCCGCACCGCGAAACAAATCAGCCAGACCGTCGAGGGCATCGGCGGCTACCTCAACGCCTTCACCGGCGAAGAACACACCTGCTATTACGCCAAGGCGAGCCACCGCCATTTCAACACGCTCCTCGACGTGCTCGCCGACATGTACCAGCACCCGAAGTTCGCCGCGACTGACATCGAGAAGGAACGCGGCGTCATCAAGGAAGAACTCCTGATGTACCGTGACCAGCCGGACCATAACGTCCAGGAACTGCTCACCGAAACGCTCTGGCCGGACCAACCGCTCGGCCGCCCGCTCGTCGGCACCGTGGAATCGCTCGACGCCACCGACCGGGAGGTGGTGCTTGCGTTCAAGGCCAAACATTACGCCGCCGCCAACACCGTCGTCGCGGTTGCCGGGCGCTGCCGTCATGACAACGTTGTTGAGAGCGTGCGCAAAACCATTTCTATCGACGCATCCCCGCGCCGCCAGAGATTTTCCGGTGCGCACGCCAACCAACGTGCGCCGCGACTCCATTTTCTCAGCAAGACGGTTGAGCAGACGCACCTCGCACTCGGCATTCTCGGGTTCTCCCGGCAGGACGAACGACGGTACGCCGCCAAGCTCTTGAGCGTCATCCTCGGCGAGAATATGAGTTCGCGGCTGTTCCAGCTCATCCGCGAGAAACACGGACTTGCCTACTCGATTCAGACAGCCGGAAGTTATTTTGCCGATACCGGCGCGTTCATGGTGTCGGCCGGACTCGACACGAAACGATTGCCGCGCGCGTTGCGCCTCATTCTCGGCGAACTCCACAAGGCCGCGCGACAGGCGCCGAGCGACGGCGAGTTGCGCCGAGCGAAGGACTACGCCATCGGCCAGATGCGGCTCGGACTGGAGAGCACGAGCAACCAGATGATGTGGCTCGGCGAACATTTGATGGCGTACGGTTTCATCACCACGCCCGACGAGGTCGAACGCAAGCTCGAAGCCGTCACCCGCGACGACGTGCAGGCCGTCGCCGCCGCGTTGTTCCGCGACGCCCACCTCAACGCCGCCATCATCACGCCGCGCAAGGACGAGGCCGCCGTCCGCGAGATGCTGGCGTTTGCCTGAGCGCGGAAGGGTGTATATTATGCCGCCAGATGGCAGGAGGTTAATATGCAACTGGAATTGACCGAACTGGAACGCCTGGAGTTGACCAACCTTGTGAGCGCCGCGCATACCGACTTGGGCGCTGAAATCCACCACGCCCGCGGCAATCACTACCGCGAAACATTGCGCCAACGCCGCGTCGTGCTCGAAGGCCTGCTCAAACGCCTCGGCGCCGAACTGAAAATGGCCGCGTGACCGTCACCCCGCTTCCATGGCGTGACCCCAGCGAACGCTTCCCCGAGTTCGCCCGACGCCCGTATTGTGTCTGGCTCGACACCGCCACGCACAACGACGCCACGAATCGTGTCTCCATCATCGCCGCCGATCCATCCCACGTCTTCCGCTTCAAAGCCGACCCCGCTCACCACGCCGATCCATTCGACACGCTCGACAAACTTCTCGCCCAGCATCGTCCCGCCGCCGCCATCGGCTACTTCGGCTACGACCTCAAGAACCAGATCGAAGAACTTCCCGCCAAAGCCGAAGACGACCTCCATCTTCCCGACTGCTGGTTTGGCCTCTACGACAGCATCCTTGAGTTTGATCACACCGCCAAAACCGTCCGCGAAATTTCCGGTGGCCAAGGCCTCCGCCGCGCCGCGCCCCATCCCGTCTCCAATCTCCAATCTCCAATCTCAAATCCTCTCCACTCCAACTTCACCCGCGACCAATACCGCGCCACCGTCCGCCGCGCCAAGGACTACATCGCCGCCGGTGACATCTACCAAGTGAACTTGTCCCAGCGATTCCAGTGCGGCATCACCGCCTCGTCGCTGGAGTTGTATGCCGCCCTCCGCAACGCCAACCCCGCTCCCTACTCCGCCTACCTCGACATCGGCGACGCCCAGATCCTCTCCTCCTCGCCCGAATGTTTTCTACGGATGACCGGCCGCGACATCGTCACACGCCCCATCAAAGGCACCCTGCCCCGCCACCGCAACCCGGACGATTTGCTCCGCTCTGCAAAAGACAACGCCGAACTCCTGATGATCACCGATCTCGAACGAAACGACCTCGGCAAGGTGTGCGAGTTTGGCAGCGTAAATGTTCCGGAATTGTTCCGGGTGGAAAGCTACGCCACCGTTCACCACCTCGTCGCCACCGTTGCCGGTAAATTGCGGCCTGACGTCAGTCACGTCCGGGCACTCCGTGCATGTTTCCCCGGCGGATCCATCACCGGCGCCCCGAAGATCCGCGCGATGGAAATCATCGACGAACTCGAACCGCACGCGCGCGGCATTTATTGCGGCGCCATCGGTTACTTCGGCCACGACGGCACCAGCCATTTCAACATCGCCATCCGGACCATCGTCCACCAATCTGGCCTCTTGACCTTTCACGCCGGTGGCGGCATCGTTGCCGACAGCGAGCCTGACGCCGAGTACGACGAGACTCTCGCCAAAGCAGAAGGAATCCTCCGTGCCCTCGACCAACTACGCCTACGTCAACGATAAGTTCGTTCCCGAGAGCGAAGCGAAGGTCTCGATCTTCGACCGCGGTTTCCTCCACGGCGATGCTGCCTTCGAGACAATGCGCGTGTACGGTGGGAAAATCTTTCTACTGCAACAACACCTCGCCCGCCTCTCCGACACGCTGGCCGCGCTCCAGATTCCCGCGCAACCGCCAATGCGCAGCCTGATCCAGGAGTTGGTTATCCGCAATGCCGTCCAAGACGGTGTCGTCCGCCTCACCGTCACGCGTGGACAAGATCAGCCGACCATCATCGTCACCGCGCACCCCCGTAAGTTCGAGGTGCGCCCACTGCGTGCCATCATCTCTGCCATCCGCGTCCACACCCAACTCGCCCAGTACAAAACCGCCAACCGACTTTCCTACACCCTCGCCAAGCTCGAAGCCGAGCGCGCCGGCGCCGACGAGGCTCTGCTATTGAACGAGTCCGGCTGCATCGCCGAGTTCAGCGCCAGCAACATCTTCATCGTCAAGGACACCACGCTGTTCACGCCCCCAATCAAAGACGGCCTTCTGCCCGGCGTCACGCGCGCCGTCGTGCTGGAGCTGGCAAAGGCGCTGAAACTGCCGTCGTGTGAAGAGAGCCTCTTACCCGGCCATCTCGATACCGCCGACGAAGTGTTCGCCACCAACAGCCTCATCGAGATCGCACCCGTCATCAACTGGACGCGCAAGCCCAACTTCACGGCCCGCCTGCACGCCACCTACCGCAAACTCGTCGGAGAATTCCTCACATGATCCGCAATGTATTTCTTTCTATCGGCTCCCTGGGGTTGTTGTTGGTTGTCCTCATGATTGTCCTCGCGTCATGTCGCGGACACTACCAAACGGCCCCGTTCACCGCAGAACCGCCATTGCCATCCGGCTTGGAAATCCGCCATTACCCCGCGCTCGCCATCGCCACCACTTCCATGGCCGACCCCTCCGGCAACAACGCCTTCGGTCAACTGTTCCGCTACATCTCCGGCGACAACACCGCGAAGCAGAAAATTCCCATGACCACGCCCGTCTTCACCGGCGACCTCGGAGAAAAGAAACCGGAAATGGCGTTCGTCATGCCGTCTTCCTTGACAAACCCGCCGAACGCCAGTTCGACGACGGTGGCTGTTCGCAAACTTCCGCCCGGCACCTTTGCCGTGTTGAGGTTCCGCGGATTACGAAGCACGAAGAATGAGTCCAACGCCCTCAGCCGGGCGCGCGCACTCCTGAAAGAAACCGCTTGGCGCGAAACCGGCACGCCGTATTTCGCCTACTACGATCCGCCGTGGATCGCCGGGCCGTTGCGACAGAATGAAGTCCTGATTCCCGTTAGTCCAGCATCAAGACACTGACGCTCACCGTCAATTCGATCGTTCAATCAGCCACCCCATCCATTTGGGAGCTGCCGCTTGTCAACTTCAGGCGCTTGCAGTAACATCTTTCTTGCTCTTGCAAACTATGAGAACCATCCTGACATTGTTCATCGCCGTGCCCCTATTGGCGGCAACGCCGTCACGGCTGAAGTTTGATTCCACTGTCTGCGACTTCGGCACGACGAACACGCCGCCGTCGTTGACGGGGACGTTCACCTTCCAGAACTCCGGCAGCACACCGATGATGCTGCGGCGGCCGGTGACCTCCTGCGGTTGCGCCGTGGCCAGCGTCAAGCCAGAGCGGCTACAGCCGGGGAAGCGTGGCGAACTCGTTTTCACCATCACCCTTGCCGTATACATGCGCGGAGCGATTGAGAAACAGATTTACATCCAGGCCGACAACCCCGGCGAGATGGGCGTCACGTTGATTGCGAAGGCCAACCTGATCCCGCTTTACGACACGGAGCCGATGCAGATCAGCCTCGGAGAATTGCGTCTCAACGCCGTTACCAACGCCACGATCCGTCTTTGGCGCACCGACGGCAAACCGCTGGACATCGCGAGGCTCCAGCCGTCGCAGTCGAACATCACCGCCCGCATCGAGCCGCTGGCGAACTCCAACAACACGGCAACCGTCCAAGTCGAGATTAAAGGTGGAGGCACGCCGCACTGGTTCTACGAGCGGATCGGCTTCTACCGGGAAGGTTCGACGCAGGAGGTGGCGATGGTGCCGATCTACGCGCGGATTGTCGGCGATGTCGTATTGAGCCGCGAGGAAGTTTATTGGGCAATTGTCAACCGCGCCATGCCCGGCTCGCGTTCCTTCCGCGTAAAAGCTTCCGATCCGTCGCGCACACTCACCATCACAAATCTTGCCTGCACGGTACCTGGAGTAGCGATGAACTCTGCGCCCGGCCCCGGCGGCGTCGGCTACGAAGTCACACTCGAACTCCACCGGCTGCCGGCGCAGACGGTGCGCGGCACTATTAGCTTCGACACCAACATGCCGTCGCAACCAAAAGTCACCATCCCCATCACCATCAACATCCTGAAATTTTGATGCTCCGCACGCTTCAACGCGCGTTGTGCACCGTCGCCGCCGGGACGTTGCTTGGCCTCGGCGTCAATGCCGTCTCGCCGCGCCGCATACCCTGGCTTCGCCCGCCCCGCATAACGGTGCCGGCTGCCAACCAGATCGCGCTGGAGAAGGCACGGCGATTGTGGGAGGGCGGCGATGCGGTCTTCCTCGACGCCCGCGCGACGAACGCGTTCGTAGCCGGGCACATCGCGGGTGCGCTGAGCCTGCCGGTGGAAAGCTTCGACGCGGCGTTCCCGTCGGTGCGTTCGCGGCTCGCGACGGAACAGGCGCTGGTGTTGTATTGCGACGGCGAACGCTGCGACGACAGCATCCGTCTATTGCTGAAGCTGCGCCCACTCGGCTACACCAACACGCACGTGCTGGTCAACGGCTGGACGCTCTGGCAACGGGCAAAACTTCCGACGACCAAAGGGGACGCACCGTGAAGTGTTTTGTTCCGGTTTTGCTCCGTCTTCTCCTCGGTGCCGTGTTCGTCGCAGCGGGGGCGCTGAAGGCGCTCGACCCGGCAGCGTTCGCCAACGACGTGGCCCGCTACGGCCTGCTGCCGGACGCGGCGGTCAACGTCGTGGCACTGGCATTGCCGTGGGTGGAGGTGTTGGCGGGCGCGTTGCTGATCATCGGTTGGTGGCGACAGACGGCAGCGCTGGTGATCGCCGCGATGAACGTGCTGTTCCTCGCGGCGGTGTCGCTGGCGCTGGCGCGCGGGCTGGAGGTGTGCGGTTGTTTCGGGGCGGCGGTGGCCCGCAAGGCGAGCGCGTGGACGTTGGTGGAGGACGCCGCGCTGTTGGCGGCGGCAATCTGGGTATGTCAAACGAAAGGAGATAACGATGAAACGAATCGTGGTGGCAACTGACGCGGCACCGAAGGCAATCGGCCCGTATTCCCAAGCTGTCTGGGCCGGTGACCTGTTGTTCTGTTCCGGCCAGATCGCGCCGGCGGCAGGCGACGTAGCGGCGCAGACGAAACAGGTACTGGAAAACATCCGCAGCCTGCTGGGATCGCAAGGGTTGACGATGGATGCCGTGGTGAAGGCGACAGTGTTCCTCGCCGACATGAACCATTTCGCGGCGATGAACGAGGTGTACGCGCCGTATTTTCCGTCGTCCCCACCGGCGCGTTCGACGGTACAGGTGGCGCGTTTGCCGAAGGACGCGCTGGTGGAGATCGAGGTGGTGGCATTCGGTTTCTGCCGCGTTTGACCTTGCTGCGACGGCGCAAGCTATGGTAGCTTGCGCGCGCTTTTATGATAGTCATTCGTAGAATCATTTTCTACCTGTGCGCGGCAACGCTGACAGCGTCGGCACAACAGGAACTGGCGGCGACGATTGACGCGAAGAACCTGCGCGTGGATCGTAAAGAGCAGATGGCCTACGGTGAGGGGGACGTAGTGTTGCGGTATAGGGGCATGACAATGCGCGCGGACAAGGCCCGCTACAACATCGCCACCGACGAGATCTGGGCCGAAGGCAACGTCCGCCTCAACCACCAGAACCAAGAGTGGGTCGCGCCGGCGGGCTACTACAATTTGAAGACGCACGCGTTCAAGACAGACACGGCCCGGGGCGTCTTCGACGGTTTGACGCTGCGCGGCGACAACGTCAACTTGACCACATCAAACCGCTACAATCTCTCGAAAGCAACGCTGACGACGTGCGATTACGACCAGCCTCATTACCGCCTGGAGGCAACGCGCGCCGAGGTCTGGCCCGGCGAACGGGTGATGCTCTACAATGTGACGTTGCGCTTCGGCAACGTACCAGTATTCTGGTTCCCGGTGATGGCATGGTCGTTGAAGGACCGCGACACGCCCGTGGGGATTACCTTGGGACAAGGTTCACGCGAGGGGTTCTTTATCCTGACGAAAACACGGGTGTCGCTCGATCCTCACGTGCAGGCCACGTTTCACGCGGACGAACGGACCAAGCGTGGCCCGGCTGTCGGCGCAGACTTTGATTACTACTACAGCAACACCCGCGGCACCGTAAAAGGCTATTACATCCGCGACACGTCGTCGCCGGACACCTTGGATCAGTTGCTACACAAGACCATACCCAAGAACCGCTACCGTGCCGACTGGGAACACAAACAGGAGTTACCCGATGACGTGGACATCACCGTCAATCTCAGCAAACAGAGCGACCGTGATTTCATGGACGATTTCTTCCAGAAACGCTACCAGAGCGAAGGTGAACCCGCGTCAGTCGCGGACGTGACCAAGCGCGGCGAGAACTACACGCTTTCGGCGATGGCGCAGCCGCAGTTGAACCCGTTTTTCGCCGAGGTCGAACGCCTGCCCGAAGCCAAGTGGTCGGTCAACCGCGTGCGAATCTTCAACACCCCGCTCTTTTACGAGGGCGAGAGCAGCGCCGGCTACTACCACAACACACCCGGCCACACCAACCAGCCGCCGTTCGTCGGCAGTTCGTCGCGCGCCGACACCTTCCACCAAGTCGTGCTCCCGCAGCAGTATTTCGGCTGGCTCTCCGTCATCCCGCGCGCTGGCATCAGAGGCACTTGGTACATGCACGACGCCAATGGTCTCTCACCCAGCAACGAAGTCCGCCGCCTCCTTTTGACCGCCGGCATGGAGAGCAGTTTTAAATTCTCGCAGACCTGGGACGACATCGAAAACAAACGCTGGGACATTCACGGCCTCCGCCACATCATCGAGCCGTTCGTGGACTACCAGTGGGTCGCCTCGCCCAACAAGCACCCGAACGACCTACTGCAATTCGATACCTACCGCTACGCAACCTTGTTGAACGGCGCGCAAATGCTCGTCACTCGCTACCACGCGCTGGATTTCCCCGCCGACCCGGCGATTGACGCGTTTGACCGTCAGAACCTCACCCGTTTCGGCGTGCGCCAGAAACTCCAGACCCGCCGCGACGGCCAGCCGTGGGACCTCGCCACGCTGGAGGTTTGGACCGACTACAGTCTCGAGCAGACGCAGATGAACAGCCGAGGGTTTGCCGACGGTTTCACGAACTTGCGCCTCAGCCCGTTCCATTGGTGCGCGCTGGATGTCGGCAGCCGCTTCGACCTGCACGAAGAAAAATGGCGAGAGCTGAACACCGGCGCATCCCTCCTTAACCGCGACCACTGGATCGTCAACGTCGCCTCTCGCTATCTCGAAAACGACAGCAACCTCGCCGGCGGTTCTGTCTCCTACCGCCTCAGCCGCCATTGGCTCGCCACGATGACACAGTGGGTGGACATGCAGGACGGCACTTGGCTCCAACAAGAATATATGCTCCAACAGGAAACACACGACTGGCTCCTGAACTACGGTTTCCGCCGCACCGGCCAACGCATCCGCGAAGACGAAAACACCTTCTTTGTCTCCGTCAGCCTCAAGGCCTATCCTAACACCAAAATCGGAGTTCATTAATACCTATGGGCGCACACATCTGTATCATTGGCACCGGCTACGTCGGCCTCGTCACCGGCGCTTGTTTCGCCGAAGTCGGCCACCGTGTCATTTGTGTGGACAACGACCTCAACAAAGTCGCCTTCCTCCAGCGCGGCGGCATCCCCATCTACGAACCCGGCCTCGACGAGATCGTTCACCGCAATGTTACTGAGGGCCGTCTTCGTTTCAGCGGGCAAATCGCCGACGGCGTCCGTGAGTCCGAAGTCATCTTCATCGCCGTCCCCACCCCACCGCGGCCCGATGGCTCGGTGGACATGAGCTACGTCGAGAAAGTCGCCCGTGAAATCGCCACCTCCATCACCGAGTACAAAATTATCGTAGACAAATCCACCGTCCCCGTCAAAACCGGCGAGCGCGTCGCCGAAACCATCCGCCGCTACAATAAGGACAAGATCGAGGTGGACGTTGTCAGCAGCCCTGAATTCCTCCGAGAAGGCTGTGCCGTTCAGGACCTCATGCAACCTGACCGCATTGTCATCGGCGTCGCCAGCCAGCGGCCAGTGGCGAAAATGAAAGAGATTTACGAGCCGTTCCACGCCCCGATCATCGTCACCGACATCAACTCCGCCGAGATGATCAAGCACGCCTGCAACTCCTTCCTAGCCCTGAAAATTTCCTACGCCAACGCGCTCTCTGCCATCTGCGAAGCCAGCGGCGCCAACGTCGAGGACGTCGTTCACGGCATGGGACTCGACAAACGGATCGGACGCGCCTTCCTCAACGCCGGGCTCGGCTATGGTGGCTCCTGTTTCCCGAAGGACATCAGCGCCTTCATCCAGATCGCCCACGAACTTGGCTGCGAGTTCGATCTACTGAAGGAAGTCCAACGCATCAACGCTGAGCAGATTCAACGTTTCCTCAAGAAGGTCCACGACACCCTCTGGATCGTGAAAGACAAAACCATCTCCATCCTCGGCCTCGCCTTCAAACCGAACACCGACGACATGCGCCTCGCGCCCTCCTTGGAAATCATCCACTCACTCCAGCAAGAAGGCGCCCGCATCAAGGCCTACGACCCGAAAGCCATGGACAAGGCGAAAGAACTCCTCACCGGCGTCGAGTTCTGTCCCGACCCTTACACTACCTCGGTCGGCGCCGACGCGTTGATTTTGTGCACCGAGTGGGACGAGTTCCGCCAACTCGACCTCGAAAAACTCCGTTCCGTCATGGCCCAGCCAATCGTGCTCGACGGCCGCAACCTCTTCGACCCGGCCAAGATGAAAGAACTCGGATTTGCATATAAAAGCGTGGGGCGGTAGAGTACATCCAATGTTGTTCCACCGATCCTCACTTCTCCTCCTTCTGCTCGGTGCCGCTGCTGTCGTGGACGCCCAGAAACCCATGCCGCCGTTCACCAGCAAGGACCGCGTCGCCATCGTTGCGCCCCACCCCGACGACGAAACCCTCGCCACCGCCGGCGTCATCCAACAAGCTCGCGCTGCCGGCGCTGATGTGCGCATCATCTACCTCACCAACGGCGACCACAACCAGATCGCTTTCAAACTCTACAGTGGTTCACTCTTCATGTCCGCCCGCACCTATCGCAACTTCGGTGAAAAACGCCTCACGGAGGCCGTTGCCGCCACCGCCCATCTCGGCTTGAAGTACGAACAATTGACATTCCTCGGCTACCCCGACTGGGGATTGCAAACCCTTTGGCGCGACTACTGGGAAGACACCAACGCTTTTCGTAGCGACGCCACACGCGCCGACGCGGTTCCCTACAAAGAAGACTACGGCTACCAACATCCCTACCGTCCCGAATCTGTCCTCGCCAACCTCAAAGCTATCCTGACCGAATTCCGTCCCACTATCGTGTTCACTCCGCACCCCGCTGAAGCCAACGGCGACCACCGTGCCACAGCCAACTTTACCCGCCTCGCCCTCCTCGAACTCGAACCCACCGGCCTCCGCCCACAACTGTTCCACTACGTCATCCACTTCGGCGACTGGCCAAAACCTTACCACTACCACCCCGACGAACGCATCCACGTCCCAACCCTCCTTCAGGACAACGGCGACTGGTTCAGCCTCCCCCTCACACGCCAGCAAACCGAGACCAAGTACAAAGCCATCCTCGAAAACGCCACCCAACTTACCACCCGCCAGTTTTACCTCGTCGCCTTCGCCCGCGCCAACGAGCTGTTTGCCAAGCTCCCCCGCGAACGCGTCGTCAACCTCCCTCCCGACCTCGTCCCCGACTGGCGACAAGCCGTCCGCAACGAAGCCATCAAACTCAACCCCCATCCCCCCATCCCCAAACTCAACGGGACACACCATAACAACGAACCCACCTCCATCTCCCTGAAAGAAACCGCATTTCTACGCCAAGGCGATGACCTCATCGCCGCCATTGATTTCCACAACCGCCTCGGCCCCCGCTCCAACGTCCACCTCTTCCTCTACGGCTACCAACGCGGCACCGACTTCGCCAACCTTCCCAAAATCCACATCAACGTCAACCCTCTCGGCCACGTCCACGTCTTCGACGACGACCGCAAACGCATCACCGACCACGGCGTGACCAAGACCGCCAGCATCTCCGACAAACTCATCCTCCGCGTCCCACTCAAACTACTCGGCGGTAACAAACTCGACCACCTCTTCACCGCCACCCGCGCCAACCTTGGCGAAATCAGCGCCGACGACACCGCCTGGCAACTCTACGAACTCGAACCAGGAGACCCACGTGGCTGAATACCTCATCACCGGCGGAGCCGGCTTCATCGGCTCCAACATCGCCGAACACCTCATCCGTACTGGCAAATCCGTCCGCGTCCTCGACAACTTTCTCACCGGCAAACGCGACAACCTCCGCACCTTCGCCGACAAGGTTGACATCCTCGAAGGCGACCTCCGCAACATGGATGCCTGCCGTCGCGCCGTTGCCGGCGTCCGCTACATCCTCCACCTCGGCGCACTACCCAGCGTCCCCCGCTCCGTCGCCGACCCATCGCTCTCACACGACATCAACGTCACCGGCACCCTCAACCTCCTCGTCGCCGCGCGCGACGCGCACTGCCAACGCCTTGTCTTCAGTTCCTCCTCCAGCATTTACGGCGACACGCCGACATTGCCCAAGCACGAGGAGATGACGCCCGCGCCGCTCTCCCCCTACGCAGTCCACAAACTCACAGGCGAACACTACTGCCGCATCTTCTACAAACTCTACGGCCTCGAAACCGTCTGTCTCCGCTACTTCAACGTCTTCGGCCCGCGCCAAGACCCCAAGAGCGAATACGCCGCCGTCATCCCCCGATTCATCACCGCCATCCTCCACGATCAACAACCGACCATTTTCGGCGATGGCACCCAGACCCGCGACTTCACCTTTGTCGAAAACATCATCGAGGCCAACCTCGCCGCCACCGTCGCGCCGAAAAACGCGCTGGGCGAAGCCTGCAACGTCGCCTGCAGCGATCGCATCTCGCTATTGGATCTCGTCAACACCATCAACCAATCCCTCGGCAAGAACATCAAACCGAAACTCGATCCGCCCCGACCCGGCGACGTCCTCCACAGCCAAGCCGCCAACACCAAAGCCCGCGACCTCCTCCACTGGATCCCCCGCGTCAGCTTCGCCGACGGCATCGCCAAGACCATCGCCTTCTACCGCCAGCAACCCTGACCACCGGAACATGGGCTTGCACGGCATCAACTGAAATAAAACGCCCGGCAATCCTTGCGGACTGCCGGGCGTCAGAAAGAATCCCGATTACTTCGCTGGTGCCGGCGTCGTGGTCTTCTTCTTGACCGCACCGCCCTTGTCCACGATCACGCGCGCGGCGAGATAGCCCGCGTAAAATTCCGGATTGGTGCGCTTGAACGGCGTCATCAGCCGGTCCAGTTGACGGCGCAACGTGCTGCCGCTGATTGCTGGCTTGCCTGTTACCGCCGCTTCGCTTCCAATCGCAACAGCGCCCGTTTCCGCGCCAGACCGCCGCTGAATCCGCCGAGCGCGCCGTCGCTGGCGATGACGCGGTGACATGGCACGATGACCGGTACCGGGTTCGCCCCGCACGCCGCGCCGACAGCGCGCACCGCACGCGGAGCGCCAATGCGCTGCGCCACCCACCCGTACGACCGCGTTTGCCCATGCGGAATCGTTCGCAACACCCGCCACACCTTCCGCTGAAACGGTGTACCCACTCGCAGATCGAGCCGAACGCGGAAACGGACCGGCTCGCCAGTGAAGTAACGCACGAGCTGGTCCTGGAGATTGTAGGGTAACTGCTCCGGTTGCCGTCGTTGGGCGAATTCGACGCGACACACACCGCGCGCCGAAAACTCAACGCACAACTTCAGTGCACGACCAGCCAGAGCAATCCCAACACCACGATGCCGAGAGCGAGCCATAAGAAAAAGCGACGGCGGTTCTGACGCTGGACGTAACGCAACGGCGCGCGCGTCTTCATCGGCCCCGCGTTGAGGTACTGGGCCAGCTTGTCTGGTGAACGGTTAAAGAGATCGGATTGCTGCTCAAACGGGAGCGGCGTCCGCTCTAGTTCTTTCAGCGGCTCGACAGGAACGTCGAGCGGCGCGTGCCGCGTCACCGCCGTGTGCCGCGGCGGCGGCGCAAACCATTCCTTCCACACACTGCGCGGCACCGCCATGCCCAACGACGGATTCTGCATCTGACGAGTTTGCTGCTCCAAATCGGTAATCTGCTGCTTCAAGTCAGCAACCGCGCGGTCAATCGGCGTCAGTGGTTTGCGCTGGAAAATCATGACTCAATGTTTCGTGATGAGGAACACGACCAACCAGATCGTTCCCGCGACGATCAGCGGCAACGACGCCGCGAAGCCGAGACGGACGTATCGGACAAACTCCGACGCGCCTTCGCCCTCCTTCTCCTCGGCGGAAAGTTGTTTTGGGCTGAGACAATCCAGCCGGGCGCAGGCGTGTTGCAGTTCCGTGCGCGAGTTCTCGACGATGCCAAGCGCCTGGCTGAGTTCAGTCCTGACATTCGCGCTGGTCCATTGATCGTCGTGGATGGACTGCAACCGTTCCAGCCCATCGCGAAATGCCTGTCGCGTGGCGGCGCAAAGCTCGACGCGCCGCTGCGCCTCGATCTGTTCGCGCTCCAGCAAGACCAAACCGCGCGTGAGCTGCTCGATCATCTCCGTCCGACCCCGCGCATACTCCTCGTGTTTGCGGCGCAAATCCTCCAGATCACCCTTCTGCCGCTCCAACTCCTCCTGCTGGCGCCGCAGCAACAAAAGCTGCTCGCGTTTCTGCTGGAGATCCCGTTCGAGTTCCTCTTTTTGCGTTGGGTTCCCTACCACGGAAAAACCGGTCACACTGTCCGTTGTCGGCAAAGCCGTAGCTACACTACTGTCCGCCTCCTTCATAAAAGATACGACCTCCTTGATGGCGCGCAGAATATCAGCACCGTCAAAAAAGTAAAGCCCGCTGTTACGGAATCACTAGCGACTGACCGATGCGGAGCTGATCTTTGTTGGGCAACGTGTCGCGATTGGCTTGGTACACCTTGTCCCACGCGGCGCGCGAACCGTAGTAGCGCAACGCTATCGAGTACAGCGTGTCGCCCTTCTGGACGACGTGCGTGCGCGGCTTCGCCTCGACTGTCGTGGAACGATTCGTGGCGACAGCAACGGCGACATTAGTCACCGCCGGCAGCGCGGGCGCGTTAATCGCAGCCTCGTAGTCGGCGAGCTTCCCTTTCAACGCGGTGGCTTCGGTGCCGAGGGCGGCGTTCTGGCTTTGCAGTCGCAGCAGTTCGCTGGTGTCCATGCCGGGGCCTTGGGGCAGTTTCGAGGCAAGCGAGAGTTTGGCACGCTCGATGAAGTCCTCGACGATGCGGCGTTTGTCGCTGTTCGGTTCGAGCGCGAGGTAGCGGCGGTAGTGGTAAATGGCGGCAATCGGGTCGGAGAGCTTCTCGTCGCAGAGCAGGCCCAGTTCGAGGTGGGCGCGGGCGAAACCCGGATGTTCGTCGAGCGTTTGCTGGTAGAACGCCGCCGCGGCCTTCGCGTCGCCGGCATCGGCGGATTTGCGGGCCTGGTCGTACGCGGCGCTTTGTTCCGGATTTGTTCCGGTCGGCCGGCAGGCGGCCAGCGCGAGCAACAGGATGGGCAAGAGGCGTTTCACGGGCGCCACTCTACCAGAGTGGCGGCGGCCGTTCAACGCTTGACGCTTTCCACGTCGCCCACTAATATGTCACGCACTTTCCCAAAGGAGAACATCATGGCTGAAGCGTATTGTGTAAAATGCAAAGCAAAGAAAGAAATGGCCAAACCGGAGCCGGTGACGATGAAGAACGGTCGTCCCGCCGTCCAGGGCATCTGCCCAGATTGCGGCACGAAACTGTTCCGCATCATGTCGTCTGAGAAGAAAGGCTGATGAGCAGCGACAGCGACCAACTCGCCTACGTCCTGATCAACCCGTACACGATCTACAAATCGCGCACGGGCGGTGTCATCGCGCGTCTGTTTACGCGGACGGCGCTGGACTTGGTCGCCGCGCGAATGTTCGCGCCGAGCCGCGAGTTGGCCGAGGAGTACGCGTCGGTCATCGTGACCGCCAAGACACCGGAGGACCGTCGCATCCAGACGCTCATCAGCCAGTACGTCCTCGACAATTACGCGCCGGACCCGGCGACGGGACAACGGCGCCGCGTGATGATGCTGGTGTTCCGCGGCGAGGATGCGGCGAAGAAAATCCGCACCGCCGTCGGCCAGGTTGAGACGGGCCGCGGCACGGCGGGCGAAACGATCCGCGATACCTATGGCGATTTTATTCTTACTGCCGACAACCAGGTCCGCTACTTTGAACCGGCTGTGCTCGTCTCGCCCTCAGCTGAACAAGTCGAGGCGCGCCTGAAGATCTGGGCGAAGTATTCCGACACGGACGGAGGATTCCTCGAAAACGTCGTGCGATATCCCAAGACAGCGAAGGTGCAACAGACGCTGGTACTGTTGAAGCCGGACAATTTTCGTTTCCCCAACGCCCGCCCCGGCAGCATCGTGGATTTGATTTCACGGACCGGTCTCTGCATCATCGCCATCAAGGTCCACCACATGAGCATCGAGGCCGCGCGTGAGTTCTACGGTCCCGTGCGCGAGGTGTTGCGCTCCGTCTTCGGCGGACTCTCTGGGCCACGCGCCAAGACGGCGCTGGAAAAGGAGTTCGAATTCGCCCTGCCGAAGGAATCAGAGAAGACGCTGGGCGAGATGCTCGCTCCGCTGGCCTCCGAGCACCAGTTCAACCGTATCGTCAATTTCATGACCGGCCACGCCACTGACCAGGAACCCACCGGTGATCCCGGCAAGATGGTCGCGCTCGTGTACGAAGGCCCGGATGCCGTCGCCAAAATCCGCGGCGTTCTTGGCCCGACCGATCCGCGCAAGGCGGCGCCCGGCACCATCCGCCGTGAACTCGGCCAGGACGTGATGGTCAACGCCGCCCACGCCAGCGATTCCCCCGAAAACGCGAAACGCGAGATGAACATCATCAACATTCGCGAGAACAATCTGAAACCGCTGATCGAGAAGTTCTATAACTGCAAACTCTGAACCAGGAAAACAACCTATGAATCCACTCGCTCCCCGCACCACCACACTAACCCCGTCGCTCACGCTCGCCATTGACGCCAAGGCCAAGAAACTCAAGGCTGAAGGCGTTGATGTCTGTGGCTTCGGCGCCGGCGAACCCGATTTCGACACGCCGCAGCACATCAAAGACGCCGCCACCGCCGCGCTCGCCGCTGGCTTCACGAAGTACACGGCCTCCAGCGGCCTCCCCGAACTGCGCGCCGCCATCGCCGAGAAACTCAAGAACGACAACAGCCTCGACTACAAACCCAGCCAGGTCATCGTTAACTGCGGCGCCAAACACTCCTGCTACAACGCCATCCTCGCCACCTGCGGCGTCGGCGACGAAGTCGTCATTCCTGCACCGTATTGGCTGAGCTATCCGGAAATGGTCAAGCTCGCCGACGCCACGCCGGTTATCGTTCCGACGAAGGAAGCCAACGGTTTCAAGCTCACGCCGGATGAATTCCGCGACGCGATGACACCCGCTACCAAGCTCCTCATTCTCAACTCCCCCTCCAACCCCACCGGCGCCGTCTATACGAAGGAAGAACTCCAAGCCCTCGCCGAAGTCGCGCTCGAAGAAGATATCCTGATGCTCTCCGACGAGATTTACGAGAAGATCACCTACGACCACACCTCGCACATCAGTCTCGCCTCACTGAGCAAGGAGGTTTACGACCTCACCATCACCGTCAACGGTTTTTCCAAGGCTTACTCGATGACCGGCTGGCGTCTCGGCTACATTGCCGCACCCGATCCGATTGCCGCAGCCATTGACTCCATCCAGTCGCACTCGACCAGCAACCCGACCAGCTTTGCCCAGAAAGGTGCAATCGCCGCCCTTCAAGGCGACCAGTCCTTTATCAGCGACATGCACCGCGCCTTCGTCGAGCGCCGCGCGTTCATGTACGACAAACTCACCAGCATCCCCGGCATCACCTGCGTCAAGCCGATGGGCGCGTTCTACATGCTCCCAAACATCTCCAACTTCGGCCGCGGCAGTGTCGAGTTCTGCGACCGTCTTCTGGCAGAACAGAACGTCGCCTGCGTCCCCGGCGTCGCCTTCGGAGCCGACACACACATCCGCCTCAGCTACGCCTGCTCGATGGACAACATCCAGAAAGGCCTCGACCGCATCGCAGCCTTCTGCAAGTCGCTGTAACCTGCTCCAATGAAAATCGCCTTGATCGGCCTGCCGCAAACCGGCAAGAAGACCGTCTTCTCCCTGCTCACCGGCATGGCGTACGACCAGTTGATCGCCCGCGGCGGCGAATATCACATGGGCGCCGTCAAGGTCGCCGACCCGCGCGTGGACAAACTCTCCGGGATGTACAACCCGAAGAAGACCAAGCACGCCGAGATCGAGTGTACGCTCGCGCCCGCGCCGCCGCACGAAGCAAAACCGCGCGACCAGTGGCTGAACAAACTCAAGGACATGGACGCCCTTTGCCACATCGTCCGCGCTTTCGACGATCCCGCCGTCTTCCACTCGAAAGGTTCCGTGGATGCGCTGCGCGACATTGACGAGATGGCGTTCGAGTTGGCCGTCAGCGACCTTGCGCTCATCGAGAAACGCCTCGACCGGATCGCGCAGGACCAGAAAAAGAAATTCGACCAGGAACGCGCCGACGAAGCCACATTGTTGCAGCGGCTCCGTCCGCACCTTGAAACCGGCAAGTCGCTTCGCGAGTATCCGTGGGCGGAAGCCGACGAGAAACGCGTCCGCTCACTCCAGTTCCTCACCATGAAAGGCATCGTCACCGCACTCAACTGCGGCGACACCAATTTCCCGAACCCCGCGCTCCTCGCGTCCGCCAAAGCCAAGCTCGGCGGCCCGCGCAGCGAAACCTGCGAACTCTGCGCCAAAGTCGAAGCCGAAGTCTCCCAAATCGAAGACCCGAAAGAGCGCGCCGAATTTCTCGCCGCGCTCGGCGTCGAGGAACCGGCCATCCACATTCTCACGCGCCTGCTCTACAAGGCGCTCGGCTACATCAGTTTCTTCACCACCGGTGAAGATGAAGTCCGCGCGTGGACCATCCGCCGCGGCGCCACTGCCGTCGAAGCCGCACACGTGATTCACAGCGACATCGCCCGCGGGTTCATCCGCGCCGAAGTCATGCACTACAACGAACTCATCGCCGCCGCCCCCACCGGTCACGCCGCCGAAGTCCACCTCAAGGAGACCGGTAAGCTCCACGTCAAAGGCAAAGACTACATCGTCGAAGATGGCGACACCGTCCACATCCGCCACAGCGGATAGAGGAGACAAAACTTATGGCCAAGATATCCATCCAGAATGGCAATCTCACCGTACCCAACAATCCCACCCTCCCCTTCATCCGCGGCGACGGCACCGGCCCTGACATCTGGGCCGCCAGCGTCCGCGTGTTTGACGCCGCTGTCGAAAAGGCCTATGCCGGCAAACGCAAAATCGAATGGCTCGAAGTCTTCGCGGGTGAGACCGCGTTTCAGAAATTCAACAACTGGTTGCCAAATGAGACCGTCAAGGCATTCCAAGATTACATCGTCGGCATCAAAGGCCCGTTGACCACTCCGGTCGGCAAAGGCATCCGCAGCTTGAACGTCGCCCTCCGCCAGATGCTGGATCTTTACGTCTGCCTGCGCCCGGTACGCTGGTTCAACGGCGTCCCCTCGCCCGTCAAGAATCCCGGTAAGGTGGACATGGTTATTTTCCGCGAAAACACCGAAGACATCTACGCTGGTATCGAATGGGCTGCCGGTACGCCTGAGGCCAAGAAACTTATCGACTTCCTCCAAAAAGAAATGGGCGTGAAGAAAATCCGGTTCCCATTGACCAGCGGCATTGGCATCAAGCCCGTCTCTTCCGAAGGCACCGAACGCCTCATCCGCGCCGCAATCCAGTACGCCATCGACAACAAGCGCAAGAGCGTCACCATCGTCCACAAGGGCAACATCATGAAGTTCACCGAAGGCGCCTTCCGCGATTGGGGCTACGCTCTCGCGAAACGCGAATTCGGCGCCGTCGAGATTGACGGCGGCCCGTGGTGCAAGCTCCCCAACGGCATCGTCATCAAAGACGCCATTGCCGACATCACGTTGCAACAAGTGTTGACCCGCCCCGCCGAGTTCGACGTCATCGCCACGCTCAACCTCAACGGCGATTACCTCAGCGACGCATTAGCCGCGCAAGTCGGCGGCATCGGCATCGCCCCCGGCGGCAACATCAACTACATCACCGGCCACGCCATCTTTGAAGCCACCCACGGCACCGCGCCCAAGTACGCCAACAAAGACGTCGTCAACCCCGGTAGCGTTATCCTTTCCGGCGAGATGATGTTGCGCTACATGGGCTGGACGGAAGCCGCAGACCTCATCATCAAAGGTCTCGACTAATTTGTACCGGGATGTCCGCACGGGGATATATTACTGCATCATCCGCAGGGGTGGTGCAAGAATAA
>CAIKAP010000229.1 GCA_903825435.1 uncultured Verrucomicrobiota bacterium
CGAGTGTAGGGAAAAGATGGCGTTGAAGATGGTGGAAGATCGCGGTCAGTTCATGCATAACTCTGAGACGCTTCCCCTTGCATCCCGTTCAAATCCATCGCCGAAAAAGCCCGCAAAAGCGAGTTTTGCAAGAACGTCTAAAATCTGCCTTCTCGGTGCGCAGAGGAAAATGAATCTCGTTGGGACCGATCTTCTGCTGGAAAATCAACGGATCACTGGCCGAGAGTTGACCGGGATAGGCGATCTGAATCCAGCCCTTCTTGCCCTCAAACCTGACGTGTGGTGTGTCCATCTGGTAAAACATCTCGATGTCATTGGCAAACTTGTACCACGCATCAAACGATTCCAAGACGTTCCACGCCGGGTCACTGTGGAACTTGCCGGTGGCCTTGATCTCGACGGGGCCGGTTCGCTCGGTGCCGGCACCCCACTGGGCGATATCGTTGAGATGTGTGCCCCAGTTTGTGATCATGCCGTCGCAGTAATCGAGGTTGCGCATCCACCCCGGTCGGCTATTCAGATCGTGCGGCTTGTGTACGCGTTTCTGCATGTAGTCCACCTGTGGCGCAGGGCCAAGCCAGAGATCGTAATCGAGTTCGGGTGGCGGCGGTGAGATGGTGGATGGCTCGTGCGGAAACTCTTCCGCGGGCGAACCGATGCGGACGGTGTGAATCTTGCCGATGCGCCCATTGCGGACCAGTTCGACAGCTTTGTGAAAGTGAATGAGTGAGCGGAATTCGCTGTCCACACGGAACACCCGTTTATGCTTCGCAACGAGGTCGGCGAGGATCCGTCCTTCGTCGATATAGCGCGTGATCGGTTTTTCGAGCGCCACATCCTTACCGGCTTTAACGGCAGCGATGGCTATCGGGGCATGCCAGTGGTCGGGTGTGGAAATCATCACCGCGTCGATGTCCGGGCGGGCGAGGAGTTCGCGGAAATCCCGGTAACCCTTGCAACCCAGCTTCCCGTAATATTTTTGGACGGCATGTAACGCTTGCGTCAGCCGCCACGAATCCACGTCGCACACAGCCGTGACAACGCAATCCGACGACTGCAAGAACGGCAGTAAGTTCGCGTACATCGCCTGCCGGCCCATACCGATCATGCCGATGTTGATCTTCTTGCTTGGCGCGTCGGCGCTGAAGATGTTGCGACGCAGAATCAACGGTCCGACCGTGATCAGCCCGGCGGTCTTGACGAATTGGCGTCGGTTCGTGGCGATGTCTCCTGTAGTTAGGTTAAGTCTGAGGCTGTGATTGATACTGCATCAGTCTGGTACCTTCGTTTTCATCTCACGGAATTTCGATTTTTTAAAGTGTTCGCCGATACTGCGTGATGATTTTTTGTGGCATGTTCTTTTCGACTTTCCTCCCATGTTGATGAACTCCTCGGGCGACAAGAAACCATCCTTGTCGGTCTCCTGTTGCTCAAACCAGTTCTTGGTGGTGTCGGGATCAGGCTGGTTGGCGAGAAATTCTTCTAGGCTCAGTTTTCCGGCGTGGTTTTTACCTTTCTTTTCAAAATGCACCGCTTAGTCTTAGCTCTTTTGTCCGCGGACGGAGGCTCCAGTAATCGCAGGTTCTGCCTGAACGGGCTACTTGCCGCCCTTTGCCTTCTTGTTTCCGTCAGCATCCTCGCCGGTTTCACCACCGAAGGCTTTGGACTGTATCACGAAGAACTTAGGGCGCTGTCCTTCGTTCTGCTTGAGCGCCGCCTGTAGCATCGCTTTCGCCGCTTGCGTCTGGGCATCGACCGCAGTGGCAGCGAGCGGTGACTTCTCATTGTCGTCCTTTTCGACGGCGTAGAAGCGGCCGTCGGTGTAGAGTTTAAATTGCGCGTTGTGCGCGAACTCGGCCTTCGCCGTCGCGCCGCCGCTCGGGTTATACCAAACGTAGAGCCACTCGCGTGGGTTGCCTTTTTCGCCACGCAATTGCGGCAGGAAGCTGCGGCCATCGAGTTTCAAGTCCGACGGTATCGGCGTGGCAGTGGCTTCACAAATCGTCGGCAAAAAATCCGTGGAATCAATCAAGTCGGGATAGACCTTTCCGCTGGCAAAATGGCCGGGCCAGTTGCAAATGAGTGGAACATGCGTGCCCCACGTTGTCGTCGTGCCCTTGCCACCAAGAACATTGTGACCCTTGAATTTTGATGGCGTGCCTCGGCCGGTGCCGTTATCGCCAAGGATGAGAAGCACCGTGTTATCTCGCAGGTGGAGATCCTCGAGCTTGGTCACGACCTTGCCAATGAGTTTGTCGGTGTAGGCTACCATGTCGGGGAAATGCCCGAGGGGCTTCTTGTTTTTGCCGCTGATGGATTCGAGATAGTCAGGGCTGTCGGGTGTGGCATCGTAAGGCTCGTGCGTGAGCATCATTGGGTAGTAGAGGAAGAATGGCACGTCCTTCTTGCGCGTAATGAAATCAAGCGCGTAATCGCTAACGATGTCCGGACCGTATTCGTTCTTCGTGTAGTCGTGCAGCTTGCCGTTGATTTCGAGCCCGGGATTCTTGTAGCGGCCCGGTCGTCGTTTGAGTTGCCAGAGGCAGTACTCGTCGAAGCCGAAATGCGCAGGACCATTAAAGCCGTTGCTCAATTGCCATTTACCGGTGATACACGTCGCGTAGCCGGCGTCCTTTAGCAAGTTGCCAAACGTTTTTTGCGAGGGGTCGAGGTGGGCAAAATGCGTGTAGTTCCGCTTGTTCCCGATTCCGGTCATCAACTGCACACGCGTCGGCGTGCAAAGCGGTTGCGCATGGCACTGCTCGAAACGCACGCCAGTCGCGGCGAGCCGATCCATGACGGGCGTGCGGTAACTCTCGCCGCCATCGGCTGTGACGCACTCATAGCCAAAGTCGTCAATGAGAATGAGCACGATGTTGGGCTTGTGTTCTGCAGCGTGGAGCGAGGCTAGCGGAGCCAACAGCAGGGCGGTAAGAAGGAAGAGGAGTGTTTTTATATTGGCGGTCATTGTTCTATCCTTTCAGCTTTGCGGTCACAGCACCAAAAGACTGTTAATGCACTTACGGCTAATCGTACTCCGTGCCGATGCGTTTTAGTAACGGCTTTGGATTTTTAATCTGGTCGGGTGGGCGGACGCCGGGTCCGGTGCCGTGGCGACCGAGATCGGCGTCCATTTGGGCAACGTATTTCTGGAGTTTGGCGACGACATCTGGATGCTGCGAGGCGACATCATTCTGTTCGCCAATTTCAATCTCGAGGTTGTAGAGGCGTGGGCCGTTATGCTTGATGGTTTTGTCTTCGTTTTTGGCTTGGCGCAAGGCTTGCGGTGCGATTGCGAGCTTCCACGGACCGGAACGGACAGCTTCGAGTTTGTTGCCGTTGAAATAGAATAGCGCATCGTGCGGCGATTCTTTCGTCTGGCCAGCGAGCAACGGCCAGATGTCTTTGCCATCGATTTTACGGTCGGTCGGCACGGTGCCACTGGCGAGTTTGACCAGTGTTGGCAACACGTCAATCTCGCCCATCGGCGCGTCGCAGCTGGTACCAGAAGCGATGTGGCTGGGCCACCAAGCGATGCTAGGTTCGCGCATCCCTCCTTCCCACGTCGAGCCTTTACCACCGCGCAACGGACCGGCAACGCCGCCATGCTTACCTTGGGTTAACGCCGGACCGTTGTCGCTGGTGAAGAGCACTAGTGTGTGCTCGCTGAGCTTGAGTTCACGCAAGGTATCGAGGACGCGACCGATACTCCAGTCAACCTCTTCGACCCAGTCGCCGTAGGTGCCGTTGGCGGATTTACCTTTGAATTTGTTGCTAGGATGCAGTGGGACGTGGACGGCGGTGTGTGCGAAGTAGAGGAAGAAAGGTTTGTCTTTTTTGGCGGTGATGAACTTAACGGCTTCATCGGTGTACCGCGCAGTGAGCGTGTCTTGGTCGGCGGGTGCTTCGATGACGTTGCTGTCGCGCAATAACGGCAACGGTGGGCGGTTATTACTTTTCGGGCCATTTTTACTATTAATGCCCATGTCATTGGAATACGGCAGACCATAGTAATGCTCGAACCCGCGTTCGGTGGGGAGAAACTCCGGTTGGTCGCCGAGGTGCCACTTACCAATACACATTGTGGCGTAGCCTTGTTGTTTGAGCAGGCTCGCGACGGTGTGCTCTTTTGCGCTGAGGCCGGTTGGACAGGATGGGAAGATGACGTCAGGCAGCGAGACGCGTTTGGCGTAGCAGCCGGTCATCATCTGCGCCCGCGACGGCGTGCACACGGGCGCGGCATAGAAGCTTGTGAGTTTCATTCCTTCCGCAGCCATACGGTCGAGGTTTGGTGTGCGGTTGACCTTTGAGCCAAACGGCCCGATGTCTCCATAGCCCATATCGTCGATGAGTATGACGACGAAATTTGGTTTGGATGCAACCGTGGAGTCGCCACTAACAGCTGTACTGCACACTATAGCCATCCACAATGCGGTGATAATCGTTAAGCTGATATTTCTCATATGACTTACCTCCACGACTTTTTCAATCCATTGAGCCCTATATCCACTCTGATGGTGCGCCATATCAAGGTATTTTTAACCCCAGTGCTGTGGTTATGTCTCTATCTATTTCGGCAGAACCGTTATGGTGTGGCAGAAAACTAAACCTATTGTCCCCAATAGTCTAGCCGATGCCGATTTTTTCAAGCAACTCACGCATATCTCACCAGACGATACGATCGGCTTTGGGCGCCACCTTATCGAAACCGCCAAATTCGTTGCAGGTCAGAAGTACGCCACGTCGTTTCGCCCACTCGGCGGCAAGCCCTCACACTTGCAAGCGTTTCGCTCTCCTGTTAATCTACCCGCCACCATGGCACGGAAAACGATGACGAAACGCGCACCGCGTAAAACACAAAAGAAACCGACTGGCTTGAAGGTATTGATGGTCGCATCAGAGTGCACGCCGTTTGCGAAGACGGGCGGACTCGGCGACATGGTGGCCGGTTTGTCGAAGGCACTGACGGAAATCGGACACGAGGTGCGGATCTGTATCCCGTTGTACGCGTCGGTGGACTATGCGCGCGGCGGATTGAGCTTCGAGAAGAACTCCTGCATCCACATGGGCGGCGGCGAGGAGAACTGGGGCGGTGTTCACACCGCGCAGCTCGACGGCAACATCAAGGTCTGGTTCGTGGATTACCAGCGGTTCTTCGGACGGCGCGGCATCTACGACGAGGACAAACGCGAGTACGGCGACAATGCGTTCCGTTTCGGACTGCTGTCGAAGGCCGCGACGCAGATTTGCAAGGACAGCGGCTGGATCCCCGACGTGATCCATGTCCACGACTGGCCGACGGCGGTGACGGCGGCGCTGTTGAAAACGTGGGACCGGATCCTCTCGCCGCTTTCGCGGACCGCCAGCGTCCTGACCATCCATAATATCGGCTACCAAGGCGTCTATCACGCCAGCGTCTTGAACTATCTCGGCATTGGCTGGGAACATTTCACGACCGACAAGTTCGAGGACCACGGCAAGATCAACCTCCTGAAATCCGGCGTCCATTTCGCCGACGCCGTCACCACGGTCTCGCCCACGCACGCCAAGGAAATCCTCACGCCCGCCGGCGGTATGGGACTCGCGCCGTACCTGAACAACCGCGGCCACGATTTTTCCGGCATCCTCAACGGCTGCGACTACGAACATTGGAACCCGGCCACCGACGCGTTGATTCCGTCGCACTACACGCCCGGCAACCTCAGCGGCAAGGCGACCTGCAAAGCCGTGCTCCAACAACGGTTCGGCTTGGAGATCGATCCCCCGATGCCCGTGTTCGGCATCGTCAGCCGGTTCGCCCCGCAAAAAGGGTTCAGCCTGCTCATGGACGCCCTGCCCCGCGTTCTCCACACGATGCTCGTCCAAGTCGTCGTCCTCGGCTACGGCGACTGGCAGACCGAGGAATTTTTCAACTGGCTCGCCCGGAATTACCACGGACGCATCGGCGTCTACATCGGTTTCCACAACGAACTCAGCCATCTCATCGAAGCCGGCAGCGATTTCTTTCTCATGCCGTCCCGCTACGAACCGTGCGGCCTCAACCAGATGTACTCGCTCAAGTACGGCACGCTCCCCATCGTCCGCGCCACGGGCGGCCTCGATGACACCGTCCAGAACTACGACCAACACACCGGCGCCGGCACAGGGTTCAAGTTCCTCGCCGACACATCATCGGCGCTCTACAACACCATTGGCTGGGCCAACGCCACCTGGTACGACCGCCCGCAGCACATCGCCCAACTCCGCCAACAAGCAATGGCGCAGGATTTCTCATGGGAAAAGTCCGCTCTCCGCTACGTCGAAGTCTACCAGCGCGCCATCGCCAATCGCCGCGCCTGAACTTCGCTTGCCAGCGCCGGAAGCCACCGCTATAGTCCGCTCTCGTCTATGAGCGAACCGCAACTCCGCCGCAAATATCCATTCGACCAGATCGAGCCGAAGTGGCAACGCCACTGGCTCGAACACAAAACTTTTGCCGCCAAGGACGACACCGCCAAGCCGAAGCTCTACGTCCTCGACATGTTCCCCTACCCGTCCGGCGCAGGTCTGCACGTCGGACATCCCGAAGGCTACACCGCCACCGACATCTTCTGCCGGTACAAACGGATGCGCGGTTTCAATGTGCTACATCCGATGGGCTGGGACGCGTTCGGTTTACCGGCGGAACAATACGCGATTGATACCGGCACGCATCCGTCGGTCACGACGAAGAAAAATATTGATACGTTCCGCCGACAAATCCAGATGCTCGGGTTCAGCTACGATTGGGACCGGGAAGTTGACACGACCGATCCGCATTATTTCAAATGGACGCAGTGGATTTTCTTGCAGCTTTACAAGAAGGGTCTCGCCTACGAAGCCGAGGTGCCGGTCTGGTGGTGCGACGGTTGCAAGGCGGTGCTCGCGAACGAAGAAGTCAACGCCGACGGCACGTGCGACCGCAAAGGTCACAAGGGAGTTTACCGTCGTCCGCTGCGTCAATGGATTCTCCGCATCACGGCGTACGCGGAGCGGTTGCTCGCGGATTTGGAGCACGTCAACTGGCCGCACTCGATCAAGGAGCAGCAGCGAAACTGGATCGGTCGCAGCGAAGGCGCGAACGTCGAGTTCGCCGTCGCTGGCAGCGATTTGAAGATTGAAATTTTCACGACGCGTCCCGACACGTTGTTCGGCGCAACGTACATGGTGTTGGCGCCGGAACATCCGCTCGTGGACAAAGTCACGACAGCAGCGCAGAAATCCGCCGTGGACACTTATCGCTCCGCCGCCACAAAGAAGAGCGAGATCGAACGCGGGATGACGGATAAGGAAAAAACCGGTGTCTTTACCGGTGGTTACGCCGTCAACCCGGTCAACGACGAGAAGATTCCGATCTGGATCGCCGATTACGTGATGATGGGCTACGGCACCGGTGCGATCATGGCAGTTCCCGCGCACGACACGCGCGATTTTGAGTTCGCGAAGAAATTTGGTTTGGAGATTCGCACGGTTGTACAACCGCCCGCTGGAGTTGATCCGCACGGTTTTACCGGCGATGGCGTGAGCGTGAACTCCGGGCCGATTACCGGACTACCGACACCGGAGGCAAAGAAGAAAATCACGGAATGGCTCGGCGAACGCGGACTGGGCGAGTTCGCGGTGAATTATAAATTGCGTGACTGGTTGTTCTCGCGGCAGCGGTATTGGGGCGAGCCGATTCCGATTGTGCATTGCGCGAAGTGCGGGACGGTGCCGGTGCCGGAGAGCGAGTTGCCGTTGCGGTTGCCGGAGATGAAAGATTATTCGCCGTCGGGCAACGCAGAACCGCCGTTGGCGAAGGCGACGGATTGGGTGAACTGCCAATGTCCGCAGTGCGGTGGCGCAGCGAAACGCGAGACGAACACGATGCCGCAGTGGGCCGGTAGCTGTTGGTATTATCTCCGGTACATTGATCCGAAAAACGCGGCGGCGTTCGTCGCGAAGGACAAGGAAAAATATTGGATGCCGGTGGATTTGTACGTCGGCGGCGCGGAACACGCGGTGTTGCATTTGTTGTACTCGCGATTCTGGCACAAGGTGCTGTTCGATCTCGGACACGTCTCGACACCGGAGCCGTTCACGCGGCTGGTGAACCAAGGAATGATTCTCGGCGAAATTGAATATCTCCTATTTAAGCGTACTGACGTGAACGGCGCAGAATTTGAGGTTAGCGCATCAGATTTGATCAACATCACTCCTATGAACGCTGGTAAGGCCAGAGCTGCTGCGTACCACAAGGACGATCCCAATAGACAAGTAATTCTGGGCTATCCTGTTTCAGAAGGAGCTTTGACTAGAACTGAAACCGGATTTGCACTGAAGGACAATCGAAGCATACGAGTGCATATGCAGTGTCACAAGATGTCGAAGTCGTGGGGCAACGTCATCAATCCCGACGACGTCGTAAAAGAATACGGCGCGGACACATTGCGACTTTATGAAATGTTCATGGGCCCGCTTGAAGCGACGAAGCCGTGGAGCATGGAAGGCGTGCAGGGTATTTACCGGTTTCTCGGTCGCGTCTGGCGGTTGTACTGCGACGAGGAAGGCAAACTGCTCGTCAACGACGCGGCGGCGGACACGAAGCTCGTAAAAGTTTTGCACCAGACCATCAAGAAAGTCGGCGACGACACCGAAGCGCTCGCGTTCAACACGGCCATCTCGCAGATGATGATCTTCGTGAACGAACTCACCGCGCAGGAAAGCCGCCCGCGCGCCGTGCTGGAGCCGTTCGCGCTGTTGCTCGCGCCGTACGCTCCGCACATCGCGGAGGAACTCTGGCAGAAGCTCGGCCACACCAAGACGCTGAGTTGCGAGCCGTGGCCGCAATACGACGAGTCGTTGCTCGTCGAGACGACGGTGCAGATCGTCGTCCAGGTCAACGGCAAGGTCCGTACCCGTCTCGACGTACCGGCGCAGATTGCGAAGGAGGAGTTGGAGAAACTCGCGCTGGCTCACGCCGACGTGCAGCCATTCCTCACCGGCAAACAGGTCAAGAAGGTGATCGTCGTCCCCGGCAAGCTCGTCAACATCGCCGCTGCGTGAAGCGTCAGGGGATGCGGTTGAGTTGTTTGCGCAACTCTTCGAGGCCTTCGGGCGAGGCGACCACGATGCGGCGGCTTGGGATGGGGGCGTGGTCCACCGCGTACATCTTGGAGGCATCGGAGTGCATCCCGTTGGCAATGGAGGCGTGTTTGGCGGTGAAGTTGCTGACCGGCGTCCCGCGCAACGTGGTGTTGTAGATGGAAATCTCGCGGCGCTTCACGTCCACGCTCTTCTGTTCAACCGTCGTCACATCGCGCATCCCCGTAGTCGGCCTTGCGGACAGGTCGCGCATGGGCACCTCGCGACCTTTGATTTCCACGCCTTTCACGTCCACGGTTGGCAGATCCACAGCCTGACCGGGAGACATGGGGTTGTTGATGGCGTCGCGGATCTTGTCAAAATTTGTCCAGTGCCTCTGGTCGTTGACGGAGCCGGCGTTGGCGCTGGTGGCCAGCGCCAGAAGGGCGATCCCGCCGATTGTCCAATGCGTCAGTTTCATCGTCGTCATGTGTTTGTTGGTGCGGACGAGAGGAGTTGAACCTCCACGACCTTGCGGTCACAGCCTTCTGAGGGCTGCGCGTCTGCCAATTCCGCCACGTCCGCAGCCAATTGACGTCGGGAATATAACGGCCACCCCGGCTGTGCGCAATGAGAAATCCACGCTACCGTCACGGACCGAGACGGACCCGGTAGAACCGGGCGGGGCGTCCTCGGAGATCTGCAGGCGAATCATGCGCGACCGATGGTGGTCTTGACGGCATCCCAGTCGAACAGCCGGGCGGCGCCGCTCTGGACGCGGGCGCGCCGCTCATCCAGCAACGTGTGGTGGGCCTCGGGGATGGACATCCGTTCAAAACGATCGCGAAGATCATCCCACAGGGCCTCAATGATCTGGAACTTTTCCTCAATCGGCAATTGATGAATTTCGGCGATACTCATGACAATTCCACACTACCGCGATCTCGTTACCAGGGCAATTGCTTTCGTCGAACGCCAGAATGGAGCTACGGGGCGCGCCGAGCGCACCGTTAGCTCCCACGAGAGACTGTGTGAAAAGTCTTCCGGTTTGGCAAGCAAGTAGATAGAATCAGCACCAACCAAGGGGGCTTTGTGAGTTACATCGAAGGTGCTGATCGCCAACAAGCGTGGCTGTTGCCGGAACGCTTGGAAGACTATGTCAATGCCGATAACCCGGTGCGTTTTCTGGATGCGTTCGTGGACAGCCTCGACCTCATCATGATCGGGTTTCAACGCGCCACCCCCAGCGCGACGGGTCGCCCTGCGTACGATCCCGGCGACTTGCTGCGGCTCTATCTGTATGGCTACCTCAATCGCCTGCGCTCCAGCCGCCGCCTCGAACGCGAGGCACAGCGCAACGTTGAACTTCTCTGGCTGCTGCGCCAACTGCACCCCGACTTCAAGACCATCGCCGACTTCCGCAAGGACAACCTCCAGCCGTTGCGCGCTGTCTGTCGCGAGTTCACGCTGTTGTGCCGGCAACTGGAGTTGTTCGGCGGCGAACTAGTGTAGTGTTTCCAACGCTTCTTTACATTTGGCAATTTTTGTCATGATGCGGTTCACCGGCGCGGTCCAGACGAACACTTTGGGATTTTGGTTGTGATTCTTCAAGTACTCGGC
>CAIKAP010000230.1 GCA_903825435.1 uncultured Verrucomicrobiota bacterium
CGAGTGTAGGGAAAAGATGGCGTTGAAGATGGTGGAAGATCGCGGTCAGTTCATGCATAACTCTGAGACGCTTCCCCTTGCATCCCGTTCAAATCCATCGCCGAAAAAGCCCGCAAAAGCGAGTTTTGCAAGAACGTCCTGTGTATCCCATAAAAACACCTTCGGGTCAACCCCACTACAGAGTTGATTTGGGTTACATAAATGGAGATCGCAAAACCAAAGGCTTTAAGAACAAATCCGATGCCGACTTGTATGCAAAGCAAAAGTTTCTCGAACGCCAGAACCAAGGAATTAAGGTCTTCGGCATCCCAGAGGAAATCAAACTCGAAGCCCAACGCTGCATTGACCGGTTGAAGCCGCATGGCGTGACGCTAACCCAAGCGGTGGACTATTACATGCAGAATGCCATCAGGTACGAAGACGCTCCAACTATCAAGGAGATCACGGACCAGATCATCAGGGAAAAAGGTAAGAGCGGTCGCCGCAACGCCACGATCAAGGAACTTCAATACCGCTATGGCGACTTTTGCCAGAAATTTGGCGATAGGAAACTGGCGAGCATCACTCTGGACGAACTCACAGAGTATTTTGAAAGCCCTGCTTGGGGTGCAACCTCTAGGGATCATTTTATGACCAAAGTCTCAATGCTATATCACTACGCATTGAAGCGTGAGTGGTGCGGAGAGAACTTGGTGAAGAAGCTGGACCGTCCCAGTATTGAGGAGTCAGAGGTTGTGATCTGTAAGATCGAGCAGGCTGCCAAAATCCTTGAGCATTCCGGAAAGCACGGGATTATGGTTTGGGCTGTGCTGGGTCTATTCGCTGGCATACGACCGGAGGAGATGAACCGATTGGATTGGTCCGATGTAAACCTTGCCGCAAAATCAATACGGGTCCCGGGACGCAAAGCGAAGACACGCACCAGCCGTATCGTAGAGATCGAAGACACCTTGGCCGACTGGTTGGTTCTCTGTGGAAAAACATCTGGGCCGGTGATAGATGTTCCCAACTTCAACAACCGCCGCAAGAAACTGATTACCGAGGCTGGCATCGAACAATGGACGCAGGACTCGCTCCGTCATAGCTACGCCACCTACCACCTTGCGAAATACCAAAACGAAGCCAAGACCGCACTCCTTTCAGGAAACTCAGTTGATGTACTTTACCGTCACTATCGCCTCTTGGTGTCGAAGGAAGAGGCTGAGCGGTTTTGGGCACTTCGACCATTTGAAGTCCTCAAAGACAAGACAGGTGTGGACATCAATCGCCAATAGCAGGTCTCCGGAAGCCGATCAGAAGGGGCGGACGAAGAGGAAACAGATTTTCCCCGTTATCATCAACTCAACGTGGTGCGGGAACTCTTGGCAACTGTCGGAAAATTCGGCTGCGGTCATCGGTATCTGATTCAGCATTCGGCAGGGTCGGGTACCCGACGCAAAAGCCGCTGGCGTTGTTGGAGCGCATCATTGCGGCCAGCAGCAACGAAGGCGACGTGGTGCTCGACCCGTTCTGCGGTTGCGGCACGGCGGTGCACGCGGCGCAGAAATTGAAACGCCAGTGGATCGGCATCGACATCACGCACCTCGCCATTTCCCTCATCGAGAAACGGCTCAAGGATGCGTTCAAGACCGGGTTGGAGTTTGAAGTGCACGGCACGCCGAAAGATTTGGAGTCGGCGCGCGACTTCGCCAAGCGCGACAAGTATCAGTTCCAATGGTGGGCGGTGTCGTTGGTCGAGGCGCAGCCGTTCCAAGGCAAGAAGAAGGGCGCGGATACCGGCCTTGACGGCCTGAAGTTCTTCCGGGACGTGGACCAGAAGGACGCGCGCAAGATCGTGGTCAGCGTCAAGGGCGGCGAGAACCTCAAAGCCGACGATGTGCGTTCGGTGATGGCGGTGCGCGAGCGGGAAGGCGCGGAGATCGCATTATTTATCACACTTACGGAAGCCGACAAGGGGAATGCTTTCCGATGCCGCCAGCGCGGGATTCTATGAGAGTGCCAATGGCCGCAAATTCCCGCGTGTCCAGATTTTGACAATTGAGGGGTTGCTATCAAAGAAACAACGCGCCGAGCATCCAGACTACCAGCCTGACTTGAACTTCAAAAAAGCTAAGACGGAAGCCATCGGTCTTCAACCAGACCTTCCAAATTCAAATTAAGGCACTACCGGATCGAGCAGCAATGGGAACTGGGCCGGCTGAAGGCACGGGTAGGCAAGAAGGGGGCGATCCTGGTACTCGACGAGATCCAGAAGATTCCTGGCTGGTCGGATGTCGTCAAACTGCTTTGGGATGCCGACGCCCACACGAAACTGCCCTTGCGGGTGGTCGTGCTGGGTTCCGCCCCGCTGTTGATCCAGAAGGGCCTCCACGAGAGCCTGGCGGGCAGGTTCGAGGTCATCCCTGTTCCGCACTGGTCATTCAGCGAAATGCAGGAAGCCTTCGGCTGGAGTCTCGATGAGTTCATCTACCATGGCGGCTATCCGGGGTCCGTCCCCTTGATCGCCGAACCAGAACGCTGGAAGCGGTACATCATCGATTCCCTGATTGAAACAACGATCTCCCGGGACATCCTGTTACTGACCCGGGTGGACAAGCCGGCATTGCTGCGTCGTCTGTTCCATTTGGCGTGCGAGTATTCCGGCCAGATTTTGTCCTACCAGAAGATGCTGGGGCAACTGGTGGATGCCGGGAATACCGTGACGCTGGCCCACTACCTTGAACTTCTCAAAGGAGCGGGGATGGTGGCGGGGTTGTCGAAGTTCGCCCACGGCTTGGTACGGCAGAGGGGATCCAGTCCGAAACTGCTGGTCTTCAACACCGCCCTGATGACCGCTCAGCGAAGCGAGGGTTTCGCCGAGATTCGACGGGATGGGGATTATTGGGGGCGGCTGGTGGAGTCTGTCGTTGGGTCGCATTTGCTGAACACCACGATGGGGACCAGCATCGAGTTGACCTACTGGCGGGACCGCAACCTGGAGGTGGATTTCGTTTTGCGATTGGGGAAGAAGATCACGGCGGTGGAGGTGAAAAGCGGGCGACGGCGGGAATCCCTGCCGGGAATGGCGGCGTTCGACAAGCAGTTCCGGGTTCAACACAAGTTCCTGGTGGGCGGACAGGGAATCCCCTTGGAGGAGTTCCTGAGCAAGCCCGCCGCACATTGGATTGCCTGATCACTGCGTGAGCTGAGTTCTCAGGAGTGCCGACCGACGCTGATCGTGGCACAGCAAGTTCAGATGAGACAACTCCTTCCCGAGTGCTAGTGTAGTGTTTCCAACGCTTCTTTACATTTGGCAATTTTTGTCATGATGCGGTTCACCGGCGCGGTCCAGACGAACACTTTGGGATTTTGGTTGTGATTCTTCAAGTACTCGGC
>CAIKAP010000231.1 GCA_903825435.1 uncultured Verrucomicrobiota bacterium
CATCGGACTGGTATTCTGGGCGCACCGGTTGCTTCAACTCGATTGCGATGGCCGCTATGCCGATGTCATGGAGCGCGCACTCTACAATGGCATCCTTAGTGGGATCTCCCTCGATGGCCGAAAATTCTTCTACGAAAATCCGCTGGCCAGCACCGGCCAACACCACCGGCAAGCCTGGTTTGGTTGCGCGTGTTGCCCGCCCAACATTGCCCGCTTATTCGCTTCGCTCGGCCAGTACGTTTACTCGCAAGCCGAACAGGAACTCGTGGTGCATCTCTATGCGGCCGGTACCGCCCGGCTGCAGTTGGCCGACCAGCCGGTGACCGTCTGCCAACAGACGAACTATCCGTGGGACGGCAAAGTCAAACTTACGGTCAACCCCGCTCGACCAGCCAAATTCGCCATTCGACTACGGATCCCTGGGTGGTGCCGGAATGCGCAGGTGCGCGTGAATGGGCGCCCAGTCACCACCCGGTCGGTCTGTGGCTATCTCCGATTGGTCCGGATCTGGAAAGCCGGCGACCAGGTGGATCTGACACTCGCCATGCCCGTGGAAAAAATTTACGCCAACCCGCGCGTCCGCCAAGACTGCGGCCGGGTTGCGCTTCAGCGCGGGCCCGTGGTCTATTGTTTTGAACAAGTTGACAACGGCGCCGACTTGAACGCACTCACACTGCCGGCCCATGCGAAATTTACCCATCGCTGGCAGCCGAACCGGCTCGGTGGCGTTGTGACCCTGCACGGTCAAGCCAAGCGGGAGACGGCTGGCAAAGAACTGTACAGTTCGACACAATCCAAGTGCCGGACGGTACCAGTGACCGCCGTCCCCTACTATGCTTGGGACAACCGCGCACCAGGCGAGATGTTGGTGTGGATCCGCATGATTGGGGTCACGTCTTAACATTCAACAATTGGCGTTTCGCCGCCGCGATTTGCGTGCGAAGTCCGGCATCCTTCTCCGCCCGCGCGGCCACCCGCTGGACGGCCAAGGCAATGGTTGCCTCATTCTGCATCCCCGCCAATTCCGCCAACTCCCGCAGTTTCATGCCGCACAACTGCCGCCCCAACAGCAATACCACATCCCGCCCCCAATCCCCGTGCCGATCGCAGAAACTCGTCCAGCGCTCGCCTTTCATCCCCTCGACGCACCGGACCACCTCGGCGATCCCGCAGCGCCGTTGCAAGGCGCGCAACGCCGGTTGTTGTTGCGCATTGCCCTGCGCCAGTTCGCGCATCTGCTCAACAAACTGATATCCACCCAGCACCAATCCCGCCGTGAGCCGCTCCCAAGGACTCTCCGCCAACCCTTCCCGTGCTGCCGCCTCCACAAACGCGCGATACTTCGCCCGATCCACCGGCCCCGTCCCGCCGCCCAATAGCTCCAACACCCGTGCCGTGACCAACCACTCCTGACCGCGCTCCGATCCCACGTACGCCCGATACGAACTCCACCGGTACCCGCGCAGCCGATGCACCCGCTCCCGTACCACTTCAGCCGCTGGAACAGCCGTCCCCAGGCCGGCCTGTTGCCGCTGCTGGGTGGCCTTAGCCAATCCCAATCGCTTGACCCGAACCGGGTTCAAATGCACATAGCGGCTCAACTCCACCGCATACGCCGCGACCTCCACCACCACGGCCTTGAACCGGCCTTGGAACAGCGGGCCGACCCGGCCGCGCCGCCGGTTAAACCACACACTGTAACTCACGTTCACCCACTGCATGGCTTGGGACAGATTGGCGGCGGGCGTCTCCACCACCAAGTGATAGTGATTATCCATCAGCACGTACGCATGGATCACCACTCCGAAACGTTCGGTGGCCGCCCCCACCAATTCGAGGAAATGCGCACGATCCGGATCGTCCTTGAAGATGGTGCGGCGCTCCAGACCGCGTGCCGTGACGTGATACCAGCCATGTGAAAAATCAATCCGTAGAGGTCGCGCCATGCCGCTGACTCTGTACGCCCGCACCCAGTAAATCAACTCATTTGTTGAATGTTAAGACGTGACCCCGCGAAGCTAGGGGCGCGGCTGGAAGGATCGCTCCCGCACGCTGGCCGAGTCGATGCGCCACGCCACGGAGCCCATGAGCGTCAGTTCCATTCAGATGGCGTTTCGAATGGCGCGCGCCGCGGCCGGGC
>CAIKAP010000232.1 GCA_903825435.1 uncultured Verrucomicrobiota bacterium
ACTCCAGAATGCGGCGATTCTGATCGCAAGCGTCATGTTCGACTGCTTTGACCGTGATGGACACAGACGCTCATGGCTGCGCCATCTGATACGCCGTTGGCTTGACCGCAAGTAATGCATCACCAGTAGAGCCGCAGAACTGCCCTGATACAACTTGTCTTAATTGTCAGTTGTCAGGGGCAACTCCTGACTACTGGCTTCTGGCTACTCGGCTACTTCGGTTCATGTTCCGGAAATGTTCCGGTAACGGTTTGCTGTGACTGCTAAAGCAGTCTTAGTCCCGTTGACGGGCGGGGCGGTTTATTTTGGCGGCGGAGTTTCGCGAACGAATGACCAGGAAACTTCGGCAGTCTCGCCGGTATCGTAGGTGACTTTGAAGTGACTGCCAAGTTCCTCGTCCACTTCGACGCGCACCGGGGCGGCGCCCGGCGTGATGCGGTTGGTCTTGCGGATGGCCGCGTGCGGTTCCAGAAAACAAAGGCCGTCCTCGAACTCCACGTCGAAGGCGTCTTCCCAGCCGAGATAGCGGACGTGTTTCATCCGCGAGAAAACGGCTTTGCCGTAGGTTTTTTTCAATTGAACCGCTTGTTTCATAATCGTCCTTCGTCTTTCAAGGACTGAATGACAGTACGCAATTTCCGGTCCGGTTTCCAGCCCTCAATTCCTTCCATCCGCGCCGTGTCGAAACGTCCGAGGAACCGGCCACGGCTGTCGTAAACGTGAACATGCGCGGGAACGTGGTCGCTAATGAACCATTCGATGACGTACCCGCCTCGTCGCACTCTCGCCATGACAGGTCAAACGGTCGCGGCGATGAGGTCGCCGACTTGCGTCGTGCCCATTCCCATTTTACCGGCGGCGAGCGATTTGATCTTGCCGCCGTTCAGCGAGCCGGTGACGGCTTTGTCAATTGCCAGCGCGGCTTGCGTTTCGCCGATGGTGTCGAGCATCATACCGGCAGCGGCGATGGCCGCAATCGGGTTGATGACGTTTTGGCCGGTGTACTTCGGCGCGCTGCCGCCCATCGGCTCGAACATCGAGACGCCTTCGGGATTGATGTTGCCGCCCGCGGCGACGCCGAGGCCGCCCTGAATGATGGCGGCGAGGTCGGTGATGATGTCGCCAAAAAGATTTTCGGTGACGATGACGTCGTACCACTCGGGCTGTTTGACGAACCACATCGTGCAGGCGTCAACGTGGTTGTAGTCCTGCTTGATGTCGGTGTAGTCGCGGTCGCCGAGTTCCTTGTGCGTGCGGACCCAGAGGTCGCCCGCGTGCGTGAGGACGTTGCACTTGTGGACGAGCGTGAGCATTTTCTTTTTGTTGCGGCGGCGCGTGTAGTCGTAGGCGAACTTGACGCAACGCTCGACGACGGGGCGTCCGTAAACCATGACTTGCGTGGCGATTTCCATCGGCGTGCCTTTTTGCACGACGCCACCGACGCCGGTGTAGATGCCACCGGTGTTTTCGCGGACGACGACGAAATCAATGTCCTTCGGCTCTTTGCCTTTGAGCGGGCAATCCTCGGTCCGGTAAAGCTTCACCGGCCGGAGGTTGATGTATTGGTCGAGCGCGAAGCGGGCTTTCAGGAGAATGCCGCATTCGAGGATGCCCGGCTTCACGTCGGGGTGGCCGATGGCGCCGAGGAAAAGGGAGTGCTGTTTGCGGAACTCCTCGATGGCGGAATCCGGTAGGGTCTCGCCGGTTTTCAGGTAGCGTTCGCCGCCGAAATCGTAGTTGGTGTAGTTGAGCTTGAATCCAAACTTGTGTTGGGCGACGTCGAGCACTTTGATGGCCTCGCGTGTGACTTCCGGGCCAGTGCCGTCGCCGCCGATAACTCCGATATTGTAGGTTTTCATGGGTGCGGGAGTATTCCCACACCCGCGCCGGTTTTCAACTGATTTTTAGCGCAGGAACAGCCAGCCAACGAGCGCGAACAGCGGAATCAGGATGGGCAGCGAGTACTTGAACACATAGCCGAAGAAACTCGGACACTTCACGCCGGCGGCCTCGGCGATGCTCTTGACCATGAAGTTCGGGCCGTTGCCGATGTAGGTCATCGCGCCGAAAAACACCGATCCGAGCGACACCGCTACGATGTAACGCGCCAACGCCGGCTCCGCCAGCATCCGCGCCACGTGCTGCGGCGTTTCCAGCGACAAGTGCTGCAAGCCAAACGCCGCCGTCAGAAAATTCAGGTACGTCGGCGCGTTGTCGAGCACGCTGGAGAGCGCGCCGCTGCCCCAGTAAAACTGCATCACCGTCCGGATGCCCAGCTCGCCGGCGTGTTTCTCCAACAGGTCGAGCGCCGGCACCATCGTCACGAAAATCCCGGCAAACAGGAACCCTACCTCCTTGACCGGCCCGAAGCTGAACTCGTTTTCCGCCAGCGCGTCCCGGCTGGCGAACTTGTGCGACAGGCACGCCACGCCGATCATCGCCACCGCGACCAGGGTCGTGACGAGATTTTCGTCCAGCTTGCCGTGCAACCAGTCCGCCTTCTGCATCAGCACCAGCCCGATGATGGCGAACAGCCACAAAAAGTTGTGCGTCCCCTCCATCTCGACGCGATCCTCGGCCGGGGGTTCGGTTCCGGCTTTGTTCCGGCTGTCGAACACGAAGAACAACGCCAGCAGACTGCCGACGCACAGCAACCACGCCAGCAACACATCCGGCTTCGTCAGCAGCCAGAAAAACGGCACGCCCTTGAGGTAGCCGAGAAACAGCGGCGGATCGCCAATCGGCGTCAGCGCGCCGCCGATGTTGCTGACGATGAAGATGAAGAAGACGACGTGAAACGGCGCGACCCGGCCCTTGTTGATCCGCAGGAACGGTCGGATCAACAGCATCGAGGCGCCCGTCGTGCCGATCAGGTTGGCCAGCACCGCGCCGAGCGCCAGCAGGCCGGTGTTGACGGTGGGCGTGGCGCGGCCGGTCATGTTGATGTGGATGCCGCCCGCAACGACGTAGAGCGAGCCGATCAGCGCCATGAACCCGGCGTACTCGACCGCACTCGTCAGCATCCGGGGCGCGTTGTGCAGCCAGAACAGGTAGTACGCCACCGTGACTAAGCCGAGGCCGATGGAGATTTTCGGATAATGTTTTTCCCAGTGGTGCTTGTGGATGAACGGCATCAGCGCCATCGCCAGCAGCAGCGCCACGAACGGCATCACCATCAATGGATGCGGCTCAAGCATCGAAATCCAGTTTCACTTTGCCGTTGCTCATCCGCACGTCAAAACTGTTCGGCTTCGTCCCCGGCACCGAGTCCACCCGGCCACCGGCCTGTTCGAGAATCAACTGCCCGGCGCAGATGTCCCAGAGCCTGATGCCGTACTCAATGTAGCCGTCGAACCGGCCGCACGCGACGTACACCGTGTCGAGCGCCGCCGCGCCCATCAGCCGCATCTTGCGCACGCGCGGGGTCAGATATTGAACAGTACGCAGCCCCTGTTGGATCGTCTCCTCGCTCTTGAAGAACCCGAAGCCGACAATCGCCTCGGACAGTTCCGCGCGTTCGCTGACACGAATCGCCCGCCCGTTCAACGTCGGCGCCGCGCCGCGTTCCGCCGCGAACATCTCGTCCATCTCCGGCGCGTACACCGCGCCCGCCATCGTCTGCCAGCCGTCGCCGACGCGTTGTTGCGCCGCGATGCTGACGGCGTAGAACGGGATGCCGTAAAAGAAGTTCACCGTGCCATCGAGAGGATCAATCACCCAACGCACTTCCGCGTCAGCCGGGCCAGACACGCCTTCCTCGCCGAGGATGGCGTGCTCCGGGAAATCCGCGAGGATCACCTTCGTGATGGCTTTCTGCGCCTGCACGTCCAGCTCCAGCTTGATGTCGTGGTGCGACGCCTCGTTGACGTTGAGCGGCGAGCCGAAGTTCTGGCGCAACAGTTTTCCCGCGGTGTACGCGGCTTCGATGGCGGTTTCCAGCATGACCGCCTATTTCCTCGTTCGCGTTGGCGTGTGAACGACGACCTGTTGCGCCAACCACGGAGCGTTGGTGCCGGCGCAGGTCACGCGAACTAGGTCGCCGATCTTGAAGTCCGCCAGCGTCGCGACGGTCGCCTTGGCCGCCGTGGCGAACCGGCATTGCGGCGCGCACTGGAAACTGCGCTGCTCCTCGGAAGAGGCACTCGACGAAGCCACGACGAACGAGCCGAGAAAGACCGGGCCGTTGGTCTGCACCTGCATGGACTGGCCCTGCTCCTTGACCTCGACGGTGAACATGCCGGCCTTGGCGTCGAGCGCCGTGATCGGGCCGACGCACCAAGTCTCCTTCGGTTTGTCGGCGGCGATGGCCAGCGCCGCCACGGCAATGAAAATCAAACTCCGTTTCATGCCTGCATTCATGCCACAGCCGGGGCCAAATTCCAAATTTGTTTTGACTCCGCCGCTCGCCGGCGTAAAGTGCCGCCGTGGTCGCCCACCCCACCCGCGGCCGCACAAGGAGGAAGTAGTCATGCTGCCGTTTCTACAGTCGTTGTGTGATCGTGTCTCGACGTCGCTGGGGGCGCAACCGTTGTTCAGCCTACTGCTCGGCGCCGCGCTGGCCGCCGTGTTTCTCAACATCGTCCTGAAAAGCGAACTCAGCCCCTCGCTTGGTTGGGCCATTTGGAAATGGCTCGGCCGGTTCGTGTGGGCGACGACGCTCGTGGCGTTGCTGCTCGGCGCGGCGATGGGGTTGTCGAACTACCTCGACCGCACCGCCGCCAATTTCCGGCACGACCACGGGCGCGTCACCGAAGCCAACCTCGAAGCCGTCCGCACGATCTGGGGGCCGGAACAACAACAGGGCGAACTCAGCGTCGCGCTCCGCTGGGAAGAGGAACAACTCGAACGCCTCGAATCGGAAGACCCGACCAAGCCGACCGTCACCCGCAAACGCAAGCTCACGCACACCGTTGACGAGAACCCGTTCGTCAACGCCCGCCACGCCGTCATGCTCCGCCAAAACCCGCGCAAAAAAGGCCCCGCCGTCTATCCCGGCTACACCACCGAGTGCAAGTTCACCTGGCGGCTCCGCAATCCCGCCACGCGCGATGTTACCGCAGTCCTCCGGTTCCCGTTGCCCGCCGCCAGCGCGATGTACGACGACCTTGCCGTCGCACTCAACGGCGCGAGCGTCCGCGAACGGCTCCGCATCCGCAGCAACGCGCTCGAACTCGAACAGCCGCTCAAACCCGGCGAGGAGATCAACTACGAAGTCAGCTTCAAGAGCCGCGGATTGTCGCACTGGTATTTCCAAGTTCGCGAGCCGCGCGAGATCCGCGACCTCGAATTGAAACTCACGCTACCCGACACCGCGCGCAAAAGCCTGAACTACCCCGAAGGCTGCATGACGCCGACCGAGGTGACCGACGCCGGACACGGTTCCGTATTGACCTACCGGCTCGACCGCGCGCTCTCGAACAAAGGCATGGGCATCGAGATTCCGAAGCTGACACAACCCGGCGAACTCGCCAGCGCCGTGCTCGACGAAGTCCGCAAAGGCTGGGTGCTTTTATTTGCCGCGCTGCTGCTCGGCGGAACGCTCGCCGGATACAAACACACCGCGCTGCTCACCGCGTTCATCGCCGCCGCCGTCGCGTTCGCGTACGCGCTGCTCGGCGATTTCAGCGACACGCCGCTCGGCTTCTGGGGCACCGGCGCCATCGTGGTCCTGCCGATCTTCATCCTGTTGCTGATCACGCTCCGTCGCACACTGCCCAGCACGGAAGGCAATGCGTTAATGCTGGAATTGACCGCATTCGGTCTGCTGTACCCGTGCCTTGCCGGGTTGGACGACAAACGCCAGTTGCTCTACCTGAACCTGAGCGCCGTGCTGTTCCTAGCCGTCGCCGCGTGGCAGCTAACGCGCCGGTTGCGCCGCGGCTGACAATCCCAAGCAGACGAACAAACAGGCAGGCATCCCCAAGTCGGAATCCGTTCGCAGTTGCCATGATGCCTAGTACTACTAGTGTAGTGTTACATAAATAGCTTTATATTTAAGTAGTGATATTCTATGCTCATGGATGATGAACATCACCGAACGGATTATTTTGTCGCCCGAGGAACAATTGACTCTCCAGCGGTGGGCTCAGGGGAAAAGAT
>CAIKAP010000233.1 GCA_903825435.1 uncultured Verrucomicrobiota bacterium
CGAGCTTGAACTTGCTGGGAACGTCGCGCGGAGCGAGCACCGCCAGCCGGCCGGCTTTCGCATCGGCCAACGCCTGCTCGCGGGTGACGACCACCTTTTCAAAGACTTGGTTCGCCTTGATGATGGCTTTCATCTCGGCTTCGATGGCCGGGAAATCTTCCGGCGAAATCCGGTGCTTCAAATCGACATCGTAATAAAAGCCGTCCTCGACCGGCGGGCCGGCAGCGAATTGGGCGTCGGGCCAAAGTTTGGCGATGGCGGCGGCGAGGATGTGAGCAGCCGAGTGCCGGAGCCGTTCCAAGTCGGTCATCCGCTGGCGTTCGTCGAGGTTCTTGCGTTCGTCCATAAGCGCAACTTTCTACGGTGTGCCATGGTCAAAGTCAATCCTGCCGGTATGTGTCAGTGTTGAGTGAACGGCGAGGTTGACGACCAATCTCAGTGTCATTTCGGAGCGAGTTCGCCAAACCAGTAGGCAGCCGTCACTCCGCCATCCATTAGGAAATCACTGCCGGTGATGAACGCGCCGTCCGGCCCCATCAGGAGAGCACCAACGGCTCCCACCTCGTCCGGGGTGCCAGCGCGCCCGACCGCGGACACCGCGATCATGCGCCGGTATCCCTCGCCGCGCGGACCATTCAACTCGTCCTTGGCGAGAGGCGTGATAATGATGCCGGGGCTGATCGTGTTGACCCGCGCACCACGCTTGCCCCACCGCACCGCCTCGGCCATCACTCGCAACGAGTTCCCGCGCTTGGAGATCTGGTAAGCGTGGAGCGAATCCTTCACTTGGTCTGGCTGCAACATCGGAAGCGCGAGCAACTCGTCGGCGGGCGTAGTCGCCAGCGCCTTATTCTGCTCGGAAGTCAACGCCGGGAGCCGGTGTCCCGATTGCGAAGCAATCACGACGCCCGCGCCGCCGCGCGCGATGACGTTGCCAAATTCCTCGAGCACGAGCGCGGTGCCATACAGATCGACCTTGAGGATCGTGGCTGGCGCTGCCTGCGAAGGGGAGACACCGGCGGCATGGATGATGCCGGTGATGGTGCCCAGCGTCGTGGCAGTCGCGACCAGCGCGTGGACCGACTCGCGCGTGGAGACATCAACAGTCGCGGTGCTCACCTCGAACCCGGCGTCGCTGAGGACTTTCGCGGCTGCGTCGGCGTTTTGCTGGCGCAAATCGGCCAGCAGGACGCGCTTGCCCACGCTGACCCGCCGCGCGATAGCTTGACCGATTGATCCGGCCCCGATGACGACAATAACATTGGTCATTGCAAATTCCTTTCGCGAACTAAACCATTTTGCCGAACGTTATCCCCGGCTTTGGCTCTTCGTTGCAGATAGAGTAAAGCATAACGACAAACATCGGGATCGTGATCTTTTGTAAGCATTTGCAGAACATCGTCGGGAGTTGCTGGATTGCAGGTAAGCATTATCCTGATGGATGACTTATTCTGTTTCGCCAAGGTTAAAACAACTGACCTGGAAATACTCGGATTATTCGCCAGAGCGCCTCTTACATTGTAATCCGTTGAAGCACAAAGCTCCTCCAGAACATCGGACGGGGCGCTTGGATTGCGTGCGATTGACCAGACCACTTTTGTTGAGCCAGTGCATGTGTTAGTCCGAAGCTTGGGTTGATGTTACATTTGGGTTTGGTTTTTGTCCATCTCCGACGTAGGGAGGGCGTAGCC
>CAIKAP010000234.1 GCA_903825435.1 uncultured Verrucomicrobiota bacterium
GCAAGCGACTCCGACTGCCTCACAGTGTGCTACACGATTCTACAAATTCTGAGCATCACCCTTTCCCAAAAAACACCACTTTTACAGGCACTTGCTCAACATCCCCCTGAACTCCATGAACCCAACATCAATAATCAACCGTGTTTTCAGGGGTTTTAACTGATAGGAATTTGGTTTTGCGGAGGGGGTTAAACAGGGGCCTGCACGGCTGGCAGAAAGACCACATCAAGGAAGGCGCATTCGAGCCGCTCACTAAAACCTACGTCGAAGTCATCAAAGCCAAGCTGCCCAAGGCGAAAGACATCTAGGCCAATAGCACCCCGGTCACCGTCAAAGGTAAACCAACCGAACTCGACCCCGAAATCAGCGCCAACATCATCGAACAAAACCGCATGGTCGCGAAAGTCATACCCATGAGAGAACGCTTTCGGCACGCCCCTTGTGGGGCGCACTTCCAGTCGCTGTCTCTCGTTCGAAGTCTCAGTTTCGTATCGGACAGGCTGAAGCTACGCGAATGGTTTTTGGGTTACTGGTTTAGTTCTTCTTCTGACTTCCTTTCCGTTGGGGTGCAGAATAGCTCCGATGGAGATCCAAAGGCAAGCTTCGACAAGCTGCCGACGGCGCTGGAACTCTGAGCGCCGACAGGTTATCCTGTCGCCATGCTCCTCGAACTTACGCACGTTCACAAGAGTTACGCGTCGCCGCCCGTCGAAGTGCTGCGCGACATCAACTTCCAGCTCGCAGACGGCGAAGCAGTCGCCATCGTCGGCCCGAGCGGTTCCGGCAAGAGCACGTTGCTTAACATCCTCGGCGCGCTCGACCGCCCGACGCAAGGCACCGCTCTCTCCGATGGCTGCGACCTCGCCGCGTTGACCGAGCCAGAGCTTGCCGCCATCCGCAACCGTCAGATCGGTTTCATCTTCCAGCTTCACCATCTTCTCCCGCAATGCACCGTGCTGGAGAACGTCCTCATCCCGACGCTCACGATGAAGGCAACTCCCGCCAACCGGCACCGCGCCGAACATTTGCTGAAGCGCGTAGGCCTGCAACAACGGCTGGAACATCGTCCCGGCCAACTTTCCGGCGGCGAATGCCAGCGCGTCGCCGTCGCCCGCGCTCTAATCAACCAGCCAAAGCTCCTGCTCGCCGACGAACCAACCGGCGCGCTCGACCACATCAACGCCACCGGCCTCGGCCAGTTACTTATCGAACTGAACAAGGAACAAGGCGTCGCGCTCGTCGTCGTCACGCACTCGACAGAACTCGCCAGCCGCCTGCCGCGCCGGCTCGAATTGTGCGACGGCTCGCTCCACTGACATGACCCTCGCCACGTTCATTCGCCGCAGCCTGCGGTTCTACTGGCGGACGCACCTCGGCGTCCTCGCCGGTGTGGCGGTGACGTGCGCGATCCTGACCGGCGCGCTGGTCGTCGGCGATTCGGTCCGGTTCAGCCTCCGCCAACTCGCGCTCGCGCGGCTCGGTCGCGTGACACACGCGCTCGCGACCGGCGACCGGTTCTTCCGCGAGAAACTCGCCGACGAAACCGGCACCGCGCCGGTGTTGATGGTGCGCGGAACGGTGTCGGGACGCGCTAATGATGTGCAAATCGTCGGTGTGGACGAGCGGTTCTGGCGGCTCGGTGCGACGAGGACTTTCGACGGCTTCGTTCTGAACGAACGGCTGGCGACGCAACTCGACGCAAAAGTTGGCGATGATGTCGTGGTTCGGGTGGAGCCGCCGTCGTGGGTGCCGCGCGATGCGCCGCTCTCCGGCAAGGCGGACACGATGGTGGCGATTCGCGGTCGCGTCAGCGCGATTGCCGGTGACCGGGATTTTGGCCGGTTCAGTTTGCAGGCAAATCAGGTGCCGCCGTACACGGTGTTCATTCCGCTGGCGATGTTGCAGAAAGAACTCAAGCGCGTCGGCCAAGTGAACGTTTTGTTGGCGTCGGGAAATGTTCCGGATTTGTTCCGGCTGTGGACGCTGGCGGATTCCGAACTGGTTTTCTCCAACGGCTTACTCAGCACGTCGCGGGTTTTCCTCGACCCAAGCATCAAGGCGACAGGTGCCGGTGTGTTGACGTATTTCGCAAATGAAATCCGCCTCAGTGACAAGGCGACGCCGTATTCGTTTATCACCGCGTTCGGCAACGAAAACGGAATCGCCATCAACTCGTGGCTCGCCGACGATCTTGGCGCAAAGGTGGGCGATGAACTGACGCTGCGCTACTATGTCATCGGCAACCGACGCGAGTTGCGAGAGGAGTCGACGAAGTTCCGTGTCAGTCGAATCATCCCGACGCAGAAGGACGATTTGCGGATGCCGCCGTTTCCTGGGTTGGCGGATGTGGAGGACTGCCGCAAGTGGGAGCCGGGAATTCCGGTAGAACTCGACCGGATTCGTCCGAAGGACGAGGACTACTGGAAACAATATCGCGGCACACCGAAAGCGTTCATCTCGCTGGCAGCGGGACAAAAGTTGTGGTCGAACCGGTTCGGGAATCTGACGGCAATTCGTCTTTCCGAACCGGTCGAAACGGTGGGGCTTGAGCCGCCAGCGTGGGTACCGGTGCGGGAGCAGGCATTGCGGGCAAGCGCGGAGTCGCAGGACTTCGGACAACTGTTCATCGGGTTCAGCTTTTTCCTGATAGCGGCAGCCTTGTTGCTGACGGCGATGCTGTTTGTCTTCAACCTCGAACAGCGCCGCGAGGAGGTCGGCTTGTTGCGTGCGCTCGGATTCGGGCCGCGACTGGTGCGGTGGCTCGCGTTAGCGGAGGGCGGCGCGCTGGCATTGCTCGGCACGCTCGTCGGTGCCGCGGCGGGCAGAGCATACACGAAGCTGACGCTGCTCGGATTGCAAACGGTTTGGCGCGGTGCAATCGGCACGATGAGTTTTCAATATCACGCCGAACCGGGGAGGTTGGCGTTCGGAGCGGCGTCGAGTTTGATCGTGGCCTTGGGCGCGATGTGGTTCACGCAATGGCGTCAGATGCAGCGTGCACCGGTGGAGTTGTTCAGCGAACAGCAACGGACGAGCCGTCGGCTCGTCCCTACCATCGCTGTCGTCAGTTTGTTGGGGGCGGTGGCGTTGTTGTCGATGAAGAATGCCGGTGCGTTCTTTGGCGCTGGGGCGTGTCTGCTGGTGACGGGTGTTGGGTTCAGCGATTGGTTGCTGCGGCGATTGGAGAGCGGAGCGAGCCTCGGCCTGCGGAATGCAGCGCGGAGCCGGGGACGGAGTTTGACGATTGTCTCGGTGCTGGCGAGCGGTGTGTTTTTGTTGGTGGCAGTGAATGCGTTTCATCAGGACCCGCGCAGGAATGCACCTGGCACGGGCGGGTTCGCGTGGTACGCGGAAACAACAGCCCCGCTGTACGAAGGGTTGCCCGGCGCGGTGCCGATGCGCGTGCGCGAAGGCGACGATGCGAGCTGCCTGAACCTGAACCGCGCACAACAGCCACGCTTGCTTGGCGTGAAACCGGAGGAGTTGGCGAAACGAGGAGCGTTCGGCGGCAAATGGGAATTGTTGGAGCAGCACGATGCTGCGGTGCCGGCGATTGGTGACGAGGCGACGGTGAAGTGGGCGCTTGGTAAGAAACTCGGTGACACGTTGCCGTACACGGATGAACGCGGTCGAACGTTTCAACTGCGGATCGTCGGCGTGCTGGCGAATTCGATCTTGCAGGGCAGCTTGGTGATTTCAGAACGGAACTTCGTGCAGAAATTTCCGTCGGCGTCGGGATTCTGTGTGTTCTTGATGGATACGATGCCGGAAAATTTGGCGCGGTCGCTGGAGGACAAAGGATTTGAAGCGGTGCCGGCATGGCGTCGGTTGGCGGAGTTTTCACAGGTGGAGAACACGTACCTCGGAATTTTTCAGGCGCTCGGCGGTCTCGGTCTGTTGCTCGGAAGTGTCGGGCTGGCGATTGTGGTGTTGCGAAATGTGATGGAGCGTCGCAGTGAACTGGCGCTGTTGCAGGCGGTCGGGTTCGAGCGGCGGAAGTTGCGATGGCTCGTGCTGAGCGAGCATTGGCTGTTGGTGTTGCTCGGTGTGGCGCTGGGTGTGGTAACGGCGTGGGTGGCGGTCTGGCCGCGACACGGAGCCGGTGTGCCGGTTTTGACGCTGGCGCTTTTGATGGCGGGCGGGTTATTCTGGAGTTGGCTGGCGGCGTGGATGGCATTGCGCGGACCGTTGTTGCCGGCTTTGAGGAATGAATGAAAGACATGAATGAGAATCTGGAACATTGTCCACAACGAGATCAGGCGGGGCACGAGTACGCGACGTGGCAGGTGGTGCTCGACAACGTGCCGTATGCGGTCATGGGCATGCTCGGCGCGGTGATTTTGTCGCGGTGGAATGGCTGGGCGGCCGGTGCGTACGCGGCGTACACGGTGGCGGGCGCAGTGTGGATCATGTGGTTTGTCTGTCCGTTCTGCCATTACTATAACAGCCGGGCGTGTCCGTGCGGCTACGGCATCGTGGCGGCGAAGTTTCGTCCCTGGGGCGGCGCGAACCGGTTCGCGGAGAAGTTTCGCAAACACATTCCCGTGATCGTTCCGCTGTGGATTGTGCCGGTGGCAGCGGGCGGCGTGATGTTGTGGCGGAGTTTCGACCGGACGGTGCTGTGGTTGCTGGTGGCGTTCGCGGTGGATGCGTTCGTGGTGTTGCCGTTGATGGCGCGGCTCTACGGCTGCGGGCATTGCCCGCAGAACGCGGATTGTCCGTGGATGATAAAACAACAGCAGGTCGGCTCCTGATTTACCGGAATGGTGTCGTTATATGACTGGAATTGATTGCCTCGCAGTCCTGAAAGCGCTGAGTGATCTCACTCGCGTGCGGATCATCCGTCTATTGTTGAAAGCGCCATCGGGCGTGAATGAGATTGCCCGACAGTTGAAGGTGTCGCAATACAACGTCTCAAAACACCTGCGGATTCTGTGCGCGGCCAAACTTCTGGAGATGAAAAAACAGGGACGGCAACATGTTTACAAGGTTGACCCCAACTTCAAAAGCCGTCTGGCCGCCAACCGGAACGTTCTCAACTTGGACTGTTGCTGTTTCTACTTTGACAAGCTGCCAAAGTGAACCAGCCCAATGCAAAATAAAAAAAGCTTGTGTTCGTCGCTGATATATGCCCAACTACGCATATGACGCTATTGGCCACCGTTGCTGGTGAGGAAGTTGACCCGCTGGAACTCAAAATCCTGCTGATTACACAAGGCATCCAGACTCCATCGTCGGACGTTTACGAACAGCTCGGAAGAACATGGCGTCTTTCACCGAATCCGTTGGAATGCAGTTGTCTCTTGTTGCCGGGTAACATCGTCGTCCATCTGGCGGTGGTGGGCGCGGTGTCGCCGTTCAGCCTTGGGATTGGAGAGAACGGGCGGCCATTTCTGGCGCATCGCGGCGAAGTTGTGACCGAAGTCAGTTTTCCGCCAAAAACAGAATTCTACGAACAACGGACATCAAGCGGACGACCGTTCCGCGGCATGGGCGTATTGCAGGGCGTGGATGTCTTGTCGTTTCCCTACCTTTGGCCGTGTGAGTATGCCAGCGCCGGACTGGCGTGCCAGTTCTGCCACACGGGAGGATATTCGCAACAACTGGCCAAGGAAGGAAGCCCCGAACCGACAGCTCCCTCCGCGCACGATGTGGCTGAGGCCGTTCGCTACGCGGTCATCACCGAAAAAGTCACCCAACACATCCAGGTCACCGGTGGCGCGACCATTACACCGCAGGCGGAATGCCGGCGCGTCGTCGAAATTCTTGACACCATCGGCGAAGTGGCCGGCTTCGACAAAATACCCGGCGAGATTTCCGTGTTTACCTCGCCGCCGGCTGAGCCGTCATTGATTGACGAAGTCTTTGCGGCGGGCGCCGACCGCGTGGCCTGCGACATCGAAATCTGGAACGATGAACTCGCCGCACGCATTTGTCCCGGCAAGTCCCGGTTTGCCGGTCGCGAGCGGCACCTGCGGACATTGCTCCACATCGCCGAGAAATTCGGCCCAAACAAGGCTTGCAGCGCGTTTGTTGTCGGCCTCGAACCGCCGGAAAGTTTCCTTGCCGGCGCCGAGTTCCTTGCGCGCCGTGGCGTTGTGCCGGTCGTTTCGGTCTGGATGCCGCACGGACGGCCGGTACTCGGCCGCACGGTGGCGCCCGGCCTTGATTTCTACCGGCGGGTTCGCGACCGTATTGCGGAGTTGTACGAGCAATACGGAATCATCCCGCCCGGCGGCGCCGGCTTCAACGTGTGCATCTGCCGCGACATTTGGAATCAACAAATAAGAACACGCGCAAATTGCTGTCAGCGGTCTTGCACTGCCAAACGAGATGCTGTAGAAACCCGCACCGCATCAGCACCATGAGAACGACCATGATGAAACAGCTAATCGCCGCACTGTGTTTTGGAACTGCCACGCTCGCGAGCCTAGCATCGGCTCAACAGACAACCAACGTGACGACGCGTCTGCCCGAAGTCACAGTGGTCGCCGAGAAAGAACCAGCGCCATCGCAGGCGGTCCCGGTGAGCGTTACTCCGGTGACGCAGGAGACGTTGCGCGACACCGACGCCCGGCTCGTCAAGGATGCCGCGGTGTACGTGCCGAACGCGTTCATGACCGACTTCGGTCCGCCGAAGCTGAGCAACCCCTATTTCCGCGGCATCGGCGCCAGCCCGAAAAATCCGGGCGTCACCACTTTCATTGACGGCGTGCCGCAACTCAACGGCAATTCCTCCAGCATCCAGTTGCTTGACGTGGATCAGATTGAGTTCGTGCGCGGACCGCAAGGCGCACTTTTCGGTCGCAACACCATCGGCGGTCTCATCAACATCATCAGCCGCCGGCCGTCCGACATTTGGACCGCAGAGGCCGAGGGCAGTTATGGAAACTACAACGCCGGCGAAGGCAGTTTCCGCGCCTCCGGGCCGCTGGTCAAAGACCAACTCAGCCTCAGTCTCGGTGCCGGTTTTTCCGGACGCGACGGCTACACAAGAAACACCCTGACCGGCGACCGGCTCGACGGACGCACCGATTTCTTCGGCAAAACACAATTGGCCTGGAAGATCAGCGACCGCCTCGAAGCGCGCCTGATCCTGTCGTGCGAACACGACCACGACGGCGATTACGCGCTCGGCGATCTCACGGCATTGCGCGCCGCGCCGCACACCGTGACGCGCGCCTTCGAAGGATACACGCACCGCGACATCGTTGCGCCAACGCTGGTGCTCGCCTACCACGGCGACGCCGTCGAAATCTCCTCCATCACCGGCGGCGTCTGGTGGCAGACGCTCGACATGACCGACTACGGTTACACCGTGGTTCCGGCTCCATTCGGCACGCGACGCGAACACGAACAACAAAACCAATTCACGCAAGAATTCCGGATCGCCTCCGCCAAAGACAATCCACTGCGCTTCTGCGACAACCTCAAGCTCGCCTGGCAGTCCGGCGTATTCGTCTTCACCGAAGACCACAACAAAGACACATTCGACAACCTCACCTTCCCATTCCCGGCGCAACTCGACAACACCGCCCATCTCCAAACCTACGGCGTCGGCGTGTACGGCCAGACGAAACTTACCGTGTGCGAAAAATTCGATTTCCTCGTCGGCCTCCGCTACGACCACGAGCAGGCCAACGGCGACATCACGCCGGCGTTGCCGGCGTTGCCGCTGTCGCTGGGCCGCAGCTTCAACGAAGTCACGCCGCAATTCGGATTGACTTACCGTTTCACGCCGAACGTGACAACCTACGGCACCATCACCCGCGGCTACAAAGCCGGCGGCATCAACGACACCGTCAGCCCCGCCGGCAAACAGACCTTCGGCGCGGAACACAGTTGGAACTACGAGATCGGCGCCAAGACCGAATGGTTCGACCACCGGCTCCAAGCCAACCTCGCGCTCTACTACATTGACTGGCAGCAAATCCAGTTGTCGCAGTTTTACAATGTCACGCAGAACTACTACGTGGACAACGCCGGCGCGGCCATGAGCAAAGGCATCGAACTCGAACTCCTCTACCGACCCGTCAAAGGCTGGGACCTGTTCGGCAGCTTTGGCGTCACCGACACCGCGTTTCTCAGCGGCAGCCGGAGCATGGTCGGACAAGGCTTTATAATTAGCAACCAGGACGTCACCGGTCATCGCCTGCCATTCGCGCCCGACTTCACCGCCAACGCTGGCACGCAATACACGTTGGACATCGGCAAAGCCGGCGCGCTGTACGCCCGCGCCGAGATCAACGTGTACGGCAACTTCAAGTACGACGCCGGCAACCAAGTCGGGCAGGACAGCTACAACCTCGCCAGTTTCCGCGCCGGCTGGCGCGGGAAGAACTGCTTCGTCGAAGGCTGGATCAATAACGCGTTCGACACGCATTATGTGCCCGTCGCGCTGTTCTGGGGGACAACGCCGTCCGGCTACGTCGGCGAGAGCGGTGCTCCATTGACTTTCGGCGCCCGTGCTGGTGTCAATTTCTAGAGAACCGTCGTATGATGGTTTTCTGAATTCTTTTTTTTGTCGCGGCCGTTTCGGTTTGTGCGGGGGAAGAAGTCGTACGGACCTTGTATCGCGGCGGCAAAGCGTGCAAGACGCGGGGCTGCTTTCGATAACCTTGCTGTAAAGGGGTAGTTTCTTCTCGGCGAAGATGGGTTTGAGCTGGGCGAACCGCCGCCGTCCGTTGATGACGGCCACGCTCGGTCAGTCTTCGCCGATGAGTGGCCGTGCGTTGGCAACGAACTTGTCGGCGTTGAGCCACGGTGTCGGGAAAGTGCGCTCGCTGTTGGCGACTTACTGGAACGGGACCTTGTCGTAACGGACGCTGGAAATCAGGTCGAATTGCGGAGGATGGTTCTCATGTAGCCGCCCCGGCCTTTGACGGCGATGAGCACGGCGTGAATACTGACCTGCAACTCGATGCGGGCTTCCGCTCGCCGGTCGCACATGTCGACGCTGACCTGAGCGCCATATTCACCACCGACCACGACGTCAAGCCTCGCCTCCGAGGCGCGCCTGGAACATCGGCCCGTTCGAATCCATGTCGCGACCAGGTCGGTGATGGCACTGGACGCCGTGCTGCCGTCGTTTCTTCAACAGCGTCGCCCGGTTCATTTGCAACGCACGCGACAGCGCCGTCGGGCTGTGCTCGAAACGCGACATCAGGTGTTTGAGCACCGCGCCATCAAGGTCAGCGGCGATCTCCTTGTAGGTCGCACCAGCGCGGATGCGGGCGTCGAGCCACGTCGAGAGCGCGGCGGAAAACTTGTCTGATGACGGTGCGGCGTGCTGGCGGATGTCACGCGGCAAATGTTGCGGCAGGATCGTGCGGCCGGTCGAGACGGCGAGCGCGTGTTCGAGTGCGTTGCGAAGTTCGCGAACGTTACCCGGCCACGGGTACGCGGCCAGCAACGCCAGCGCATCGGGCGACAGCTCTGCTTTTCGTTCCGGCGCGATGCTTCCGAGGAAGAACGCGCAGAGTGCCTTCAAATCTTCCGCGCGCGCCGTCAGCTGTGGCAGCTCGATCTCCAGCACCCGCAGCCGAAAATACAAATCCTGACGGAACCGGCCCGCGGCGACCTCGGCTTGCAGATCTTTGTTGGTCGCGGCGATCAGACGGGCGTCCACGTGCATGTCTTCGCGGCCGCCAACGCGCACGAAAGCGCGTTCCTCGACGAAACGCAACAGTTTTGCCTGCGTCGCCAGTGGGATGTCGGCGATCTCGTCGAGCAACAACGTGCCGCCCGCCGCCCGTTCCAAGTGCCCAGCGCGCGCGGTCTGCGCCCCGGTGAAGGCGTGTTTCTCGTGGCCGAACAATTCGCTCTCCAGAAGTGACTCCGGCAGCGCGCTGCAATGCAGCGATACGAACGGGCCATCGCGACGGGCGCTGTTGGCGTGGATGACGCGGGCGACAAGCGTTTTTCCCGTGCCGGTCGGCCCGGTCAGCAAAACCGGAACATTACCGGAACATGCGTGTGCGATTTCGACGAATACCCGCTGCATCGCAGGCGCCGCGCCGATGAGCAGCGAACTGGCGTCCGGCGTCGGCGGCGCGGCAGGCGTGGTGGTGGTGAGGAGTTGTTGGAGTGTGTCGCGGAGTTGCGGCAGGTCTAGCGGCTTGACCATGTAGGCGGTCGCGCCAAGTCGCTTGGCGGCAACGGCGTTGTCGAGCGTGCCGTGAGCCGTGATGACGAGCGCGGGCGTGTCGCCGAGCGTTTCGAGCAGCGTCAGCCCGTTCATGTCTGGCAATCCGATGTCGAGGATGACGGCGTTGAATTTCGCGGTCGCAAGTTGTTGCTTGGCGGCGGCGCCGGAATGCGCGAGCGACGGTTCGGCGCCAAGTTGATGGCAGACTTCGGCGAGCGCGCTAGCGAGGGCGTGTTGGTCTTCGACGATGAGAATGTTCATAGCTGGATGGTGACTTCGGCCCCGCCGGTGGGTTGGTTGGCGAGCGCGAGGCTGCCGCCGTGGGCCTTGACGATTTCGTTGACGACGGCCAGTCCGATGCCCATGCCGCCTTCTTTCTCGGAGTAAAACATCGCGGGACAATGCGCGAGCGCGGTCGCGGAGAAGCCGGAGCCGGTGTCGGCGAAGATGATACGGCGGTCGCGGGCGTTGATGGTGAGTGTGCCGCCGGTGGGCATGGCTTGGATGGCGTTGACGATGAGGTTGAGGAAAACCTGGCCGAGACGGCGGGCGTCGGCTTCGACGGTCGCGCCGCCGCCACCGGCAAACTCGATGCGGACACGGGCGTGGTCGGCCATCGGCGTCAAGGCGCGGACGGCGTCCGCCAGCAACGCGTCGAGCGCGACGGCGGTCTTCTGTGGCGGTTCGGGCCGGGCGAGGAACATCCACTGGTTGACGAGGCTCTCGATGGTGGCGGCTTCGCCGAGAATGGTCGCGTTACCGGCAAGCTGGGCATGGAGTTGGATGGCGGCGACGGGATTTTGGATTTCGTGAGCGAGGGATGTGGCCATCTGGCCGAGCATGGCAAGTCGCTGGGTTTTGAGATACGGAACGACGACGGCCCAGGCGAGCGCGAGTGAGAGCGACCAGAAAACGGTGAGCGCGCCAAGCGTGGCGGGACGCAGAAGCAGCGCGCGGAGCATGGGACGTTCGCGGATCAATGTCAGTTCGACGCCGGGCTGGATGGTAACGGTGACGGCTTCGTGCCGGTTGTCGGCGGCGGCGAGGCGTTGAAATCGGACTTCGACGCCGAGGACACGTGTGAGGTAGTCGGCAAAACGGTCGGTCGGCGGGATGTGAGCGTCGCGGATGAAGTCGGCATTGGCATGTGCGAGCGCGGCGAACTCGGTGGAGGAATGCCGTTGGTAGGCAGCGTTGAGGAGGAACAGGAGCGCGACAGTACCAGCGACGATGAAGAGGAGGAACGGCGCGGCGACGCGGAACCAGAGGTTGGCTGTTGGCGGCTTCGTCATGGCTGTACCTTATACGCGACAGGACTCAAAGCGGACAAGAGTTATCCGTCATGCTGTTTTGGCTAGAGTGCGGGTTTACGCCTTAACTGGCTTGCGGGCTGATGGTTACGGCGTCATCAGTAGGACTGGCACGGAGGTTGTTAATGAATCCGTCATCATGAAGATCATCACATTGGTTTTGTTGAGTGCCGCGCTGGCTGGTGTCGCCGGTGCGCAAAGTAATTTGGTGTCGCGGTTGCCGGAGGTGACGGTGACGGAGAGGGTGTTGAAGGAGGAAACGAAGGTCGGGCCGTATGCTCAGCCGGAATGGACGACACAGCGAAGGTTTCCGACGACGCGGGTTTATTTGCAGGAGTTGCCGGGTGAGGTCGGCGTCGAGCAGTGGGTGAAGGCGCAGTGGCCGAAGGGTGAAAAAATGAACTACTTGTTTCAGGAGGAGATCGAGGTAGGACTGCCGCACCGGTTCCAGTTTGATTTATACGAGAACTGGATTCGCGACGCGGCGGGCAAGGTGCGACATGACAGCGTCTCGACGGAGTTGCGGTGGGCGTTCGCGGACTGGGGAAAGATTCCGCTGAACCCAACGGTGTACGCGGAGTGGACGTTTCGCAATCACGCCCTCGGCGCCGACAAGTACGAGTTCAAGTTGTTGCTCGGTGAGGAAATCGCGCCGCGCTGGCATTGGGGAATGAATCTGATTTACGAACAGGAAGTCGGACGCTCCCGCACGACTGAGTACGGCGCGAGCATGGGAATCGGGTACACGATGCTCGACCAGAAATTGAGTCTCGGCCTCGAAATCAAAGTCGAGAGCGAAACCGAGGAAGGCAACCGCGCGAAGACACCCATCGAAGTGGACATCGGCCCGAGCATCCAGTGGCGACCGACGCGCAATTCGCATCTGGATGTGGTGCCGTTGGTCGGCGCGACGAGCGATTCGCCGCGCGTCGAGTTGTGGGTTGTGTTTGGTTTCGATTTCGGTTCCGGGCGCGCGAAGGAAGGCGGCAAGGCGCCGATTTCGCTACAGAGCCGGTAAACAGTTGACGCGAGGCGTTGACCAGCCCGTCTATTACGGCGACGGCGACAGGATTTTCAGTTTACGCCAGAGCGTGGCGGAGCTGATGCCGAGACGGCGCGCGGCCTCGGCGCGATTGCCGTGGACCTGCGCGAGCACGGCTTGGATCTGCGCCTGCTCCATCTGGGCGAGCGTCTGCGCGGTGCCGATGCCGGGCAGCTGCGTGCGCGGGACGGCCTGCACGATGTGGGGCGGGAGATCCTCCGGCTGGATGATGCCGTGGGTGGCAAAAACCGCGGCGTGCTCGATGGCATTCTCCAGCTCGCGCACATTGCCGGGCCAGCGGTAATTGGTCAGCAGATCGAGACAGGTCGCATCCAGCCGCAGATTGCCCAGCTTCAACTTGACTCCGACGCGATGGAGGAACAACCGCGCCAGCGAAAGAATGTCCTCGCGCCGGTCACGCAGCGGCGGGATCGGGACCGCGACCACGCGCAGGCGATAGAACAGGTCTTCGCGGAAACGGCCCTCGGCCACGGCCTGTTCCAGGTTGCGGTTGGTCGCGGCGATCACCCGCACGTCGATCTTGCGCGGCTTGCTCTCGCCGACGCGCATGATCTCGCGCTCCTGCAGGGCGCGCAGCAGCTTCAGCTGCATCGCCGGCGTGATGTCGCCGATCTCATCGAGGAAGATCGTGCCGCGGTTGGCCTGCTCGAACAGGCCGAGGCGGTCATGGGTCGCGCCAGTGAACGCGCCGGCCTTGTGGCCAAACAGCTCGCTTTCCAGCAGCGTCTCCGGCAGCGCGCCGCATTTGATGCCGACGAACGGTTCCGGCGCGCGGGCGGAAAGGTTGTGGATGTAGCGCGCGAGGACCTCCTTGCCGGTGCCGGTCTCGCCGGTGATGAGCACGGAGGTGTCGAAGCGGGCGAGACGCGCGGCCATGTCCAGCACGCGGCGGAACGCGGCGCTGTGCGCCTCGGCCAGCGGCGGCTGGACCAGCGGGCGCAGCTTGTCCAGTTCGTGCCGCTGCCGATTCAGTTCGGCGGTGCGTTTCCGCAGTTCCTGTGTGAGCGTGGTGACCTTGCCGCGGATTTCCTCGAGATGAAAATAGGCAAGGTGCGGCTTGACATGGTCGCCCCACGACGCGCGGTCGTGGCCGGTGGCGGCGCAGACCCGATCGCCCTGCGCCACGCATTTGTTCTCGATGAAATAAATCTCCGTATTCAGGCAGTAGGACGCAAAGCCGCTCGCGTAGCCCGTCAAGATCCAGCAGACCGGCGTCTTGGAGGGACCGAGCGCGATCTGGTGCTTTTCGGCCTCGGCGGAATGATGCCAGACGACTTCCATGGTAAATCGCCCCGTCGCCTCCTGCCAATCGAGGCTGCGCACCACGGTCTTCGCCACGCCCTGCAATGAATGCAGGCGCGCACCGGCGCGCAGCAACTCCACAAGATTGTCCCACTGGAATAACCGTCGCATCGCCGCCGCATCCGCCTGTCCCCAAAAATACCCGAAACGCGTCAACAATCGGCGCGCGTGCTCCGGCCCCATCGCCTCCGCCATGTCCTTGCGCATCAGCGCCAGCGCGTTCAGGTCGTGCAACACCAGCCGACGCCCCTGCAGGCTGATCAAGCCCTCACCGAATTCCACCAACTCCGACAACCGCAAATCCGCCGCACGCATCAGGCACTCCTTTCATCATTTTGAAATGATTTGATTTCATTATGACACTTTCAGAACGAAACCGCAAGAAAAGTGTTTTGTCATAACAATCTGGAATGGTGGCACTAGCCACACCGCCACCAACATGGCCCGATCCCTGCTAAAGGTGATACTGCCGCGCATGAAGCACGGCATAAAAAAGGAAACGATAGACGTTCTTGCAAAACTTCTTTTAGTGGATGGCGATTGGAGTGGAGATGGCGAGCCGAAGGTGTGAAAACAGTTTTTCCAGAGGCCCTTCGGCTTACTTTTACGATGGGCGACCATGCTCCGCCCTTGGCGTCGGC
>CAIKAP010000235.1 GCA_903825435.1 uncultured Verrucomicrobiota bacterium
CGTGCCGAAACTACTGTTGGCGGTGAGCTGAGTCCGCCGCCAACACAAAACCACACCGAATCATGAATCAAACCTCATTCCCGAACGCCAACCTCACCGCAGCGCTTCAGTTTTCACACAGTCTCGCGATAGACCCGACCGGCTCATCGCATTTCCAACCGGCTCCATCGCATATCCGGTCGGTTCCAAGACAAATCCGACCGGCTCCGTGACGGAACCAACCGGCTCTATGGTCAAACCGATTGCCAACGCCAAGTGCTACGAAGTGCGGTACGCGGCGCTCGGCGCGGGCGGCGCGCCCGGCCCGTGGCAGAGCGGCGGCTTGTTCACCAACTCGCGTTCGATGCCGCTCAACGGCCTGACGCCCGGCACGAACTACAGTCTGGATGTCCGCGCTGTGGGCGGCTCGACCGGCTACAGCGACTGGAGCGACCCGGTCAGCCACATGAGCCTGTGAAACCCGCTTCATTCAACAATGGCCGCTAACTAACACTCACCGATGAATCCGGTCAATCAACGTCCCGGCAGCCCCGACATCCGAAGTCGGGGCTGGCCGGGCGCGTTGCTGCTGGCGACGGTCGCGCTGATTGGCATTGTCGGGTTTTTCTATCTCCAGTCCGTGACTGCCGCCGCGCGCAAAGTCGCCGCGGATAATCTGGCCGCGGTGGCGGAGTTGAAGGTGCGGGAGATTGTGAATTGGCGCGCGGAACGCCTCAGCGATGGCAATTTGCTGATGGGAAATCCCGTTACTGCCGAGATTGTGGCCCGGTGGTTGGCGAATCCCGAGGCCACGAACGCCGAACCGCTGTCCCTGCGGCTTCTATGGAGATCCGAAGCGCGAGTGCCGGTGTTCGCCAAACATGATCACGAAATACCGGAATCGAGTCTCGGGACCGTTGCTCGACCGCATCGACATCCACGTCGAAGTACCGGCGGTGAAATACAAAGAGATGGCCGGTGAGGCGACCGGTGAGACTTCAGAGCAGGTGAGAGGACGCGTCGAGCAAGCGCGTGCCGTGCAGCGTCGCCGGTTCAAGCACAGCAACGCGCGGATGACGCCGAAGCAGATTAAGGAGCATTGCCGGTTAGATGAGGAGTGTCAGGAGTTGTTGAAGATGGCGATGACAGAGTTGAACCTGAGCGCTCGCGCCTACGACCGGATTCTGAAAGTGAGCCGTAACATCGCCGATCTTGATGCCAGCGCGAACATTCAGTTGCAGCACATCTCCGAAGCCATCCAATACCGGTCGCTCGACCGCCAGTTGTGGACATGAGAATCCAATAGGCCGATTCTCTTCAGAAACCGCTCGCTTTGGCTGCCGAGTTGTGGTTCACACGAACGTCGGCAACCGCCGCCAGCGGCACGACCTCGATACCAGCGGTCAACGGATAGCGGCTGACGCCCGGATAAACCACGCGCAAGGCATCCAGCTTCAGATCGTGCATGGCGATGCGCATGGAGGGCGTCAACGTGGGCGCATCGGCGCGTTTGCATTCCACGCCGATCCGGCGCCCGTCTTTGAACAGGAGCAGGTCGAGCTCGGCGCCATTGAGGGTCGCCCAGTAATACGCCTCGTCGGGCGCGAAGGCTTTGAGGACTTCCTCAACGGCGTAGCCTTCCCACGAGGCGCCCACTTTTGGGTGATGCTCCAGGGCGTGGCGGCTGGGGATGCCCAATAACGTGTGCAGCAGCCCGGAGTCGCGCACATAGACTTTGGGAGCTTTCACCTGACGCTTGCCCAGATTCTCAAACCACGGGGGCAATTTCCGGACCATGAACACGCCGGTCATCAAGTCCAGATAGCGGCGCACGGTGGATTCACCCACCGCCAAGGCGCGGGCCAGTTCCGCCCCGTTCCACGTCTGGCCGTGGTAATGCGCCAACATGCTCCAAAAACGCCGCAGCGCCACCGCTGGGATGGTAATGCCCAACTGCGGGATGTCCCGTTCGAGAAAGGTCTGGAGAAACTGCCGGCGCCACTGGACAGAATCGGCCTCGCGCCGTGCCGTGTACGACAGCGGGAATCCGCCCCGCAGCCAGTGCCGCTCCTGCGCGGCGGTCCCGACGTCGCTCAACCGGAACCCTTCCAGCAGGACGGTCTCCAGCCGTCCAGCCAGCGTTTCGGAAGATTGGCGGAGCAACGACGGCGAGGCGCTACCCAGAATCAGGAAGCGTGCCGGCAAGGGTTGGCGATCGGCCAGAACGCGCAGCAGGGGAAACAACGCGGGCCGGCGCTGGATTTCATCGATGACGACCAACCCCTTCAGCGGGCGCAGCGCGGTTTCCGGCTCGGAAAGTCGGGCCAGGCTGGCCGGGGATTCGAGGTCGAAATAGTTCATGGAATCTGCGCGTACGAATTCGCGCGCGAGGGTGGTTTTGCCACACTGCCGGGGGCCGAGGAGTCCCACCACGCGGCTCCGCCGCAGCGCGGTTCGGACGGCTTGGACATCGGCCTTTCGAGTAATCATGGGAGGTAACCTACATCATGTATATCTGCCACACAACGGCGGAATTGCATGATCGCTGGACATCCAGTTCCCCGTTCAACGGCATTCGCTCAGTCCTGAGCCAAACAGCCGCCCGCCGACGCGCCAATGCCGGCAATGGGGAATGAACTGCGCGCGTTATCCGCCTCCGTCGGTGGCGGAGTGGCGGCGACTGGTTGCGATTGGCGGCGGGTGGACTTGGTGTTTTTTTCATGATACCGACTCTTTCTCGCCCACGCTCGGATACCGCGGCGTCTCGCCGAGGCGGGCCAGCAGTTCGTTGACCTCTTTCTTCACTTCTATCACACGGTCTTCGCGCCCGGCCATAACATTATGGCACACGCGACGGCATGGCCGCATATCACTTCATTCACGATCTCAAAAACCGGCTGGCAAAACCCGCGTCAAAATGACCACAGAAGGTCACAAGGCTTATCTGAACGCGATTGAGGATGCTTTCGGTTGTGAGATTGACTACGCGCAACTGGTAAAGATTTACGGCGCAGCGCCCGAAGGTTCGGAAGTGCGCTACAGCCCAGCAGAATGCACTGGCGCGACAAAAGAAGTTATCAAAGGACGTTCTTGCAAAACTTCTTTTAGTGGATGGCGATTGGAGTGGAGATGGCGAGCCGA
>CAIKAP010000236.1 GCA_903825435.1 uncultured Verrucomicrobiota bacterium
ACGGGCAAATGCCTCGGAAGAACCTTTTCGGTATTTCCACGGCCAGCCGCCCGCCCGCCTTGTCGTCAACCGTAACGCGATATAAAGCCGCACCTTTTCGGTATACCACTCCGCGGTGCGGATCACTGGGAAAGAACCTATTGGAATTTCCGTGCGGTCGGCGGTGGGCGGCGGCGGCGTTACCAGTTGCCGTCGCTAGCACTTATGCGATCCCATATCACCCAGCCAATATCCAACGGCCTGTCTATCAAATCTACTACCACCCGTACCTTTACGGCGTGCTACTCCGCGGTGCGGATCACCGGGAAAGAACCTATGGGGGATACAATTCCCACCAACGCCCGGCCTGTCACAATACCCCGCCTTGCTTCATAAATTATCCGCCAAGCCACGATTACCGGCACCACCGCGCAACGATAGCCACGTCCCCGCATTTTGGCGTCTGGACGATGCTGGACGGCGCTGGATGCTTTATGCATTTACTTTATGCATTTGGCTTTCAAGATCGTAAACAATGAAAAACAGGCGGTTTTATTGATGTTTTGAAGATGGTGGACGATACAGGACTTGAACCTGTGACCTCTTCCATGTCAAGGAAGCGCTCTAGCCAACTGAGCTAATCGTCCCCCGAAAGTGCGCGGCATACTACTTATCTCGCCCTGCTCTGTCAACGGCAGCTTGCGCAGTATCAGTTAAGGGGGTAGCATGTGGCAGGAGACCAGAGTAAATGCGAACGATTATGTCAATATTGGTGATGAGCGCAGTGGCGGTCTTGTGCCGTGCCGATGAGTTGTCGGTGGCCGCGCAGACGTTGCAGCAGCAACTTTCGTCACGGGCACCGATGGTTGTACGTTCGTGGGTTTTGAGCGAAGCACAGCGCGTGCATTCCGACCCACGATGGGAGGAACGACAGGTACGGGTGGATGCACAGGCACGCTTTGCCGGGCAACCGGTGTTTGGGCCGGATTTGGATGCGATGGTCTTTATGATTCTGGCGGAGGTCGTGCAACGGCTTGATTGGGACATTCGTCGTGCGCAAATACGCGTCGACCCAGCAAGGAAAACGGCGGCGACCACCAACGCGGTGGCGGAAGTGTGTATGCGGCAAGAAGTGGAGTTGACGAAACGCCGCGCAAAGCTGGCGGGGCGGGCGGACGAGCTGGGGCGCCAGTTGTCGCCGCTTGCGGGGACGTTGTTGCAGAACCTCCGCTAGACGGCTATGGAAGTGTTTTTCTATGAGGCGTTCGAGGAAGAGGTCGAAGCATTGAGGCGCCACCTGCCGTCAGGTATTGAGGCGGGATTCACTTGGAAGACGATTCAGGAAAACGCGGAGGCGTCGCCGACGGCACGGCTGATCAGTATACGGACGCAGTCGGCGATTCCGCAGGCGTGGTTTGCGCAGTTGGATGGGTTGTTGGCGCGGACGACGGGCTTCGATCATCTAATCGGCTTGCCTGTGAAATGCGGGCATCTGCCGTTGTACTGCAACCGAGAGGTAGCGGAGCAGGCGATGTTGTTGTGGATGGCACTGCTTCGGCGGTTGCCACAACAGATGGCGCAGTTCGCCCGGTTTCATCGCGATGGTTTGACGGGTGGAGAGTGCGCGGGGAAGAACCTGCTAGTGGTCGGCGCCGGGTACATCGGTTCGGAGGTGGTGAAGATCGGGCGCGGGTTGGAGATGAACGTGCGGCGTGTGGACATCATCCCGAAACGGTCGGATGTTTCGATTGAGGAAGGGTTGCCGTGGGCGGACATCATCGTGTGTACGATGAACCTGACGTCAAAGAATCGGGGGTACTTCAGTTACGAGAGCCTGAAACGAGCGCGGCGCGGCGCGCTGTTCGTGAACGTGGCGCGAGGCGAGCAGTCACCAGCGGCAGACTTGGCGCGGTTGCTCGATGAGGAGTATCTGGGCGGTGTGGCGTTGGATGTCTACGAGGAGGAGGGAAAGTTGGCTGCGGCGTTGCGGTCGGGGAAGGGGAGCTTTGCGTTGCAGGGGAGGCCAAATGTGATTTTGACGCCGCATAACGCGTTCAACACGCGAGAAGCAGTGGAGCGAAAGGCGGAGCAGAGTGCGCGTCAGGTCGGTTATTTCCTGAAGCGGGGGCGGTTCCTGTGGGAGGCGGTTTTCCCCGTTGACATTTGAGGGTCCGTCAGTAAGATGTCGCGCCGTTTATAAAACGAGGAAATCAACGACATGGCCAATACACGTTCCGCAGCCAAACAGGCGCGCGCCAGTGAGCGCCGCCGGTTGCACAACCGTACTATCAAGTCCAAGCTTCACACGCTGGAAAAGAAATTCCTAAGCCTCGCGGGAGCGAAGAAGGCGACGGAGGCAGCGGAGACGTTGCGGGCGTTGAGTTCGGCGTTGGATAAGGCGGCGAAGGTTCAGGTTGTGACGAAGAATCTGGCCAACCGCAAGAAATCTCGCCTGACCGCGCGTCTGAAAGCCGCTGCAGCTTGACGATTCTACCAGCGTTCCACGAGCAGGCTCACGGCTTTTCTGGCTAGGTCTTCGGCGATCAAAGGCAACGCCTGAAGTTCAGCGCTTTGCTGGTCAGCTCCAAGGAAAGTGTCAGCGCTGCCGGTGACGGTGGTGGCGGGCAATACCACAACGCCAGTAACCCGGTCATACACTTCAATACGCGCATGGATAGTCAGGCGCATTTCGGTGGGCACGGTGGTGTCGAGCCGTTGGCCGCGCAATGTCTCACGGCCATAACGGACAATTTCTCCCCGCAGAATGACGTCGGCGTCGTCCACGGATTTGACGGCGAGGGAGCCGTCGGTGTGGAGGCGTTTGATGATGGCGTTGGTGACCTGCGCTTCCATCTGCGGTTTGAGCGTGTGGTTCTTGAACATCGGAATAGCGATGGAGCGGTACGCGGTCTTCTGGACGGGACCGAGTTTGTAGCCGGCGCAGCCCGCCAGCAGCGCGGCGCACAGTAAGCAGATATAGGATGTGAGGCGATTCATTTCTTGGGTTGCGCTTTTCGTTCCTCGATGTTTTTCAGTTGGAGGATTTTCTTCTGCGCGTTGGCGGCCCAGTCGGACTTCGGATTTTGCGCGATCACTTCGTTGTAGTAGATGAGAGCGGCTTTGTAGTTTTTGTTCTTCTCGTAGAACTGGGCAACGCGGAAGAGTCCCTTGGATTGTTCGGTTTTCAGCGCGACGCGGTACTGTTCAGCCTTCGCGACATTTTCAGTGCGCGGGTAACGTGTCGTGTAATCGGTGAAGGCAGTGATGGCTTGGTTGGCGGCGTTCTGGTCGTACTCGGCGCGGGCGGCTTCCTTGCGGTAAGCGAGGCCGATCTGGAACTGGGCTTTCTCGGCCATCGGATCGTCGGGGTTGCGTTCGAGGATCTTTTCGTAGGCGTGGACGGCGGTAACGTACTCCTTCTGTTTCTCGTAGGCCTGGCCTAGTTGGAACTGCGCCTGCGGGCCGTACTTGCCGTAAGGCGCGTTCTTGACGACCTGCTCGAAAATATCAATGGCCTTTTCCAGGCTTGGGAAGATTTTTAACCCAAGTACCTTGTGTCGTTCGCCGGCGAGGAAACGGTTGCCGATCTCGAATTGGCGTTGCAAAGCCGTCTCGAAGTGCGGGCTGTTGGGATGCTTGGTGATGAGATTCTGATACTCGATGTACGCTTTGTAATGGTAGCCCACCGCGCTCAGAGACTCAGCCAGACCTAGCCGCCCTTCTTCCACTGCAAACGCGGTCGGCCAGCGCCGGATCAGGCGGCGATATGCCGTGATGGCGTCGCCATATTGCTTCTTCTTCTGAAGCGCTTGCGCCAGTTCTAATTGTTCTTTCGGGTTCTTAGCCGTCGTGATGCCATGGCGTTCGTAGGCCCAACCTTCGCCCTTGCGCCAGACTAGCGGCGCGGGGCAGTCCGTCGGCAGAATGACACAGAACGTTACGATCAACCCGAGCAATAGTGCGGTTCGTTTCCAGTAGTTCATGCGATGTGCTGCGGAGGCTACTACAGCCACACCACAGCGTCAAGGATTGCGCGGTGATAATGTTCCTGATAGTGTCTAGCCGCCGATGAGCAAGATCCAAGACAATCAATCCAGTTTCGACTCCATCGAGGCATGTCTCGATGACATCCGCCAGGGACGCATGATCATCGTCACCGACGACGCCGACCGTGAGAACGAAGGCGACCTCGTCATGGCGGCTGAGAAAGTCACGCCCGACTCCATTAATTTCATGGCCAAACACGGCCGCGGTCTCATCTGCGTTCCCAGCACCGGGCGACGGCTCCAAGCTCTTGGCATCGAGCGCATGGTCAACGATAACCGCGACAACTTCAAGACCGCCTTCATGGTCAGCGTGGACGCCCGCAACGGCATCACCACCGGTATCAGCGCTTACGACCGTGCCCGCACCATCCGCATCCTGGCCGATGCGCACGCCGCTCCCGACGAACTCGTTTCACCCGGCCACATCTTTCCGTTGCAAGCCCGCGAGGGCGGCGTACTCTGCCGCGCGGGTCACACTGAGGCATCAGTGGACCTTGTCCGCATGGCGGGTCTCTATCCTGTCGGCGTCATCTGCGAAATCCTCCACGAGGACGGTACTATGGCGCGCCTGCCGGATCTTTTCGAATTCAAAAAGTCATTTGGCCTCAAGTTTTGCACCATCCGCGACCTCATCGAGTACCGTCGCCAGCGCGAGAAACTCATCGCTCGCGAACAGGAAGTCGCTATGCCGACCGAGTTCGGCGAGTTCCGTCTCCACCTCTACCGCTCGCTCGTGGACAACCAGCACCACGCTGCGCTCGTCATGGGCGACGTTCGCGGCAAAGATAACGTCCTCGTTCGCGTCCATAGCGAATGCCTCACCGGCGACGTCTTCGGCTCCCAGCGTTGCGATTGCGGACAGCAACTCCACGAAGCCATGCGCCGCATCGCTGCCGAAGGCGCTGGCGTCCTCGTCTATATGCGGCAGGAAGGCCGCGGCATCGGCTTCGCGAACAAGATGCACGCCTACGCGCTCCAGGAGAAAGGCCTCGACACCGTCGAAGCCAACGAGAAGCTCGGCTTCAAGGCCGACCTTCGCGAGTACGGCCTCGGCGCTCAGATTCTCTCCGACCTCGGCTTGCGCAGCATCCGCCTACTGACAAACAATCCGAAGAAGATCGTCGGCCTCGAAGGGTTCGGCCTCAAGGTCGCCGAACAGCTTCCGATCCGCATCACACCGACGCAGCACAACGTGAAGTACCTCGAAACCAAAAAGAAGAAAATGGGACATATCCTCTGACCATGCTCCGCGCCCACAAAATCAAAGCCAATTTTTCCGCACGCGGCCTCCGCTTCGGTATCGCGGGTGCCTGCTACAACCCGGAACTTGCCGACGCGCTCGTTGATAGTTGCGCTCGCACGCTCCGCGCCGCCGGTGCGCGCTCTAGCGACATCCGCATCCTCCGCGTCCCCGGTACATTTGAAGTCAGTGCCGCTGCCGCGTGGCTCGCGAAGTCGTGCCGTTGCGATTGCGTCATCGGTCTCGGCGTCGTCCTTCAAGGCGAGACCAACCACGCTCATCACATTGGCGATGCCGTTGCCAACGGCCTCACGCAGATCAGTCTCCTCACCGGCGTGCCGACCATCTTCGGCATTGTCACCGCCAACACGCTCAAACAAGCCCGCGTGCGCTGCTTCAGCGCCGACTACAACCGCGGCCGCGAAGCCGCCGAGACCGCCATTGCCATGGCACGCTTATGGAAAAACCTGTAAAACATCCCGGCAAACGCCGGCACGCGCGCGAACTTGCGATCCAGTTCCTCTACCAATTCGATCTCGGCGGCGGCACGCTCGACGAATCGTTGCCACTGTTCTGGCAGACACAGACTGACATCACCGATCCGGTCCGCGTCTTTGCCGAGGATCTGATCCGCGGCTGCGCCACGCACCGCGAGACCATTGACGTGCAGCTCCGCAAATACACCGAGCACTGGGAGCTGCCCCGCATGGCCGCCGTTGACCGCAACATCCTCCGCCTCGCCATCTATGAGATGACCTGCCGCGACGACATCCCGCCCGTTGTCAGCATCAACGAAGCCGTCGAGATCGCCAAGCGTTACTCCACCCACGAAAGCGGCGCGTTCGTCAACGGCATCCTCGACCGGCTCCGTGGCGATCTTACCCGCCCCGCGCGCACCGCGTCCGGCAAATGAAGTTCGCCGATCTGCACCTCCACACTACCTGTTCTGACGGCACGCTCGCGCCCGCCGACCTCGTCCGCGCCGCGAAAGCCAGCGGCCTCGCCGCCATCGCCGTCACCGACCACGACACCTTCGACGGCATCGCCCCCGCGCAAGCCGCCGCCGCCAACGACATCGAAATCATCCCCGGCGTCGAACTCACCTGCCAAGTCCGCAAGAGCGAAGTCCACCTCCTCGGCTACTTCTTCAACGACACGTGGCATGACCCCGCGTTCGCTCGCATCCTCGACTTCGCCCGCGACATCCGCGCCAAACGCGTCGTCCAGATCGTTGAGCGCCTCAACGAACACAAGCTCGACATCGCCGTCGCCGACGTCCAAGCCTGCGCCCACGGCGCCTCCATCGGACGTCCGCACGTCGCCCGCGCCCTCGTCGCACGCGGCTGCGTTCGCAACGTCGAGGAAGCCTTCGCCCGGTTCCTCCGCCCCGGCAAACCCGGCTACGTCGAGCGTTACCGCATGACCGCCGCCGAAGGCATCCACCACATCAGATGTTCCGGCGGTGTTTCGGTACTCGCCCATCCCGGCCTCGCCGCCATTTCCGACACCGACATCCACGACATGCGCGACCAGGGCCTCCAAGGCATCGAAGTCTGGCACCCCGAACACAAACCCGCGCAGGTCGCGCACTACGAGGACCTCGCCGCCTCGCTCCACCTCCACCTCACCGGCGGCAGCGACGCCCACGACGACAAACCCGGCGTCGTCCGCATCCCATACGAACTCGTCACCGCACTCCAATGAACCTCTTCAAAAAATTCCGCGACGGCCTCAAGAAAACCTCCACCAAACTCGCCACCGAGATCAAACGCATCGTCACCCGCTCCCCGCGCCTCGACGCCGATGCCCTCGACGACCTCGAAGCAGCCCTCATCGCCAGCGACATCGGCATCGGCACCGCCACCGACATCGTCGCCCGCGTCAAACAAGCCGCCCAGGAAACCGGCCAAGTTGACGTCTTCGCCATCGCCCGCACCGAGATCGAACGCGAACTCGGCCTCGCCGCCCACACACTCGCCCGCGCCGCCAAAGCCCCCACCGTCATCCTCCTCGCTGGCGTCAACGGCACCGGCAAGACCACCTCCGCCGCCAAGCTCGCCTACGACCTCAAAGCGCAAGGCCACACCGTCCTCCTCGCCGCCTGCGACACCTTCCGCGCCGCCGCCATCGAACAACTCAAAATCTGGGCCGACCGCGTCGGCTGCGACATCATCGCCGGGCAATACGGCGCCGACAGCGCCGCCATCGCATTCGACGCCCTCGAAGCCGCCGTCAAACGCAACGCCGACTACCTCATCATTGATACCGCCGGCCGCCTCCACACCAAGGCCAACCTCATGGAAGAGATGAAGAAGATGCGCCGCGTCCTCCAGAAACGTCTACCCGACGCCCCGCACGAAGTCCTCCTCGTCCTAGACGGCACCACCGGCACCAACGCCCTCGTCCAAGCCCGCGAGTTCCACAAAACCCTCGGCGTCACCGGCCTCATCGTCACCAAGCTCGACGGCACCGCCAAAGGCGGCATCGTTGTCGCCATCGCCCGCGAACTCAAAATCCCTGTCAAATTCATCGGCCTCGGCGAACAAATGGACGACCTCCAACCGTTCGACCCCACCAACTTCGCCGGCGCATTGTTCGGCGACGATGCCGCCTGAGAAAACGGCAATCTCACAAAAAGACCTTCTAGCCCGGATAGCGAAAATCTGACCGGAGCAACGCCGGAACATGACGTGACCCGACTTTCGCCTTGTCAATGTTCATCGCGGATCTCAGAATGCCGTGCGTGAGCCGGACGGAGTAGATCGCTATGAAAGCCGAAATCATCCGTTGTCCAAAGTGCGGATCAGATCAAGTTCAACGTTCTGAATCACCACTGACAAGTTCATTCAGCCTCGCTTCTTGGATCTTGGGCGGTTTTTTGCTCTCCGTGCTTCGCGTCGAAAGTCGAGAACGACGATTCCTCTGTCGCAGTTGCGATGAGTTCTTCTTCACACGCACGCGCGGCTCGAAGACTGCTATGTTGTTCTTCATCTTCTTTCTCGTGCTCGGTGCTATTTGGTGGCTTTTGTTGTTGTCAGGGCGATTATAGTCGCTCTCCATTCAATGCAGTGACCGGGTTGCACTCGGGACATTGATCCTCCGGAACAAAACTGGAACATTTGTCGTTACGGTGTGAGGAGGTAGTAGAGCGTTGCGGGACGAAGCTGGAGCGGTTGCGACGGGACGGCGTCGCCGGTGGGGGCGCCATTGAAGTCGAGCGGTAGGGCTTTCAGCAGCGGCCTGTTTTCGCTTGAGGTCTGCTCTCGAAACGTACAACAAAAGTGGCACAACCAAGTAAACCCCAAGCTATCTGTCGGCTCTGCCGTCAGGGGGATTTCTTTTCCACCCACAACGAGTCCGCCGTACCCTTTTTCAATTGACGGTACAACTCCGGTGCCGTTTGTTTCTCGATCCGCCGCTCCCGCACGCCGTCCGCGTCGCAACCGAGCACCAACGCATGTGCCTTGTACACCCGCGGCCGACCGATCACCCGCATCCCGTCCGACGGAACCGGCCGACGATCCAGCACGAGGTAACTCACCGGCAGACTTCGTAGATCAATCCCCGCCAGCTTCGCGAACCGCGCCCAGTCACCGTTCATGAACACTTCCGTCGGAGTCGGCGCGAAATGGTGGCACCAATGCCGTTCGTTGCCCGCCGGCAGCATCCCGCACGGCGCTTGGTGCGTGCACGGCGCCACGACGTTGAACTCGCCGCGCAACCGTTCTCGCAACGCGATCAGCCGTCGGCTGACCTCGTAAGTTCCCGGCTCGACGATGATGACGACTTTCGCCTCGCACGGTAGCGCGAACGGTTCCGGTTGTTCCGTCAACGCGTGGCTGATCAGCAGCACATCCACCGACCGCGGCGGCGCTGATTCCTGCCAGACCTCGACGTCGCCCGCGTGACGGGCCGCGAATTTCATCGCCAGCGGCGACCGGTCGCACAAATACAACCGGCTCACGCCGGTGAAGTGTTCCAGGAACTTCCGGCTGGCGATTCCCGTGCCGCAACCCCAGTCCAACACATCGCCCGTGGGCGGCGACCAGCCGCGGCGTTTCAACTCGCGAAGGACGTAATCCCATTTCCAGCCGATCCGCTGGGCGAACGTCTGGTCGTAGTTCTCCAAGTCGCTCTCGCTCTTCCAGTAGTCGCCTTGCCCCGCTGAGCCGTCGAGGAACGCGGCCCGCAACCGTTCAAGAATCTTCCAGTCAATCGAGTGCATGGTGACGGATGCCAAAGAATTCCCGGAACCGTTCCAGTTGTTCGCGACCTGTCGGCTGACCGGTGCGGATGGCGGCAATCATGAGGTTCTTCGGCGTGTGTTCACTCGACACAAACTCGAACACCTTCGTCTGGTAACCCGCCGCTTCAAGGTGCAACGCCCGCAACCCGTCGGTGACCCACTCCGCCATCCGTTCCGCCATGATGCCGTGCGCCAGCACCGGCGCCAGCGGTTCCGGATGAGCCAACTGCGGTCGCACCTCCTTGTGGCAGCACGGCGCGACGACAATCAGCTTCGCGCCCAGTTCGATACCGCGACGGATGGCGTCGTCGGTCGCCGTGTCGCACGCGTGCAACGCGATCAACGCGTCGAGCGGCGGCAACGTCGCCGATTTAATCGTTCCCGCGACGAACTCCAATCCCTTCGCGTCGATTCGACGGGCCAGCTTGTTCGTCGTCTCAACCAAATCCGGTCGTGCCTCAACACCGATGATCCGAACCGGCCAACCGCGGACCCGGTGGAACAGATGCCACGCGCCGAAGGTTAGGTAGCCCTTGCCGCAACCCATGTCGGCGATGGTCAACGGCGCGTCGCCGGTCCAGCCGCAATCGGCGGCGAGGTGCGACAGGATTTCGAGATACCGGTCAATCTGACGGCGTTTGTCGGCCATCGCGGATCGGAGAACGTCGAGGCCGTCGAGCCAGTCGCGCGCCGAGTCGTCGAGCAACGTCTGCTTCGGCAAATCGTGCGAGCGGGGTGGGGCGGTGGTGGCGTCGGGTTTGTGCGCGATCAATCGCGGCTTGCCACGGGCGGGGATGACCAGTTGCCAGTCGCGCGCCGTTGTGCCGAGCAACGCGCCGCAACGTTTGTCCGCGAGTCGTTGTTCCACCCAGGCGACGGCTTCGGTGACGGGCAGGTTCTTCGTCACGTCTTTCGTCGCGTGCTGGAACGTCACCGACAAATGCGGTGCGCCTTTCAACTCGACGAGCCTTCCGAGCGCCTTCTCCTCGTCCGTCAACACCAGCCGCACGAACGTTCCGTTTGCGAGGCTGTCCGTGAGCTTGCCGAGGAATTGTGTGATGGGAGTCATGTCACCGCACAGTCTGCCTTGTCTGCGACCGTTTTCCAAGGTTTGTGTTCATGCGTGGCTGGTGTATTCTACGGCCAATGAGTTCGTTCAGTTGCCAACATTACGAGGTCGCTGCCGACCGCTGCCTGTTGCTGAAGACCGATTGCGTCCCCGGCCGCAAAGGCTGCGTTCTGAAGAACACCTGCAAGTTTGCTATCCCCGCCGAGGAACGTATCCGCCGCAAGGAAGAGGAGAAACGCCAGCGCCATGAAACCATCTGAACTCGTCCAACGAGCCATCACCGAGCACGCCGCCGTCTCCGAGTTTGTCCGCAACCTCGACGAGACCGTCGCCATCTGGAAGGCGAAAGAGGTGGACGACAAGATCAACGCCATCCGCGCCTTCCTGCAGAAACACGTGACCGACCACTTTGCTTACGAGGACGAGACCATCTTCTCCGCGCTGTTGGCTGCCGAACCGGATGCCAACACGCTCCGTGTCGTAAAAGCTCTCCAAAACGACCACAAAGCGATCAGTCAGGATGTCGCCAGGCTGAACGAATTACTCGCACAGGTTGAACGCGGCGGCGACGGCCAAGTGATGGCGCAACTGGAGATGATGTTCCGGATGTTGCTCGGCCGCCTGCAACGCCATGCCGCCGAGGAAGACAAACTCTTCGCCGCGCTTTCGGCCAAGTAGTGTGCCGATCTACTGGACGCCCAACAGCTCCACATCGAACACCAGTGTCGCGTCGGTGGGGATCACGCCAGCAGCGCCGCGCGAGCCGTAGCCGAGGTTCGGCGGAATCGTCAGCCGTCGCGCGCCACCCACTTTCATCCCCGTCACGCCTTGGTCCCAGCCTTTGATGACTTCACCTGCTCCCACTTGAAAGCTGAAGGGTTGCCCCTGATCCTTCGACGAATCGAACTTTGTTCCGTTTGTCAGCCAACCCGTGTAATGCACCGACACCGTCTTGCCCGCTTCCGCGAGCGCTCCCGTGCCGACCTTCAAGTCTTCCATCTTCAATTCGGTCACGCTGGCGACTGGAAAGCTCGGCTTTGCCACGGATGCCGCCGTCTCGGTCGGGTCTATCGCGAGACTGTGTGAAAACTGAAGCGCTGCGGTGAGGTTGGCGTTCGGGAATGAGGTTTGATTCATGATTCGGTGTGGTTTTGTGTTGGCGGCGGACTCAGCTCACCGCCAACAGTAGTTTCGGCACG
>CAIKAP010000237.1 GCA_903825435.1 uncultured Verrucomicrobiota bacterium
ACCTTTTGAAAATTCCAGGCCTTGCCTAAGTCCGGGGGAGGGTCAGGCAGCAGTTTCTTCTGTTCTCCGGACTCAGGTGTTTCCTCCACGTGGGTGTCGATCAGCAGTTTGGCTCGCTTCTCGATTTCCTTGTTCATCACTGCTGCTTGGTATTCGGCTTGGGAACTGTCAGCCTTGATCTGTGCAGCCTTCACCATCAAATCTGCCTTCTTCGTTGAATATGTCTCCGCTTCGATCTGCTGGCGAATCTCCACCAACTCCGCATCCTTCTTCTGCTGGGTGGCCACGAAGGCATCGTGGTCCCTTTGCATGTTTTTGATTGCCTTGTCGTTCCTGACATAGGGCGGCAATACAGGTGCCTTGCCCACGTTCCTCAGATCCACTGCGGGATTGATCCCGGAAGACTGCAAGGGAACAGGATTATCGAATACCTTGTTCGATTGTTCTTTCATCGTTTCAAGACTGCCCGATCCAAGACCTTGCCGCGTTTCTTGGTTGCTGGTGTACGCCTGATCCAACGCCGTGTGTCCACTCGCCCCACCACCGGTCGGTGGAGTGGTGCTGGTAGGGCCAACCCGCGCTGCGGCTTCAGCAGCTTGGGCAGCAACGGCGTTCTTGTAGTTTTGGCGGATGACCGGGTCGGTGGGATTCTTGTCCAACGCGAATTCGTAAGCATCCACCGCCTGTTTCCATTGTTTGTTGTTGTAGTACTGGTTACCCTGTTCGTTGCTGCTATGCGCTTCCTGTCGGCGAACATTCTCAAGATTCTGTCGGATTACCGGGTCATCTGGATTCTTGTCCAACGCAGCCTTGTACGCAGCCTCGGCCTGTTGCCATTGCTTGTTGTTGTAGTACTGGTTACCCTGTTCATTGATGCTCACTGCTTCCTGTTGGCGCTGTCTGGCGGCGGTGTCTACACTTGTTGGCTTAGCAGCGACGCTCGTGGGCCTGCTGGGCTCGATTTGTGGCCTGACTGGAACAGACTCCGCCGCCTTTGGTGCCGCACGTACCAAGGTGGATTTATGGGCAAAAGGTTCTATGGCGTATCGTTTAAAACGTCCCGTCCTTGAATCAGTAAAAATAGCGATGTTATCCTCAGCAAGTTCCGCAAATTGTCCATCGGAAGACAGTGTAACTTGTATCCTTTGTGTAATCTTATCCCCCAACTGTTGAAGAACTGCGCGATACGAATCATCTACTTCTCCGGATAATTTTAATAGTTTTTCGTAAGAGAGGGTAGAGTTATTAATAATCTGAGTTGGAGTTCCATAGCATAGGTGACCGTCATCCGGCGATGTTCCAGAAAGGAACTTTCTGTAGCCCTGACCTTCCCGCACTATACGATATTTCCAGCCAATGGACTTTTTGTCCCAACTTGATTTGACTATCCACTCGCCTTCGAGACTCGAAGTATCGTCCGCACTTGTGGCTCGGATGTTCCCCAAGCAAACGAGTGCGACCATACACCAGAACCCTAAGCCAACTTGTAGTGATTCAGCCGTGATTAATCTTTTCATAAGGCCTCCTATTCCTGGCTATTCTGCTGTTTGTCGAGCATCGGACGGGGGAGCTTTCTCCTTAACCGATGCGGCAGGTATTGAGGGTAATTCCTGATTCTTAAGCGTTGCCTCATTTCGGTGCCTGCGGCGCAGTTGGGGGCGTGGGTGGGTTGGTGTCGCTGGCGTGGCTGCCGCCGGTGTCCACGATGACGCGGGTGCGTTTCCAAGCTTCGATGAACCGTTTACCGGCAAAAAGAGGTCGGGCGCTGGTGCGCTGGTGATAAATTCCATATTTATCTCGTTCCGGGCACACGGATAAACAGATGACGTGGGAAAGTCAATTCTATTGTCATGTCATGCCTGACATGGTGAGGCGCGGATGTCGTAGTGCTATCGCCAAAACTCGCGCAACTCCGCCTCCAACGCCGCCGGGCCGCGCGTCTCCGTCAACGACTCCGCCCAGTCCGGTGGAAACAACGTCGCGTATTGCGTCTGCTTGAATCGCTGGCACACCAACACCGCCACGCCCACGTCCGTCTCCGTCCGAATCAACCGCCCGACCGACTGAATCACCCGATTCATGCCGGGGTAGAGATAGGCGAACTCGAATCCCTTGCCGTACCGCTGCTCGTAGTACCGACGCATCAACTCCCGCTCGAAACTCACCTGCGGCAACGCCGGGCTGACCACGATGACCCCGATCAACAAATCCCCGGCAAAATCCACGCCCTCCGCAAACAAACCACCTTGCACCGCCAATACCAGTTTCGGCGGTTCGGTTGTCGTCAACGTCGCGAGCAATGCCTGCCGCTGCGCATCGGTCATTCTCGATTCCTGCACGACCAATTCCCAATCTCCTGCCGGCAGGTGTTCGGCGACGCGGCGCATGAAGTCGTAGCTCGGAAACAGCGCCATGTAATTTCCGCGCCGCGCCCGTGCCGTCGTGGCGATGATGCCGGCAATCTTGTCGTAAGCCGCTCCGCGTGCCCGGAATGTCGTCAACACATCCGGCACCACCACGATCCGACGGTGCTCGGGCGGGAATGGCGATGGCAGGCTCACCGCGTCGGTTCGTTCCTCGCGGAAGCCGAGCATTTGCCGGTAGAAATCCATCGGCGCGAGCGTGGCCGACATCGCGATAACGCTGTGAAAACCTTCCAGCCGTTCCGCCAGCAACCGGGATGCGTCCTTGCACACAATCTGGATTGTCTCGTGAGCCGACGCGTCGAACACACACGAAAACTCCTCGCCGTCCCTCGAGAGTACCGAGCAGAACTGGCCGAACGCGCCGAAGAAGTCCTCGACCGGGTCGTCAGGAACCGCGCGACCGCTCGTTGCTTTGTCGAGTAGGTACCGGACAGTCAATTTCTGGAATGCCGGTTTCAATTCCTCGAAATGTTTGCGCGGCGCTTCGATGACGAACTTGTCGCCTTCGCGCGCTGCCGGCATCTCTTCTTCGGGCAACTGGCTGTGTTCGTCGCCGTGCCGGCGGGCCAACGTGTCGAACACGTCGTCGAGCGCGGTGAGAAATTTGCGGAGGTCGCGTGCCAGCGACGGCTCGACGTGTCGGAGGTTCTTCGCTAATTCGTGAATCTGCCGGCGATGCAGGGTGGGGGAGTAATATTCGAGGGCGCGTTGGACGAGGTTGTGCGCCTCGTCAATCACCAGAACCGCGTCGGAGTAATCCTCGTCCATGAAAAACCGGCGGAAGTACACTTGCGGATCGAAGACGTAATTGTAGTCGCACACAATCACGTCCGTCCGCTCCGCCAGCGTCAACGCCAACTCGAACGGGCAGACGCTCGCGCCGTGTCCCGCCTCCATCAACATCTCCGGCGTCACCGTTCGCTGTTCCAGCAACCGCTCCGTCGTGCCGGTGCGTTCCAGTTTCACCGCCATCATCTGGAGAAACGGACAGAACTCCTCCCGGCAGGCGTACACAGAGTTGATGCACATCTTCTCCCGCGCCCGGAACGCCACTGCTGTCGGCGTCGCCAGTTTCCGCAACGTCTCCATCGCCACGGCGTGTTGCGTGTTCTTAGCGGTCACGAAAAAGACGCGCCGGTCGTGGGCGAGGGCGTGTTTGACGACGGGAAAAAGTGCGCCCGCCGTCTTGCCGATGCCGGACGGAGCGTTGACGAGCAGGTGCCGGCCTTCGGCGAGCGCGTGCTCGACGGCGGCAATCATCTCGTCTTGGTGCCGGCGTGGTTTGGGATGCGGGAAACCGAGGCCGGTAGCGGTGGCGCGGCGATGTTCGCGTTCCTGTTCCTTCGCGACCGCTTGGCCGATGAGCAGCCGGACGCGCTCGACAATCAACGCCTCGCAATCGTCGAACGGCGCGGCGTACTCGAACTCCTTGCGCGCGCCGTCGGCGACGTTGATGAACACCAGCCGTCCGAGCGTCGGTTTCTGTTCCTGCGAGGCGATGAAGAAACAGTAGAGCCGGAGTTGCTCGACGTAGTGCGGGTGCGTGTCCGCCGCCAGCGACGCGAAGAGCAGGGGAGCGAGTACGACGGACTTGATCTCCTCGACGACCGTTGGCTTGCCTTGAAACACGCCGTCAATCCGGCCTTGCACCGTCACGGCGAAACCGTCCACTGTTGTCTTGTGGCGCACGGTGATCTCGCTGGCGTAGCCATGCGCCGTCTGCGAGCGTTGGTGGTCGGTGTGCGCCTCGCGACCGAGCGCCATCCGCACGAACGCGCTGACGCCGCCGATGCGGCCCGCCGTCGCCAACGCCTCCGCGAGCAGGTCGCCGACGCCGAGCGAGATTCTTTTGTTCTTCAGGTCAATTCGTACAGCCATCGTCGCGCGACAATACTACAGCCCCCACACGGATGGAAGATGCGCTTGACCGCCGGGCGAAAGCCGGTAGGGTGGGCGCCATGCAACTACGAATCGGCAGCGTCCCGCATCTCAACGTACGCCCGCTCATCTACGGCATCGAGCCGGAGATGACGTTCTGCACGCCTGCGTGCCTCGCCGACGCCATGCACCGGCGCGAATTTGACGTCGGTCTCGTCCCCGTCGCCGAGGTGCTGCTCCACGACCAGTACGACATCATCAATAACATCGGTGTCGTCTCGTTTGGCGCCGTCACCAGCGTCTTTCTCGTCCACCGAGTTCCGCCGGAACAAATCCGGAACATCGCCGTTGACCCGTCGTCGCGCTCGTCGGTTTGGCTGCTGCGCGTCCTGCTCGCCGAACGCTTCGGCATCGAACCGAAATTCCACCCGTGCACCGCGGACTGCGAGGCGACATTCGTGTTTGGCGACGACGCGATCAACCGTCTCGCCCGCGTGCCCGACGAACCGCGCCTCGATCTCGGTGCCGCGTGGACTGACTGGACCGGGTTGCCGTTCGTGTACGCCGTCTGGGCCGCGCAGCGCGGCGTCGCCAATACCGCGCTCGCCGCAAAGTTGCGCCAAGCCAAAGCCGACGGCCTCGCGCATCTCGACGAGATCATCGCGAAAACGACGGAAGCGACGCCAGAGATTCGCCGCGATTACCTGACGCGACGCATTCGCTACGACCTCGACGATGCCGCGAAACGAGGTTTGAAAAAGTTCCAGGACTGCCTCGTCAAACTCAACCTCGTGGAGCCGCATGAACTGCGATTCGTTGAGTGACAAGGTGTTGGCGGGCGAGCGCGTGACGCCGGGGGAGGCACTGGCGTTGTATCGCGGGTTGTCGCTGACGGAGCTTGGCTCGTTTGCCGACGCCGTCCGCTGGCGGAAACATCCGGAGCGGATCGTCACCTACATCGTGGACCGGAACATCAATTACACCAACGTCTGCGACGTGTTCTGCGCGTTCTGTGCGTTCAGCCGCAAGGAGGACGCGCCCGACGCCTACGTGCTGACGACGGAACAGGTTGGCGCAAAGGTGCAGGAACTGGTGGACATCGGTGGCGTCCAGATTCTGTTGCAAGGCGGTCATCACCCGACGTTGCCGCTGGACTACTATCTTGGCCTGCTCCGGTATCTCCGCGAGAAGTTCCCGCAGGTCAACATCCACGGCTTCTCGCCACCGGAGTTTTGTCACTTCGCGAAGCTGTTCAAGATGCCGGTCGAGGAGGTCTTGCGGCGGTTCAAGGAGGCGGGCCTCGGCTCGATCCCCGGCGGTGGCGCGGAAATCCTCGTCGAGAGCGTGCGCGGCAAGGTTTCGCCACTAAAATGTCCGGTGGAAGATTGGCTCCGCGTGATGGAGATCGCGCACGGCCTCGGCCTCCGCTCGTCGGCGACGATGATGTTTGGCCACGTCGAGACCGTTGAGGACCGCATCGAGCACCTGCGACGGCTGCGGGAGCTTCAGGACCGCACCGGCGGCTTCACGGCGTTCATCGGTTGGACGTTCCAGCCCGAGAACACGCGCCTCGGCGGCGTGACGGCGGGCGCGCACGAATATCTGCGGACGCTGGCGGTCGCAAGGATTTTTCTCGACAACTTCGCCAACCTCCAGTCTTCTTGGGTCACGCAAGGTCCGCAGATCGGGCAGATTGCGCTGACGTTTGGCGCGAACGATCTCGGCAGCGTGATGATGGAAGAAAATGTAGTGTCGTCGGCGGGCGCGACGTTCCGGATGGACGAAGCGACGATGCAGCGGCTCATCCGAGAACTCGGTTGCGAGCCGCACCGACGGAATAATTGGTACGAACTGTTGAACTAGGAGAAAGACAATGGAAGACAAATATAAATCAATCCTGTTAGTCGGCCCGCCGGGTAGCGGCAAGGGCACCCATGGAAAATGGCTCGGTAACCTGCTCGGCTTCGTTCACGTCGCCAGCGGAGATTTGTTTCGCGCTCTCGACAAGAACAGTGAGCTCGGCAAGATCTTCGTCGAGTACTCCAGCAAGGGATTGCTGGTTCCCGACGACTTCACCGTGCGTCTCTGGGAAGACCACATGAAACGGATGGTTGCGGCGAAGAAGTTCAATCCCGCTACCGACACGCTTGTGCTCGACGGCATCCCGCGCAATGTCGCCCAAGCCAAGATGATGGATCCGCACCTTGACGTGCAGAAGATCATCGTCATCCGCGTCGAACACGGCCTTGAAGAAATCGTCCAACGCATGAAACTACGCGCCGAGAAGGAAGGTCGCCACGACGACGCCAACGAAGCGACTATTCGCAACCGGTTCGTCGTGTACGAGAAGGAAACCAAGCCCGTCCTCGACTACTACCCGGCGAAACTTTGCGTCGAGGTCAACGGCCTCCAAGGTGGTCCCGTGCCGGTCGCGCACGACGTGATTTGCGCGGTGCTCGGACGCATCAGCGAGATGAAGCCGTTGCCGCGCTGACCAACATGCGCATCATCTTCATGGGCTCGGCAGAGCTGGCCTGCCCGTGTTTGGAGGCGTTGGCCCGCCTGCCGAGCCATGAAGTAGTTGCCGTCGTTACCCAACCCGACCGGCCGAAAGGCCGCGACCTGAAGCTGTCGCCGCCGCCCGTCAAGGTCACCGCGGAGAAACTCGGCATCGCTGTCCAACAGCCGCCGAGCATGAAAGCCCCGTCCGCGCAGGAAGCGCTCCGCGTGTTGCGGCCCGACCTCATCGCCGTCGTTGCCTACGGACAAATTCTCCCGCGCGCCGTGCTCGATCTGCCGTCGCGCGGCTGCATCAACATTCACACCTCGCTGCTCCCGCGTTGGCGCGGCGCCTCGCCGATCCAGCACGCGATCCTCCGCGGCGACCCCGAAACCGGCGTGACGACGATGTATCTCGACGAGAAGATGGACACTGGTGACATCATCCTCCAGCGCGTCGAGCCGATCCGCCCCGACGACACCAGCGGCGTCCTGCACGACCGGCTCGCGCAGATCGGCGCCCAGCTTCTCGTCGAGACCGTGATGCTGGAGAGCCCGCCACGCCGCCCGCAGGACCACTCGCAGGCGAGCTACACAAAGAAGCTGAGTAAGGAAGACGGCCGTGTTGACTGGACAAAATCGGCGCTCGAAATCGAGCGAATGGTCCGCGCCTTCAACCCGTGGCCCGGCGCGCACACGTTCGCCGGTGACTTGATGTTGAAGATCCTGTGTTCCGGTTTTGTTCCGGATGTCAGCGCGCCACCAGGAACAGTGTTGCCCGGCTTTGTGGTGGCGACGGGCAAAGGCGGTTTGCGAATTGTGGAACTTCAACCGGCGGGGAAACGGCGGATGAGCGCGGAGGAGTTTTTGCGCGGTCGCCAGCTCGCGCCCGGTTTGGTCTTGCACTGAGGCGGTAAGAGGAGCAACGTTAGCGTCAGAAGGAGAATGAATATGAAGACTCGATTGCTGGTTTTCTCGGTGGTGATGATGGCGGTGATGTTGTGCGGCGCGCGCCGCGCTGACGCCCGCGTGAACTTTTCGGTGGGCATATCGATCGGTCACGTTAACGATTTCTATGAGCCTCTGACGCCGTACGGCTATTGGGCGGAGGTGGGAACGTACGGGCGCTGCTGGCGACCCGCCTACATCGGCACGCAATGGCAACCCTACAGCAACGGACATTGGGAGTGGACCGATCAGGGTTGGTTCTGGGTCAGCGATGAACCGTGGGCGTGGGCGACGTACCACTACGGCCGCTGGGCGTTTGATCCGTATTACGGCTGGGTCTGGGTGCCGGGCGTGGAGTGGGGTCCGTCATGGGTCGCTTGGCGCGAGGGTGGCGGGTGCATAGGCTGGGCGCCGTTGCCGCCGAACTGCGAGTACGGCCCTGGTGGCGTGCTGCTGGTGGACCGCATCCGTTGGCATGCGAACGCGTTCGTGTTTGTCGATCAGCGGCATTTCCACGAACCGATCCGTCCGACAATGATCGTGCGCAACCAGACGATCATCGACCAAACTACTTACATCACCAATGTCCAGCGGGCGGATCGTGACCATGTGCTCCTCCACAATGGCCCGTCCGTCGAAAGGGTGCAGTCGTTCAGCTCTGGAAAGATTGAGCAGGTCCACGCCGCCGATTTGTGGCAGCAACGCTCGGATCGGGTAACATCGCGCGCGACACAGGAACACGTAACGGCTCCGCCGACGATTGGGCAGTCGCATGCGGCGCCCACGGGTGGCCACGCGGAAGTGCCGTCGGGAATTTCGAATCGGACAAGCTCGGAGACACGGCGTCCGTCGACGGTGACCGAGCGCGAGCGGCCCACAGTCGTGACACCGACGCCGACACCCAGGCAGCCGTCAAACCAGCCGTCGGTGCAGCGTGCGCCGGAATCAAGCGGGCCAGTGAATGCGAATCGCGGACATTTCTTCGGCGGCCAGGCATTGCCACCGGCACGCTCGGCGGCGCCGTCGGTCACGCGGGAGGAAGTGGCGCCACGGTCGGGGCGGACGGAGTCGCCTGTTGTCAGGCCGTCAGAGAGCCGGGGCGGGCGAACGGACCAGCCTTCGGGAGGAAATCAGGATGATTCGCGGCGGTCGCAGAGCCCGGGTGGTCCCGGAGGTCGCAATCGGTAGCTTGTAAGTATTCGCTTACAATTTTTTGAACAAACGCCCGGCCCCGGCGTCGAAGCAGGCAGAAAGGAGTCAATGTATGAATACTCGAACATTCTGCCTGGCAGTAATCGCAGGGGCGCTGTACCTGTTACCGGTGAGCGCAAGCCATGCGAGAACGTCGTTTTCGTTCGGTATTTCCGTCTCCAGTGTCAGTGATTTCTACCAACCGTTGGGGGCTTACGGTTCCTGGGTGGAGGTGGGCGACTACGGTCGTTGTTGGCGCCCCTCCTACATCGGGACCGACTGGCAGCCATATGAGGTTGGCCACTGGGTATGGACCGATTCCGGATGGTATTGGGAGAGTGATGAGCCGTGGGCGTGGGCGACCTATCACTACGGTCGCTGGGTCTGGGATCAGTACAATGGCTGGGTGTGGGTGCCGGACACGGTCTGGGGTCCGTCGTGGGTTTCTTGGCGGGAGGGGGGAGGTTACTACGGCTGGGCGCCGTTACCGCCACCGTGGTTTTGCGGGCGGGGCGGAATAGTGGCTTGGGAGCAAATCAATTGGGCGCCGCGGGCGTTCGTATTCGTCGAGTTCGGGCGCTTCTGCGAGCCAATCCGTCATCATGGCCATCGCCCAATGGACGCGAACCGGACCTTCATCCACAACACCGTCAAAATCAATAACGTTACCGTCATCAACAACACGGTGATCAACAACGCGCCGCACGTTGACACAGTTCGCCAACACGTCGGCGACCGTCTGCAGACGGGGCGGACTGAGGAGTTGTGGGGGCGTAGGTCGGAGCAGGTGACGCAACGCGCGTCGCAGGACCGTGTGGCGGCGCCGCCGGTGATATCGAGTCCGGTTGGTTCCTCGGACCGTCCGCAACGGCCAACCAACACGGTGGCGCCGTCACCGCGGAATGATCAGGCAACGACACCCCGTGTTATTGCCCCCGAACCGCGTCGCGAGCAGGTGAACCGTCCGTCGGAAGCGGTGCGGCCCGCCCAGACGGAACGGCAACGGCCTGAAACCGTGGTCACATCCCGTCCCCAGACGAGACCCGAGCCGCGGGTGATGCCCAATAACAACGCGCAGCCGGTTGTGCGCGAGCAACGCCCGTCATGGTCGTCCGCTCGTCAGGAATCTCAGGCCCAGCCGCAGCGCGAGTTCCGTCCATCTCCACAAACGTCGGAAAGGCAGAACTCGTTCTCCGGGGCGCGCGAACAACGTCCTGCTCCGAGCGGAAACACATGGGAATCTCGTGGCAATGATTCCCGCGACAGTGACCGCAGGGGCGGTCAGACGAGTGACGATTCGACGCGCGGACGGTTTGTGTCTCGGGGTCGTTAGGCAATAGATGGCTTGCCACAAGAGGCGTGGCTCATAGAATGGCGGTATGCGCTGTGAGCCACGCTTCGCTTTTCTCCAGCTCGCCTGGGCGGCGAGCGTGGCGCTTGTCTGGCTCGTGCGTTGCGACGCATGGCTGTGGCCCGTCCAGTTTGTTCAACTCGCAGCCACATCACCGTTTCATGTCGGCCCACATTTTGGCGCGTTTGTTCGCGATACCATCACCGCTGCGGCGACTGTTGCGCTGATTCTGCTCGCTGCCTTTGGCGTCGGTGCAACGATCCTTGCCCGCTGGCTGACAGAGAAGAGTCTTTTCGCCGGACTGGTTGCGCTGGCTGTCGGCTTCTGGATCGTGTCCGTGGTGGTGTTGCTTGTCGGCGCGTTCTCCGTGGCGGCTGCGCCCTGTGTGCTGGCGCTGGCGCTCTGCTGGCTGCTGCCGTGGCCGCGCCAGTTCCTCCGCAAGGTCAGCGTCCCGACAACGGACGGGTGGATGAAACTGCTGTTCGTGTTCCTCGCCGTCGCCGCGCTGTTGAACCTGCTCGGTGCGCTCGCGCCGGCGTTCGAGTACGACGAGTTGGAGTATCACCTCGGCGCGCTGGCCGACTACCGGCGCGCTGGCCGGATTGTTTTCCTGCCGCACAACTTTTACTCGAACCTGCCGCAACTGGCCGAGATGCTTTACCTGCCCGGTTCCGACACCGCCGCGAAACTCCTGCACTGGAGTTTCGGTGTGCTGACGGCGCTGGCTGTGTATGCCGTGGCTGCACGGCTGTGGTCGCGGCGCGTGGCGATCACAGCGGCGGCGCTGTTCTACTGCTTGCCGTTCGTGCAGGACCTCAGCATGACGGCGCGCGTTGACCTTGCCACGGCGTTCTTCGGTACGCTCGCCTTCGGTGGATTGCTTCTTGGCGAGACCCGCCTCGCTGCGCTCGCTGCCGGTTGCGCGGTGGCGACGAAATGGACAGCGGTTCCCGTTGTCCTGCTGCCCTGCCTGGTGTTTGTATTCGCAACACGGAAATCCCTTCGCTGCTGGCTGCTGGCTGCTGTCCTTGTCCTTCCGTGGCTGCTGAAGAACTGGCTGCTGTCGGGCAACCCGGTCTATCCGATCTGGTCGCACACGCCGCAGTGGGGCGCGGAACAGGCGGCGCTGTTCGCGCAGAAACATTACGCAAGCTTCGATGCGGCGGGGCTGTGGCAGTTCGTCGAGCGGTTGTGGCGGTACTCATTCACCGAGCCGGGCGCGACCCCGTTGTTACTGCTGGCCGTGCCGCTGATCCTGTTTGCGCGCGCCGACCAACCGGCCCGTCGGGCGGCGTGGTTGTTTGTGGGTGTGTACGTCGCGTGGTACGCGATGACCTTCCGTCCGTGGCGGTTCTTGTTCCCTGCGTTTCCGTTGGCGGCGATGGTGGGCGCATTTGCGTTGTGCGAGACGCGCTGGACGCGCGGCGTGGCGGTGGCGGTCATGGGCGTAGGCTTGACGATCATGGGGATGAATGTCCTCGCAGATGTCGAGCGGCCGGAGCGTGTGCCACCGCAAATCAACTTCGTGAGCCATGTGTTGGGTAATTCATCGCGGCGGGAGTTTGTCGCGCGGCTGGGACGGCAGAGCTTCGAGCCGATTCTCTGGATGAACGAGCATCTGCCGCCGACGGCCAAGGTGCTTTACCTCGGCGAGGGGCGCGCGTACTACGCGCAGCACGCGGTGGTGTGGGCGACGGCGTTCGACCGGTTCGTTCCCGACGCGACGAACGGGGTGACGCATGTGTATGTGAATTTCTCCGAGTTGAACCGGCTGCGCCAGAACTACGGTTACCCTCGCGGCCTCGACGTGGCGGCGGTGCAGGCGCATCTCGGTCGAGAAATTCATCGCGCGGAATGCGGCGCGGTGTTTGAATGGAAGCAATGAAGGTTTGTCACGTCATCACGCGGTTGATTGTCGGCGGTGCCCAGGAGAACACCGTCGCGACGTGTGTCGGCCTGCGAAAACGCGGCCACGAGGTGGACCTAGTGATCGGGCCGCAGACCGGCCCGGAAGGATCGCTGCTTCCGCAAGTCGGCGATGTCCCGGTGACGGTAATTGACGATCTGCGGCGCGAGCCTAATCCGTGGCGCGATGTTCGCGCGTGCATCGCGCTGACGCAATTGTTCCGGAAACACCGCTACGATGTCGTGCACACGCACAGCGGCAAGGCGGGTATCATCGGGCGCTTGGCGGCGCGGTTGGCAGGTGTGCCGGTGGTGGTGCACACGATTCACGGGCCGTCGTTTTATTCGTACCAGAATCCGCTCGGTAACTGGCTGTTCCGCTGGTTGGAGCAAGTCGCGGCGGAGTGGACGACACAGTTTGTGTCGGTAGCCGACGCGATGACCGAGCAGTACCAAGCAGCCGGTATCACGGGCAAGTACGTGACGATCCACAGCGGAATGAACATCGATGCGTTCGCGCAGGCACAACCTCCGTCGGAGAAATGTGAGCTTGTTGTCGGAAAGGTGGCGCGATTCTTCCGGTTGAAGGGACACGAGTTTCTGTTCGAGGCGGCACCGTGCATCGTTGCGGCGGTGCCGAACGTGAAGTTCCTGTTGGTTGGCGACGGCATCTATCGCGAGAGATACGAACGTTGGGCGGAGCGACTGGAGTTGCGCGACCATTTTATTTTCGCCGGATTGGTGCCGCCGTCGGAGATGCCACGGTACGTGGCGCAGATGGACGTGCTGGTACATCTGTCGCTGCGCGAGGGGCTGCCGCGGACGTTGCCGCAGGCGTTGGCGTGCGGCAAGCCGGTGGTGGCGTTCGACGTGGATGGTGCGCGCGAAGTTTGTCGCGACGGTGAGACCGGTTTCCTGGTTTGGCCCGGCGACACGGCAGCGCTGGCGGACGCGGTGATTCGCCTGTTGCAGGACAAGGCGCTGGCGGCTAGGATGGGGGCGCAAGGACGCGCATTGGTGCGGGAACAGTTCACCGAGGAACGAATGGTGCAACAGATCGAACAACTCTACCGGGAGCTACGATGCACTGGATCCTAATCTACTTCTACGTGTTCGACGTGAGCTTCGTGCTGGCGCTGCTGTTGACCCCGGTGTTTCAGCGGCTGTCGTTTACGCTGAAGTTCCTCGACGAGCCGGACAAGGAACGCAAAATCCACGCGGAGCCGATGCCGTTGCTCGGCGGTTTCGCGGTGTTTGGTGCGTTTGCGACAAACATCCTGCTGAACTACTTCATCGTAATGCCGCTCGTGTCGCGGTGCGCGCCGGGGGATTTGAGTATTCACGTGCCCGGCGCATTCTCCGTGTGGGCGAAACTGCTGGTGGTGCTCGGCGGCGGGGCGGCGATGGTGTTGCTCGGCGCGGTGGACGATAAGAAGGATTTGAAGGCGCGTCCGAAACTGCTCGGTCAGATTCTCATCGCGGTGCTGGTTTGGGCGGTGGGGATGCGGATCACGCTGTTCGTTCCGAGTCAGATTGTTAGCCTGCTCCTGACGGTGTTTTGGATCGTGGCTGTGACGAATGCGCTGAACTTCCTCGACAACATGGACGGCCTCTGTGCGGGCGTCGGGCTGGTGTGCGCGATGCTGTTCGCGTTCATCGCAGGTGTGCAGCATCAGTATTTCGTATGTGTGCTGGCGTTGGCGCTGGCGGGTGCGCTGTTTGGTTTCCTGCCGCACAACTTCAAGCCGGCAAAGATTTTTCTCGGCGATTCGGGAAGCCATTTCGTCGGGTTCATGCTGGCGGTGCTGCCAATCATGACGACGTTCTACCATGAGGAGACGACGCCGACGCACTTGCCGGTGTTGATTCCGTTGCTGGTGTTGGCGGTGCCGTTGTTCGACATGGCGCTGGTTTGTTGGATGCGGTTGCGGCGCGGCCAATGGGTGTCGGTCGGCGACACGACGCACATCTCGCATCGCCTCGTGAAACTCGGCCTGCCGCAAAGCTGGGCCGTAACGTTGATTTATCTCATCACGCTGACACTCGGTCTCGGCGCGACGGTGTTGCTCTGGTCGGAAGCGACTGCTGCCGTCATCGTTCTCATCCAAGCTGCCGGCATTCTTGCCATCGTTACACTGCTTGAACAACACGGCGGCAAACGGTAATGGATTACGAGAAACGCGAAATACGCGAAATCGGTAGAACATAATGTGGGCCACTGCTGTCCGATTAAAAGTTGGTTGATATCGAGTTGATGCCCGTCAAATATGGGCCAAAGCACGGTGATGAGTTTTTTCGATTTCAATTCCAAAACCCTTCTCTGGGGTGTATCCGGCTCCCCTCACACAGGAGGAGATTCTCATGCACGAAGGC
>CAIKAP010000238.1 GCA_903825435.1 uncultured Verrucomicrobiota bacterium
ACCTTTTGAAAATTCCAGGCCTTGCCTAAGTCCGGGGGAGGGTCAGGCAGCAGTTTCTTCTGTTCTCCGGACTCAGGTGTTTCCTCCACGTGGGTGTCGATCAGCAGTTTGGCTCGCTTCTCGATTTCCTTGTTCATCACTCCCGCTTGGTACTCAGCGTCGGAACTCTCAGCCTTGATCACCACTGCCTTCCTCATCAAATCTGCCTTTTTTGTTGAATCGGGTTCAGCCGCAATCTGCTGGCGAATCTCTGTCAACTCCGCATCCTTCTTTTGCTGGGTGGCCACGTAGGCATCGTGGTCCCTTTGCATCTGGATGATTGCCTTGTCCTTCTTCACGAAGACCGGCAACACGGGCGCTTTGCCCACGTTTCTCAGATCCACTGCGGGATTGATCCCGGAAGACTGCAAGGGAACGGGATTATCGAATACCTTGTTCGATTGCTCTTTCATATGTTCACGGCTGCCAGATTGCAGACCTTGTCGCGTTTCTTGGTTGCTGGTGTACGCCTGATCCAATGCCGTGTGTCCACTCGCCCCACCAGCGGTAGGCGAAGTGGTGCTGGTAGGGCCAACCCGCGCTGCGGCTTCAGCGGCTTGGGCAGCGACGGCGTTCTTATAGTTCTGGCGGATGACCGGATCGTTGGGATTCTTGTCCAATGCGGCTTCAAATCCGGTCACGGCCTGTTGCCATTGTCTGTTATTGTAATATTGGATACTCTGCTCATTGATGCTATGCGCTTCCTGTTGGCGGGCATTCTCGAGATTCTTTCGGATTACCGGGTCGTCTGGATTCTTGTCCAACGCAGCCTTGTACGCAGCCTCGGCCTGTTGCCATTGCTTGTTGTTGTAGTACTGGTTACCCTGCTCGTTGATGCTCACTGCTTCCTGTTGGCGCTGCGTAAGGGCAGTCTCCGCTCGCGTCGGTCGGGCAGCGACGCTCGTAGACGTACGGGGAGCGATTTCCGCCTCCGTCCTTGAGGGTGGTCCGGAAATGCGCTTAAGAGTTATTTTATCTCGACCTGACTCCACTTCATACCTGACATTTGAAATGGCACCAGTTTCCCTATTTGTTTTCCAATAGAAATTCACTGTGTCCGACACTCTCGTCAGAAAGTTGCCGTCAACTGATAGAGTGTATGACCTATGGAGTCCAATTTGCTTGGGGAGTTGCGCAAAAACGGAAGGAGACAGTTGATCACCGATGTGGATTAAATCCTTAGGATTCGCGCTATATGTACCGGTGATGCGCCTCTGATTACCTGTAGCGATAATCGGGTTGTTGTCATCAGGCACAGATCTACACTCATAACCATCGCCCTTGCGGGAAATTAACATCCTTGTGCCGATGCGCGATTCCCCTCCTGAACTTGACGAAATTACTTCCCATTCACCTTCAACGGTAAGATTCTCCACTGCTTTAACGACAGGTATATCTCCTAAAACAACAAGGAAGAAAACAACCGAAAGCGATAACATCGCTCGCAGTGATACAACCCTCCTTATCTTCTTCATATGGCCTCCTATCCTGTTCATGTCCTGTTTTGGGGTATCGGTCAGAGGGTTGCCGCATTTCGGTGCCTGCGGCGCAGTGGGCGGATTGGGTGGGGTATTGCCGTTGGCGTAGCCGCCGCCGGTGTCAACAATGATACGGGTGCGTTTCCCTACGTCGGTTGCGATGCTGTTGTAGATGAATCCCATCGCCGTCATCTCGCTCCAAGAGCGACGTGTATAACCGTTGTCCCCCAAAGTCAATCATTTCTCGCCGAGACACCGCGCCATGTGAGGGCACACGGCCTACATCGGAAAATGTTCCGGCCTCTCATCTTGTCATCCTGAGCGAAGTCGAAGGATCTCTCAAGAATCACGCGAGGGATGTGCCATTGCGAGGTTCTTCGCTTCGCTCAGAATGACAGGAAAGGGAAATGTTCCGGTTTTGTTCCGGCTGCGTTGGGATTCCGCCGCTAACGTCCAAGTCGTTTGCCGAGCTTCTGCGTCACGTCGGCCTTGAACTTGTCAATCAGGCCGGTGACGTATCCGACGATGTCGAGTGTCTCGTCCTGCGCCAGTGGCGTCAGGTCCATTCCGAAAATCTGCATCGTCGTCTTGTCGGTCGCGTGCGACTCGAAAAACGTGGCGTTGGCGCGGCGGCGGCCCATCGCCGCGAGATCGTAGCGTTTGCCCCCGTCGATCTGGGAGTCGAACACGCCATTTAACGCTGCGGCGAGGTTCTCGTGGGCGCTGACGTCCATCAACACCTTCTCGTTGTCCGGCAGCCAATCCAAGGCGCGCCAGATCTCGCAGCCCCAGACTTTCGAGGGGCGCTGGTTGGACTTGAGTTCGCGGATGGCTTGGAGTGTGGCGATGACGACGCCGATGTGGGTGTCGTGTTTGTCGGCGGGGTTGTGCGTGTAGACCACCTGCGGACGCGTCTCGGTCAGAATCGCCTTGAGGTCGTCCTTCACGGACGGGTCAGTGGCGCTTTTGACGGCGCTGCTCGGGTAGTTGAGTTGGATCATCGCACCGTACCGGCCAACCGTCGCGGCGGTGTTCTGTTCGCGTTGGCGCACGGCCATCATGTCGGCGTCGGTGAAGCTGGCGTACGGGCCGGTGCGGGCGCTGCCCCCGCCGTTGGTGCAGGTGACCCCGCCGAACCACAACTCGTCGCTGTGATAGCAGGCGATGATGCCGTGGAATGCCATGAATTCAAGATCGTCCTGGTGCGCGCCGATGCCGAGGTGCGTGGTGCGACGCAACGCATCTTCAATCCGTACACCGTCAGGCACAAAAACTTGGGTGTTGGGGTTCTTCAGTTTCACTGAATGCTCCTGTATTTAGCAGAAGATAATAAGCATTGGCCCATCCAAGACCAGAAGAATATCGCTGTGCCATGCTTGGCTGGATGTGTGTATTCGCGACGGCAGCGTTGAAGGTGACGCTTGCCAAGAGGTGAAGTCGTAGCATAACGCGGCGCGATGTTTTCGGAGACCGATGTAGCTCAGCTGGTAGAGCAATGGTTTTGTAAAACCGCTCTTGGCCGTTTTTGCAATCCTTCAATTCCCTCAGCAAAGCGCGAATTCTACACACCGGTCGATACATATTAAAAAGCAGCACCACAAACACGGCTGCCAAGGGGCGAGACCACCACTTCGAAATCGGAGCCTTTCACGCGGCGGAGTTCTTCGTGGAGGACGGGGATGCGTTGGTCGGGGGCGACGGAGATGGCCCAGTCGATGCCATTGTCGGCGACAAGCATTCCATATTTCTTCAAGCCTTTGAGTATCGCCTGCACAGAAGGGGAGAAACCGGTAATGCCGAAGTCTTGACGAAGACGGATTCTTTCGCCCATACGGGGAAGGTTCTCGTCAGTGTACTTGCTGGCGAAATGTGTTGCGGGTGGGACGTAGGCGCGACGGGTGCGGCGAACCGTGACGCGCATGGCATGTGTGACGATGCCTCGGGCAAGATCATCGTAGCGAACTGTGCCGGGAAAAATCGGGAGCCCGGCAGCGTCGCCGCTGGTCCAACCATCGGGGCGGAGTTTGTTGGTTTTGAGGTCGAACACAGACGCCTGCGCGGCCTGCCAGCCGGCAGCGGTGCGTTTCATTCCGAAAAACTCATACAAAACGCGATTGATTGGATCGACAATGATACCGTGTCGGTCGCCGCCGGTGTTGGCGGCATCACGTTGAAGCTCGTCGAGGCTTTGGGATTGCACAGCCGCCGGCCAGCCTTCGATGGGAATATTGGTGGGAACAGGGAACGGGCCGCGATCGGATTCGGCTGGGTAATCGATGATTTTGACCGGAACGCGCGGTTGATTGGGTGGAACGAGGATGAATCCCATGTCCGGGTTGTAGCGAAACGGCTTGTCGGCGCCGATGGAGGCGATAATGGAGCGGGAGCTCGGGTGAACCGGCCAGTGCGAGACATCTTGGTTCCAAGCGTTGTCGGGCGGGAAAACTTGGAGCGCGCTGGCAATCGCATCGGCTTCCGGTGTGTTGAAGAGGACGGGTGCGACGACCGTCGGCATCGGCGGGCGAATGGCGACAACGGTCGGCTGCGGTAGTGGTACCGGCACCACTGCGGAAGCTGATACCGGCATCGCTGTGGTCTCCGGTGTGATTGTCAGATCCACGTCTTGATCGCCGACTTTTCCTCGCACTCGATAAACTGTGCCGTGGGTGAGAAGGGGTGCTGTCGGTGAGGATGGAGGGGTGTCATCGCTAACGAGGTTTATGTTGCCAAAAAATAGCGTCACTTTCTTTCCGGTAGAATTCGCGAAATACCAGCGAACCACTTTGTCGAGATCGGGCGCGGAGTTGTTGACGTTGTGCATGTCGGCGATGTCGAGTTTGATGGCGTTGCGGCCGGGGGCAATGGCGATTGGCATGTCGATGCGGGTGGAATAATTCGTGGAGCGGTGGTGTTTCACGTTCAGGTTGATGGTTGCCGGTTCGGTAGATGGATTGAATACGGCGAACTCTAGGCGTGTGAATGGTTTCCAGTTTGTGACTTTGGCGGCGCGGTCGCCGAAGCTGTCTCCGTTCGGAAATGCGACTTTCAAGGCCTGGCCGCCGAGTTCCTTGCAGTCTTCCAGGTTGTAGAAGGCGGTGTCGCTGCCGGTGTCGTTCGGCTGTTGTCCTTTGGCGAAGTCGAGTAGCGCCTCCTGTCGGGCGCGTGCCGGTATGGCGGTCAGTGCGATGACGGTTGCGAGCAAAAAGATGAATTTCATTTTCATATCGTTAACTCCGCGATGGCTTCGCAGTGCTGGGTTTGCGGGAACATGTCGAATGGCGTGACGCGTTCCAGTTTGTAGCCGTGCCGGATCAACTCTTTCACGTCGCGGGCGAGCATTGCCGGTGCGCAGGAGATGTAGAGAATCTTGCGGGGCTTTTGTTGGGAGAGTGTCTTCAAGACCTTTTTGCCGCAACCGCTGCGCGGCGGGTCGAGGATGAGGCAGACGTCATCGAGGTTGCACTGGCGTTGGGTGTAGAAGAGGAGACGGTCGGTCGAGCCGGGATAGAAATCGTAGTTGGTCAGGCCGAGGCGCACGGCGTTGGCGTTGGCGGCAGCGATGGAGGTTTCGGAGATTTCCATGCCGTATACGTGCCCGGCTATGTCGCCGAGCATCAACGCGAACAAACCAACGCCGCAATAGGCGTCCACGAGTACTTTGCAGCCGCTCGCGGCAAACGCGGACCGGGCGTGTTCGATGGCGAGGGCAATGACCTCAGCGTTGACTTGGAAGAATGAACCGAGCGGGACGGAGAGCGTCTTGCCGAGCAACGTCTCCTCGACAAACGCGTTTTCAGGCGCCGGTTCGATGAATGTCCAGACGTTGCCGCTGGTGTTCGTGCGAAGGGTGAGGTGAACGTTTTCCAACGGTTGTTGACTGACCTCGGCGAGCTTGGCGTTGATTGGTTCGCGGGCGATGGGGCATTGCTCGATGCCGATGATGCTGCGTCCGCGCGTTGTCCAGAAACCGGGTTTGCCGGGACCGTGGACGACGAGTTTGTTCCGGTAATGGTACGGACGCGGCGAGCCGACGACCGGTTCGATGGGCGGTTCTTTGATTTTGCCGATGCGCTGGAACACGTCGCAGATCTGGGCGCGCTTCATTTCGAGTTGGTGCGCGTAGTCAACGTGCTGGTACTGGCACCCGGCGCAGTTGGCGTAGTACGGACAACGAGGCGCGACCCGGTGTGGCGACGGGGTGATGACACGGACAAGGTCGGCGGTGGCAAAACGTTTCCGTACATCCACGATCTCGACTTCAACGCGTTCACCAGCGATGACGAACGGGACGAAGACGACGAAGTTGTCGATGCGCCCGATGCCGTCGCCGCCGAAGGCGACGGTGGTGATGTCGAGTTCGATGCGCTGGCCGGGTTGGAGTAGGGGAGTGGTCACGGGTTGTTTGTACGCGCGGCGCGGCGAATCTGCAAGCCGGTCGCCAAACCCCAGAACCAAGAGAGGGCAAACAGTCCAACGCCAATCAAGCCCCACCGGAATTGGTGGCCACCGTCAAGAGGTAGTTGCTTGGTAATCCATTGTGCGGCGAAGGCAACGCACCAGAACAAGTTGAGCCCGAACCCGGTAAGCGCGAGGAGCATCTGCGCCGCGCCGACGAAGCGTTGTCCGGCAAGGAAGGAGCCGAGGCCGGGAAGACCGAGGAGGTTTGTCCAAAGACAATTGCGTGCGAGTACGGGCGGCGTTTTCAGTTCAGGCGGCACGTGCGCCGAAGACTTCCTCATACAGATGAATGATGGCCAGCATCGCCAGTGGCCCGGTAAAAATAAGGCCAATACCGCAGGCTAGAATGCCGGCAGTGCCGAGAAGGCCGACGACGAGGAGGAAGGCGAACACGCTCCACCAATGTTTCCGGACTTGCGCACGGCTGAGTTTCATGGCGTCCCAGAAACCAATTTGTTTGTCCACGACCAGCGGCACGGCAAAAATCCAACAGGTTCCGATGTAAATCGCGACACATATTGCCGCGAGCAACAGCAGCCCGCCGATGCACGCAAGCCCGATTCCTAGTGCCTGCGGGGCATGTGAGCCGTGCCGAGCCGCCGAAGTGATGGCGATGCCGATGCCAAGCATGATGGCGCCCGGAAGAACGAATGCGATGGTGATCAACGTAGGCACGATGTGCGCCATAATGAGGTTGCCAAAACCGCGTTTGAACCCGGCAAAGATATCGCTCACTTCGGCGGGCTGCTTGCGAACCACATTCAGGCAAAGCCAGTACAAGCCGCCGACAAGGGGGCCGGTCAGGATGAGTTGGGCGATGCTGCCGAGAATTCCGACAAGGGGAATGGCGCCAATGAGGGCGATGCCGATGACGATCAGTCCGTACAAGAGGGTTCCGCCGATGAGAAGGCCGAGATTGTTCTTCAACACTTCCCATGCGCGCGAGACGGAGCCGCCGATGTCCGCTTGGTAATCGCGTGCCGCCAAGCCGGCGATGTCCGCCGTTTCGCTGGTTAGTGGAGTTGGTGAGACGACTCCGTCGCCGGAATCGGCGAATTCGGGGAGCGATCCCAACGGTTGCCATGTGGTAGCGCCTTCTGGGAGAACTTGAGTCTGGGCGTTGGCGCGGCCTTCGGCAATCCATTGGCGGAGTTGTTCTATTGAGATAGGACCGTATTCGCGGCCATCGCCGCCAGTGATCTTGTACATGGCAACTTCTCCTTCTGTTGGTTTCAGGGACGTAAGACTTGGAAGACTTCTAGCGGAATGTTTCGCAAAATGCCAAACAAAACAGCGATGGCAAGAACTACCCAACCCACGGCAGGTCGCCACGTCGTGCGCGGCGCGACCGCCATCGCCCCCAGCAGGAGCGGCGCGGTGACGGTGAGCGGGTTGAAATGAAGAGCGAGTGCAAGTTTCCCGTGCAACAGACAATGCAGCGCGCGAGTCGAGCCGCAGCCCGGACAGTAGAGGCCGGTCATTTGGTGAACGGGGCAGGTGGGTAGCCAGTTGGCCTGCGTGGGATCGAGGAAAAACGCCAGAGCGAGGATTACCGTCGTGACCGCAGCGATCACGAGTATCTCCTGACGGTTTTGCGTCATGCGAAGATCAGAACCAGCCTTTCTTGGCGCGGATGTACGTCGCCACAAATTCCTCGTCGGATTTCATCAGGTAAATGATGCCTTCGATCAGGCCAATGACCCCCATGACAAAAAAGCCTATGCCGCAAGTTAACAATGAAACGAGAAGCATCGTCACGCCTTCTCCTGTGTATCCGAGCACAAACTTGTGAATACCAAGTCCACCGAGAAGAATGCCACAAAGGCCGGCGGCGATCTTTTTGTCTGCGCCGGGCGGTTTGGTGGGAATGGTTGGCTGGACGGGCGGCATCATCGTTGGCGGGACAGCGATGGGCTGCAAGTCCGGAAAATTGGCGAGCGATTTCCAGTCAGTCTGTCCCTCGGCTTGCACGAGCGTCTGCGCGTTGGCGCGGCCCTCGGCGATCCATTGCCGCAATTGCTCCACACTGACCGGCCCGTATTCTTTTCCGTCGGTTCCGATGATTTTGTACATGGCAAACCTCCTGAAGTTGAAGAAAAACTACTTCAACGCTTTGTGAATGGCCATTTTCAACTTCTCCAGCCCTGCGCTTTCCAACGCCGAAATCTCGTGGACGCGCCCGCGTTGCTTGCGTTTGAACGCCGCAAGATTTTTCTTCGCTGCCGGCAGGTCCATTTTGTTGGCGACGATCAGGCGCGGCTTGTCCAGCACGGCTGGGTTGTGGAATTTCAGCTCGGCCAGCAACTGCTTGTAGTCGTCCGACGGTTTGCGGCCGTCCACACCGGCCATGTCCAGCAACACCAACAGCAGCCGGCACCGCTCGATGTGACGGAGGAAATCGTGTCCTAAGCCTTTGCCTGTGTGCGCTCCCTCGATCAGTCCCGGTATGTCCGCGACGCGGACGCGCCCGTAGTCGGCGAAGTTGAGGATACCGACGTTGGGCGTCAGCGTTGTGAAAGGGTAGGGGGCGATCTTCGGATGGGCGTGTGTGATTTTTGAGATCAACGTTGACTTGCCCGCGTTCGGGAAACCGACCAGCCCGACGTCAGCGATGGTCTTCAACTCCATTTCTGCCCGCAGTTCCTCACCCGGCTCGCCGTACTCGAACTCGCGCGGCGCCTGGTGCGTTGAACTCTTGAACGTCGTGTTGCCGCGCCCACCGCCTCCGCCGCGCGCCAGAACGAAGCGTTGGCCGTCCTCGACGAGATCGGTGAGAATCGTGCGTTCGCCCTCGGTAGTGATGGACGGACTCGAGGTCGTGCGGCGGCGGTCGCCGTAGGGCATGCCGACGTTGACGTCCGGGTCGAACTCCTCCTGAGAGGCGGCGGGATGGTAGCGGGTGGCCTTCTTTATGCGTGTCACTTCGCCGAGCAGATAGACCTGTGTGCCGATAGGCACCCTGGCGATGACATCCTTGGCGTTGCGTCCGTAACAGTTCTTGCCGCGGCCATGTTCGCCGTTCTTGGCGACGAGGTGCGGCCCGTAGAACAGATCGGAGAGGTCGGATGTGTTGCTGTCGGCGACCAGAACCACGTCGCCGCCTTTGCCGCCGTTGCCGCCGTCGGGGCCGCCGCTATCGATGAATTTCTCGCGTCGAAACGAGACGCAACCATTGCCGCCATCACCGGCGCGGACGGAGATTTTAACTTTGTCAACAAACATGAGGCGGATGATATAGCCTGCGGTCGGGTAGAGCAAGGCTACTTCTGCGTCTGGCTAAAAACTTTCTTGAGCAGGTCGGCGGCGCGCGCCCACAAAAACAAACCGGGCTGGAGGCGACTCCAGCCCGGTGCTGCTTCGGACTTGACGGTTACGGCACGGTGACCAACGCGGGATCGCTCCAGCCACCGGTATTATGGCTGCCTTTGGCGGCGACGCGCACCCAGACCCGGCTGACCGGCGGCGCAACGAAACCGGGTTACTGGTGAACAACGTCGTTTCGTTCCGGGGAGATGCACTGTTGTCGTTGAACAACGCGCC
>CAIKAP010000239.1 GCA_903825435.1 uncultured Verrucomicrobiota bacterium
TCACCCTCAGACATTCTGTCAGTATTACGTCTCTACCCGACAAGCGCCACGATTGCTCAAACCAACGTGAAAACTCCTCAAACCAGTTCGGGCGCTACAATGAGCGGCAATCGTGACAGCAAGCCGGACAACCTCCAAACCCATTGCGAAATAAATAATGGGCTGGTATATGCCGGGCGTGCCCGATACGCGGCTCGCAAGAGCCAAGAAGCCGAACGACAAAAGAACGAACACGAAGCGAAGCGGAAACTGAACGTATGAGAGCACAAGCGCCCAGCGTCGTACGCGAATAAAACCATAGGCGGAGAAAACAAGCGACAAAAGAAATGCGGCTCAAAGGCCGGAATCGGAAATCGCAATCATGGAAGCGTTAGATGATACGATCCGAAATGGTGCATAAACTTGGCTGATGAAACGAAGAAAGAGAAACGCATCTAAAATCCCAAAGAGAATCAGCAGTCGTTTCATTGTGTCTTCCGTGCTGTCGAACATTGTTATTAGGACAAACAATGTGCATAGGTGGCTTTGCAAGTCGTTTGGCTACCATGGGTTTATGAAAGTTGACCTGCGAATTTCTGTCAAGGACGTTCGCCGGTTTACAATTTCTGTGTGTCGTCAATGCGCAGCAACACGAACCGTCCTACCTTTTCGGTTGAGATGAGCATGTCGAGCTGTTTGGCGAGGATGTTGTGTTTGTTTTGGCCGGTCTGGTGGGTGGTGGTGATGGCGTGGCGGAGGGCGCAGCCTTTGCAGTTCTCGGTTTGTCCGCAGCCGCCGGGCAGCCTCGCATTCACGCACTCAATAACTTCACCGGCAAGACGCCCACTAAGATTATGGTGCTGACCGCCCAGCAGCGCGTGCGCGGCGCGGTTGTAACCGGCCACCCGCACATCGTCGTCCATCAACAACACCGGCACTTCAATCTGGTTGAGGAGCTCGCTGAGCGCAATTACGGGTGCGGGCGCGACAAATCCTTCACTGCACTGTAGGCAGATGCCTTGCGTGATGGCGGGATCATCACTCGCCGCCTCAAAGGCGCTCTGGCAGACTAGGCAGGTTCGTATCATGATAATTTTATACCATAGCCCCGGACTGCAACGCAAAGGCACGGTTGCGTCAGGTTTCCTTGCGGACGGCTTCCTTTTCCTCTTCGAGTTTGCGGCGGATCCGTCCGAGGACGGTCTGGAGTTGTCCTTCAAGCTTCTGCACCGCTTCGGCATCACCGGCGGCTTGGGCCTCGGTGATCTTCGGTTTCAACGTGAGTTCTTCCTGCGCGATCTTGGCGGTGTAAAGCTTGTCCAGCTCGGCCAGCTTCGCTTTCTGTGCGTCGGTGAGTTTCACCGACGACTTGCCGCCGGTGCGTTCGAGGGCGAGTTCCCATGCGGATTTCAGTGCCATGTCAGTCCACCTTCACTTTCAAGTCGCCGGCTTCGACGGCGACTTCAAATTTGTTCACGGAAACGGTTTTGATGACGGGCGAGGCGCCGGTGGTGACGTCGAACTGCCAGCCGTGCCACGGGCAGATGACGATGTTGCCGGTAAGGACGCCTTCGCCGAGCGGCCCGCCGCGGTGCGGGCAGAGGTTGTCAATCGCGTGGAATTTGCCCTCCACGTTGAACAGTGCAATCTCGCGTTCCCCGGCGGTGACGACCTTGACTTCGCCGGGCTTGAGTTCGCCGGTCTTGGCGGCGTTAATCCATTCGCTCATGCGCGCTGATGTAGCGCATCCGGGGCCACTTGGCAACTTTTTCACCATTCCGTAACCTGCCTGTCATCGGACCGACAACCCGGCCGGCGAGGCTATGGGCGCATGAACTGCAAAACCATCTGGATCTCGGACCTGCATCTCGGCACGCGGCATTGCGACGCGGAGGGTGTGTTGGAGTTTCTCAAGAGCCACGAGTGCGAGCGGCTGTACCTCGTCGGTGACATCGTGGACTTGTGGCATCTGCGGCGGAATCGGTATTGGCCGCAGGCACATAACGACGTAATCCAGAAACTGCTGCGCAAAGCCCGCAAGGGCACTGACGTGATCTGGATACCGGGCAATCACGACGAGTTCTGCGCCCATTTTGCCGGCATCTACGGCAACGTCGTCATCAAGACACACGACATCCACCACACCGCCGATGGGCGTCAGCTGCTGGTGTTGCACGGGCACGAGTTCGACACGGTCATCACGCACGCCAAGTGGCTGGCGTATCTCGGCGACTTCGGATACACGGCGCTGTTGAAGGCGAACGTGCCGCTGAATTTCATCCGCAACCACCTCGGCCTCAACTACTGGTCGCTCAGCGCGTACGTCAAGGGTCGCGTCAAGGAGGCTGTCAGTTTCATCGGACGGTTCCAAGAGGCGGTGGCCCACTTCGCGGAGTTGCACCACACCGACGGCGTTGTCTGCGGCCACATCCACACGCCCGCCGTAACGACGGCGCGCGGGATCGCCTACTACAACTGCGGCGATTGGGTCGAGAGCAGCACGGCGCTGGTCGAAGATTACGACGGACGGATTGAATTGGTCCGCTGGCGCAGTCGTGAAGAAGTCGCGATGCCTGAGTTGGAGTTGGCTGTTTAATGAGCACAGCGGATCCGCAATTGGTTCTGATCGCTGAGGACGAGGACGACACGGCGCGGCTCATTGCCTATCATCTGCGTCGGCATGGTTACGCCTCCTTGATCGCGCACAATGGTCTCGCCGCGCTCAACGCGGTTTTTGCCCACAAGCCATCACTGGTGATACTCGACCGGATGATGCCGCAGATGCAGGGCCTCGAAGTCTGCCGCCTCATCAAGGTCAGCCCGGCGCAGCAGACGCCGGTGTTGATGGTGACAGCGATGGCCTCGACGGAGAATAAACTTGAAGGTTTCTCCTGCGGGGCCGATGATTACATCACCAAGCCATTCGAGATGCGGGAATTGATGGCGCGCGTCACCGTGTTGTTGCGCCGCGCCAGGGCGGAAGAATGAAACTCGCCGAACAAATCGAGCAATACCTGTTGGAGCAAACGCGTCGGCTGTTTCCGGAGTCGCCCGACCTTGACGACGCGGAGACGGTGCATCGGATGCGCGTGGCGTCCCGCCGGCTGCGGGTCGGGCTGGAGTTTTTCGCCGACGGCTTCGATCCGCGCGAGTGCCGGCAACTCCTCCGCCAGATTGCCCGGCTTGGGGACGCGCTCGGCGTGGTGCGGGTGCTCGATGTGAACCTGACGCTGCTGCGGGGAGGATCTGTCCGTAATATTCCCAGCAACAGGGCGGAACAACTGGCGTTGCTGCGGAAACGCGTGCCGCCACGGACGGAACTGGAGGAATTGTACCGCGCGATGACGACGGCGAAGATCGCCTCGCGTGTCGAGACGCTGGTGGTGCAGCGCCGGGGCAAGACGGACGGGCTCGCCGCGCTGGCCGATCTGCGGCGGGTTTTGCGCCGGTGTTTGGAACGGTTCGACGAGAAACATCGAGAGGTGGCGTTTCACAAGCTGCGGATCGCGGTCAAGAAGTACCGGTATGGTCTGGAGATCGCCGAGACGGTCTTCGGCGCCGACGTGGGTGGGCGGATGGAGTCGGTGAAGACGTTGCAGGAGTTGATGGGCACGTGTCACGACGTGGAGGTGTTGATGGAGCGCCTGCCAAAGGGGCCGTTGAAGAAATATTTTGCGAAGGAACACCGTCGCCGGTATGAAACTGTGAAGAAGTTTCTTGACGGCGGGCGGCGTTGGGTCAAGAAAGTGAAGTTGGACAATGAATAAGAACCACAATTATCCCGGCCGATTGATCGCCGTGGAGGGACTGGATGGCTCCGGTAAGTCCACGCAGGTCTATCTGTTGAAGCGTTGGATGGAGATGCAGGGCCTGAAAGTCTTTTTCACGGAATGGAATTCCTCCGTGCTCGTCAAGGACGCGACGCGCAAGGGCAAGAAACGCCAGTTGCTGACGCCGACGACGTTTTCGCTGCTGCACGCGACGGATTTTGCCGACCGATTCGAGCGGCAGATCCTGCCGTTGATGCGGGCGGGTTACATCGTGCTGGCCGACCGGTACATGTACACCGCGTTCGCGCGAGACATCGTCCGCGGCTGCGACCCGCGCTGGGTGCGCAACCTCTACAGCTTTGCTGTCGTGCCCGACATTGCATTCTTCTTCGATACGCCGCTGGCTGTCTCGTTGGGCCGCATCCTTAGCGGTCGTCCCAAACTGAAGTACTTCGAGGCGGGCATGGACCTGAACCTCGCGGACAACGAGTACGACAGTTTCAAGATTTTCCAGGGCCGCATCTACGACGAGTACAAGAAGATGGTGGAGCCGGAAGGCTTCATGGTGATGAACGGCATGTTGCCCGTCGAGAAACAGCAGGCGATGGTCCGTAAGTACGTCGAACAAAAGATTGATCTGCCGTCGTACCGCTGGAGGGGCAAACAATGAAGGCGACACCCAAGATCAGTACGCGACATTTCGGAACGCAACTGGCCGGCTGCGATTTCACCGAGTTGAAAGGTAAACTCATCGTGCTGGAAGGCGCCGACGGTTCCGGCCGTTCGACGCAGATCGAGATGCTCAAGGACTGGCTCGAGAACCTCGGCTACGGCACCGTCAACGTCGGCCTCAAACGCAGCACGCTGGTCGCCGAGGAACTCGATGCCGCCATGCAGGGCAACATCCTCAGCCATACCACCCGCAGCCTGTTCTACGCGACCGATTTCGCCGACCAGCTCGAAAACAGCATCATCCCCGCGCTCCGTGCCGGGTTTGTGGTGCTGGCCGACCGTTACATCTACACGCTCATGGCGCGCGACATCGTTCGCGGCGCCAACCCGGCCTGGGTGAAGTCGCTCTACTCCATCGCGCTGAAACCCGACGCCGTGTTCTACCTGCGCGTCAGTCCCCAGACACTCGTCGAGCGCAATTTCCGCAAAAACGCCACGCTCAACTACTGGGAAAGCGGCATGGACATCGGCTTGTCGCGCGACATGTTTGAGAGTTTCATGAAATTTCAGCGCCTCATCCTCGCCGAGTTCCGCCGGATGCAGGCCGAGTACGGCTTTACCATCATCAACGGGAACCGCCGCGCCCGCGCCATCCACGCCGAACTGCGCGCCAAGGTCCAGGAAATCCTCACCCAAACGAAATGAATGCTCGATTCCACAGCCGCCAGCGCGAACTCTCTGCCGCGCTCCAAACGTTGCGCGTCCTCGTCAAGGAAGTCGGCGGCAACTACCTTGCCAGTCTCCAGGCCGATATCGCCCGCGTGGACCGCACACTGGTTGACGCCGCGCCAAGTCCGAAACGGATGGCCGAGCTGCGGCGCATGATCATCGCGATTGAAGGACTTGACCTCAAACCACACAAGGGCCGCCGCCGCGACCTGAAGGCGCTCGATAAACTCATCGGACGGCTCACCAAAGCCGTGGAGGAATGGTGATGAAACGACCCAGCGGAAAAACTTTTGCCGTCGGCCTCGACCTTGGCGGTACCAAGATCCTCGCCGCCGTCTTTGACGGACGCAACCGCCTCCTCGCCCGCGAGAAGAAATCCACCAAACCCGACCTCGGTCCCGGGGCCGTCCTTGGTCGCATCGCCGAATGCGTCAACGAAGCCCTTGCCGTTTCCGCCGTCCCGCACACCGCCGTCTGCGCCATCGGCGTCGGCGTACCCGGTATGGTGGATACCCGCAGCGGCATCGTCCGTGTCGCGCCCAACCTTCGCTGGAAGGATTTCCCGTTTGGCAAGCTTCTCAGCGCCCGTCTCCACATCCCCGTCGTCGTCGTCAACGACGTCCAAGCCGGTACCACGGCCGTCCAACATCTCGGCGCCGGTCGGAAGCTCCGGGATTTCGTCTGCATGTTCGTCGGCACCGGCATTGGCGGTGGCATCGTTATCGGCGGCCAGCAATACCGCGGCTCCGCTGGCATGGGCGGCGAGATTGGGCACATGACCGTCATCGCCAGCGGCGGGCCGAAATGCGGCTGCGGCAATCGCGGCTGTCTCGAAGCGGTGGCAAGTCGTGGCGCCATCGTCCGCCGTGTCATCGAGGAGATGGCCGACGGACGCAAGAGTGTCGTTCACGACATGTGCGACGGCGACCCGCGCCGGATCCGCAGCCGGATCATTGCCGAGGCGTACCTCGAAGGCGACAAGCTGGTCCGCGAAATTATTGACGACGCCTGCGACTACATCGGCATCGGCGCGGCCAACCTCATCAACGTGCTCAACCCGCAAGCCGTCATCCTCGGCGGCGGCCTGATCGAGGCGCTCGGCGACAAGATGCTCCCCCACATCCGCAAGTCCGCCTGGGCGCACGTCATCGGCGCGACCGACGAACGCGTGAAGATCGTGGACAGCGGCCTCGGCGACGATGCCGGCGTCCTCGGCGGCGCGTTGGTGGCCCGCACGCTCGCGAAATGAACCCGCGCGTCGTCCCGGCGGAACAACTCCTTGCGGTGTACGGCTGGGAAATCGAACACGCCCACAAGGTCCGCGACCTCGCGCTCGCGCTCTTCGACCAGCTTCAACCGCTCCATCAACTCAGTGCCGCGGAGCGCGACATCCTCGAGGCCGCCGCGCTGCTGCACGACATCGGCTGGACCGTCAGCGGCAAGAAACACCACAAACACAGCGCCGATTTGATCCGCCTGAACCGCGACAAGCTTCCCGGATTCAGCCCGGCCGAGATCGAGTTGATCGCGATGGTTGCGCGCTACCACCGCAAATCCGAGCCGTCCGCCGGACACGAGGACTACATCGCGCAGCCGGAACAAAACCGGAACATGATCCAGCGCCTCGCGTCGCTGCTGCGGCTGGCCGACGGCCTGGACCGGCCGCATTTGCAGTGGGTGAGCGAGGTCGCCTGCGAAGTCACCGAGCATCACGTGTTGATTCGCGTGCGCGCCAGCGCCGAGGCCGGGCTGCACATCGAAGGTGCGTCGCGCAAACGCGGTTTGTTCGAGGCGGTGTTCGTGCGGCCGGTGGAGTTTGCCGTGTTTGCCGAATCGTAACCATTCCGTGCTTTGGTGGTCACGAGCGTGGCGCATCGTGGCGGCATGGAAAATACAATTCTATCTCCGACCACAACATCGGCCGAACGTTATGTCATCACCGAGGCGGAAACGCGGGCGGACGTGATGGAAGCACAGAGGCTGCGCTTTGAAGTGTTCAACGTGGAACTGGCGGAAGGGTTGGTCTCCTCCTTCGTCACGGGACGCGACCAAGACCCCTACGACAGCGTCTGCGATCACCTGCTGGTGCGCGAGACGACCACGGGCAAGGTGGTCGGGACGTATCGCTACCAGACCGGGTGGAACGCGTTGGCGACACTCGGCTACTACAGCGAAATGGAATTCGACCTTGGCCCGTTTGAAAACCAGCGCCGCCAGGTCCTGGAACTTGGCCGGGCGTGCGTTCACAAGGAGCATCGTAATTCGCACGTGCTGGCCATACTCTGGCGCGGAATCGCCATGGTCGCGGCGCGGCATCACTCGCGGTTTCTGATCGGCTGCAGTTCGATCAGCACCAACAACACGGCTGAGGGGCTGGCGCTGTACCGCCAACTGGCTCAGCGGCATCTCGCGCCGCTGGAGTTCCGCACGCTGCCACGTCCGCTGGCCGTTTGCACGACGGCGAAACCGTTGCCGCCGGCGCCGCACGTGCCGAAACTGCTGGCTGCCTATCTTTTACTTGGCGCCTGGATCGCGGGGCCACCGGCGATTGACCGTGAATTTGGCACGATTGATTTCCTGACTGTGCTCGACATCGAAAACCTCAACCCCGAGGCCGCGCGCCTCTATCTTGGCCCCCAATGGCAGCAACAAGTCGCCGGCTCAGTCGTTTAATTGGTTTTGGTGGCATCACGGTGACGGCGTTCGCCGAGTACGCCGCGACCATCGCGTGGCGGCGCGACGCTGCCGTGCGCGCCCAGCGTCAGGCCCGATGGCTCCAGCGTCAGTGCCAGCGGATTGCGCGTCTGCTCCACCTGCGGCTTCGCGTGCATGGCACGTGCGGCACGGCGCCGTTGGTAGTGTGCAATCACGTCAGCTATCTCGACATCGTCGCATTTGGAGCCGTGGTGCCAGTGCGGTTTGTCGCCAAGTCCGAAGTACGAAGTTGGCCGTGGTTCGGTTGGCTGGCGCGCTGTGCGGGCACCATTTTCCTTCTGCGCAAACAACGGCGTTCGTTGCTGTTGGCAAGCCTCCGCATGCGGTCGGCTGTGCAGCAAAACACCCGGGTCGTGATATTCCCTGAAGGGACCAGCACGCATGGACGGACCGTGTTGCCGTTTCGGAGTTCGTTGTTGGCCGTGGCGGTGGAGGAATCTTGGCCGGTGTTGCCGGCGTGGATTGGGTATGAGTCGGACGAGGTGTGTTGGTGGGGCGAGATGACGTTGCTGCCGCACTTATGGCCGCTGCTCGGCCACGAGGAGATTTGGGCGACCATCCGTTTCGGACGCGTCCTCCGGCACTGGGAGCGCAAGACGCTCGCCGCCGAACTGCACCACGCCGTCTGCGATCTCGCCGAACCGCCACAATCCGCAATCCAGCGAATGCCGCTTTTCGTCAAACCACAGTTTCTTGAGATTTAACCAAAGGAGAAAACATCATGAACATGACCTCAACAGACATTGGAACCCGCCAACCATCGCACCCCGAGATTGCCGCTCGAGCGTATGAACTGTTCCAGCAACGTGGCTGCCGGCACGGACGCGATGTGGACGACTGGTTTCAGGCGGAATCCGAGTTGCTTCATTTGGCAACCTTCAAAATGCCCCGTCCGGCGTTAGCCGTCACAGAGCCGTCGCCAACCCGTAAGACTGTGAAACTGAAAGCCGCCAAGGTGACTCGTCCCAAACGCCTGATGGCCGCCTGAGCAGTGTTGTTGCCCGTGTTTCACTTATTCGACACGCGGTTGACACAGGCATCGTGTTTATTGCTATGGTGAGTAAAGGAGTGTCATGAATGTTGGCGAGACATATTTGGAGTGCGGGACGCTTCGTTTGACGGTGAATCCGCAAGAAGACAACGGCAACCTTCGACGTGCAGCGCAACGCATACGCTGGCTGCCCGGCGTGCTGGCGGTGGAAGGCGAAAGTGGTGAGTTGGAAATCCAGTTTCGCGGGTCGTCAGATGATTGTCTGCGGCAGATCCACCGTGTGCTGGCTAGAACGAGCGAATAAGGTTCTGCAGCCACTGGTCGTCACTGCATTCCATCCAGTGACGATCGCAGCAGCCCGGTCGGAGGGTGGTATCTGCGGTGAGCGTGAGGTTGACGGTACCGCTCTTCTTGATCACGAAAATCCTCGCTCCCGGCAACGGCACGATAGTATCCAAGAAAAGCGTCTTGCGAATCTCAGCGACCGGAACATTCTGTCCAGTCTTGGTTTTGGCGAAAAGGGTTTTGGTGTTCGGATCAAGCTTCACACCGGGCAACGGGAAGACGAACGACTCACGGCCAAACGGGTTGGTGCTGTCCGAGTACAGGCGGTTGTCAAACGTGACCTCGGCGTACAACGTCTGGTCCTTGTTGTTCCAGAACAACCGGTGGTCGCTCATGGTCCAAGACGCGGATGTCTGAGCCGTGTGCGGGCTTTCGATCTTCGCGGTGGCGCCACGCGCGGTTAGTCCACTGATCACCATTGTTGCCAGAAGCAGGACGATCTTGTTCATGCACATGACTCTACATGGGGCGGAGCCAAAGGCAATCGCTTTTGAGTTTGTCACCATTTCGTAACAAAACCGCCCTTGATTTGCCACACCTGTCCGGTACCGTCCGAGCGCAAACAAACCCATAACCACAGGAGAAGATAGAGCATCATGAAAAATCGTATACTAATCGCGGTATTGGCCGCGACGTTCGCGCTCAATAGTGTGTACGCCAACGATGCCATTCTTGACGCGTTAGTCAAGAAGGGCGTCCTCAACCAACAGGAAGCCAACCAAATTCGTGAACAAGCCGATCGTGATCTTGCGCAGACGACAGAGATGTACAACAAGGTCAAAGTGTCGAGTTGGGTCAACAGCCTCCAGTTCTTCGGCGACGGACGCCTCCGTTACGAGTGGCGTGCCGGCCAAGGCAACTTCGCCGGCACCGGTAAGCAGGCGGTGGACAACCAAGACTTGAACCGGTTCCGTTACCGTCTGCGGTTCGGTGTCAAGGGCGAGTTCACGGATAACTTCTCCTACGGCCTGCGATTGGAGACGGGGCAGAAGGGCAACTCGTCGAATTCGACCATGGGACCGGGGTTAGTTGGTGGGCCGTGGAACAAAGCCACTACGGATCTCATTGCCGTCGGCCAAATCTGGGCGCAATACAAAGCCACCGACTGGCTGACGCTTGTCGGCGGCAAGATGGAGAACCCGTTCGTCAACACCCTCATGGTGTGGGACGGTGACCTCAATCCTGAAGGTTTTGCGGAAAAGTTCACCTTCAAAACCGGCAACGTGGATTGGTTCCTGAACCTCGGCCAGTTTATGTATACGGCCAACACGGCAAACTTCTTTACTGGCGGCGCCGCCGCCGCGAATGACGTGTGGATGTTTGGTGTACAAGCCGGCGGCAAGTGGCAAATCAACAAGAGCCTCTCGCTACAGATCGCCCCGACGCTCTATGCCTACGCCAACGCCTACGATGGCGGAGGCGGCAACTACACGCCCACGCTGACTGGCGGCAACATCACCGGCATCAACGACCTTATGGTTTTTGATGTGCCGGTGGAGTTCGCGTTCCCGATCGGCAAGATTCCCGCTAAGATTTTTGGCGATTTTGCCACCAACTTGAGCGGCGATCAGCGCGCCAGGGATGCCGGCTTCTCACAGTACACAGACCAGAAGTACGCCTATCAGGTCGGCCTCGAAATCGGCGCCAAAAAGAAGAAAGGTGACTGGCAGCTCAAAGGCTACTGGCAACATCAGGAGCTGTTTGCCTTGGACCAGAACATTTCGGACTCCGATATCTTCGACAGCCATCTCAATATGGAAGGATTTGTGGCGTCCGGCCAATACATGCCCACTGACTTCCTGACGTTGATGGTCACATACGCCCACGCCGCTGCGATTAAGAATGATCTCCCGACACTCTACAGTGCCGGCGATCTAAAGGGCAACGTGCGCAACTACGACCTCTTGCAGGTTGACATGGTCTGGAAGTTCTAGGGTGTCCTCCTATCGTCGCCCCGGCGGTTCGCCTGACCGTCGCCGCCGGGGCGACCACCCAAAACTCACAACAACGAAACATTTCCGTAACACAACCGTAACAAACCAAGACTATCCATATAAGAAGGAGTTAAATATGAAACTGTTCGTCACAACAATCCTCATTGCCGCGGCGGTAGCCGCCCAAGCGCAGAACGTCACCGTCAAAGGTTCCGACACCATGGTCATCCTCGGCCAGAAATGGGCCGAGACCTACATGAAGGAACATTCCGGCACCACCGTCCAAGTCACCGGCGGCGGCTCCGGCACCGGCATCGCCGCGTTGCTCAACGGCTCCACCGACATCTGCAACGCCTCCCGCCCGATGAAACCCTCCGAGACCGCCGACTTCGTCAAGAAGTTCAAAGTCCGTCCCCACGAGTACAAGATGTGCCTCGACGGCCTCTCGGTCTACGTGAGCAAGGACAACTCGATTGAGAAGCTCAGCTTCTCGCAGTTGGAAGCCATCTTCACCGGCAAAATCACCAACTGGAAAGCCGTCGGCGGCCCCGACCTCGCGATCTCGCTGTACGGCCGTGAGAACAGCTCCGGCACCTACGAGTTCTTCAAGGAGCACGTGCTGAACAAGAAGGACTTCGCCGCCTCCACCAAAACTATGCCCGGCACCGCCGCCGTCATTCAGGGCGTCGCGCAGGACAAGGGCGGCATCGGCTACGGCGGCATCGCCTACGCCGAGGGTGTCAAAGCCATCAAAGTCAGCAAGACTGACGACGGCGAAGCGATTGAACCGAAGGAAGCGACCGTGTTGAATGGCACGTATCCGATCTCGCGTTATCTCTTCTGCTTCGTCAGCCCCGTGAAGGATAACGGTGCAGTCGCCGCGTACATCGGCTGGTGTCTCAGCGATGAAGGCCAGGCGGTCGTCAAGAACGTCGGCTACTTCCCGTTGCCGAAGAACATGCGATGACCGAAAAGCAACCAGTTGAAACACGCAGGGGCGACGCAGGCGTCGCCCCTGCGTCGCTTTCCCGCACCGACCTCGGCGCCGCCATCATCCGCAAGCGAAGCCGCCCCGGTGAGTGGCTGGCCGAGCGCGGTATTTTCGCCGTCTCGCTCAGTTCGATCGTGATGATCTTCCTGATCTTCGCGTTTGTCGGACGGGAAGCGTTGCCCGTTATTCTCGGCCAGACCAGCAACGCCCGCACCCAGAAACCGCTCACGCCCGACGAAGCGACAAAACTCCCCGCCGACAAGCTGGCGAAGTATATCGGCGTCTCCGTCAGTGAATTGAAGGGCTACGACGCCGAGACACTCAAGACGCTCGTCGAACTCAAGGCCGAGGAACTCGCCCAAGTCTCCAATACCGACTCCCGCATCAATACGACCAGTTGGCAGAAGATGTTCCAGCCGCATCGCTGGCTGGGGTACGACAAGCCAGAGTACATCTGGCAACCGACCAGCGAGATTCCAAAATACAATTGTATCCCATTGTTCATCGGCAGCCTCAAAGCCACGCTCGTTGCGCTGCTGTTTTCCGTCCCGCTCGGCGTCGCCGCCGCCATCTACGTCTCCCAGCTCGCTTCACCGAAGGTCCGCGAAATCGTCAAGCCCACCATTGAACTGCTCTCCGGCATCCCGTCAGTTGTCCTCGGTTTCTTTGCCCTGATCGTGCTCGCCACCATTCTCCAGACCATTTTCCACTACAGTTCCCGCCTCAACGCGCTCGTCGGCGGCATCGCCCTCGGCCTTGCCGTCATCCCCGTTATCTTCACCATCGCCGAGGACGCCCTGACCAGCGTGCCGAAATCCTATTCCCAAGCCGCGCTGGCACTCGGCGCCGCGCCATGGCAGGTCGCTTGGCAAGTCGTCCTACCCGCCGCGCTGCCCGGCGTATTCGCCGCCTGCATCCTCGGTTTCGGACGCGCCATGGGCGAAACGATGATCGTTCTCATGGCCTCCGGCAACGCCTCCATCGTCTCCGCCTCCATCCTCGATTCCTGCCGGACCATCACTGCGACGATTGCCGCCGAGCTGGCCGAAGTCGTCTTCGGCGGAGCGCACTACCGGATCCTCTTTCTGCTCGGCACGCTCCTGTTCGCCGTCACTTTCGTCACCAATCTCGTCGGCGAAATGATCGTCCACCGGCTCAAAGCCCGACTGGAGGGCGCATGAAAATCCGCGACTGGCGCTCCGTGGCGTTCACCGGCGCGACCGGGCTGGCCACGTTTTGCATTGTGGCGATGGTGGTGGTGATCCTCGGTAACATCGTCTGGGACGGCGCGGCGCAGATGTCGTTGCGCTTCATCTTCGGCGGCACCAGCGAGGGAATGTTCGACGCGCAAAAAGCCGGCGTCTTCCCGATGATCTTCGGCACGGTCGCGCTGGTCGTGCTGATGACCATCGGCGTCGTGCCGGTCGGCGTCATCACGGCTGTCTATCTCACCGAGTACGCCCGGCACGAGTCGCTCATCACGCGCGTCATCCGCGGTGCCATCAATAACCTCGCCGGCGTCCCCTCGATTGTGTTCGGGTTGTTCGGTCTCGGTTTCTTCGTGCAGTTCGTCGGCGGCGGCATTGACAAGGTGTTCTTCGGTGGCCAACTCCACTACGCCAAGCCGGCACTGATCTGGGCGGCGGCGACGATGGCAGTACTGACGCTGCCGGTGGTGATCGTGGCGACGGAGGAAGCGTTGCGGGCCGTGCCGCACGGGTTCCGCGAGGGCAGCCTCGCGCTCGGCGCGACGAAGTTGGAAACGATTTGGAAAGTGGTGTTGCCGCAGGCGCTGCCGGGCATCTTGACGGGCGCGATCCTCGCGGTGGGCCGCGGCGCTGGCGAGGTGGCGCCGATCATGTTCACGGGTGCGGCGTACTATCTAGCGCATCTGCCGAAGGGGCCGACCGACCAGTTCATGCATCTCGGCTACCACGTGTTCGTGCTCAGCACGCAGTCGCCCGACATCGAGCGGACGAAGCCGATCTTGTACGGCACGGTGCTGGTGCTGTTGCTGCTGACATTCCTGTTGAACCTGACCGCGGTGCTGGTGCGAGCTGGCATCCGCGCGAAATTGAGAGCTGCCAATGGATAATCCCGTTTTCCACATTGAAAAACTGAATTTCTGGTACGGCGCAAAGCAGGCGTTGTTCGACGTGGACGTCACGATCCGCCCCAACCAGAGCACGGCGTTCATCGGGCCAAGCGGCTGCGGCAAGACCACGCTGTTGCGCTGCCTGAACCGGATGAACGACCTCATCGAGCGGACCCGCGTGGAAGGCAAGATCGCGTTGCACGGACAGGGTTTGTACGCGCCGGAGGTGGACGTGATCGAGTTGCGAAAGCGGGTCGGGATGGTGTTCCAGAAATCGAATCCGTTCCCGAAATCCATTTTTGATAACATTGCCTACGGCTTGCGCATACAGGGCGTGAACAGCAAGAACGACTTGGCCGACCGTATCGAGGCCAGCCTGCGCAAAGCTGCGCTCTGGGACGAAGTGAAGGATCGCCTCAACGACTCCGCGATGGCGCTCTCCGGCGGCCAGCAGCAGCGGCTTTGCATTGCGCGCGCCATCGCGGTAGAGCCGGAGGTGCTGCTGATGGACGAGCCGTGTAGCGCGCTGGACCCGGTGGCGACGGCAAAGATCGAGGAACTGATTCAGGATTTGAAAAAGGAGTTCACCATCGTTATCGTAACGCACAACATGCAACAGGCGGCCCGCGTCAGCGATCACACGGCGTTCTTCTACCTTGGCAAACTGGTGGAGTTCGATGTCACAACCAAGATCTTCACCAACCCCGCAAACAAACAGACGGAAGACTACGTAACTGGAAGGTTTGGATAAAATGGAACTGCATTTCGACCATGAATTGACACACTTGAAAGAGATGTTGCTGCGCATGGCCGCGTTGGCGGAACAGAGCGTGGCCGACGCGCTCAAGGCGTTGGTCGAGCGCGATGACGAACTCGCCCGCAAAGTGGACATGGAAGATGTGCAACTGGATCGCATGGAAATAGACGTCGACCGTGAAGGCGTCCAGTTGATTGCGCTGCGCCAGCCGAAGGCGGGTGACCTGCGGTTCATTGTTGTGGCGATGAAGGTTGCCACCGAGCTTGAACGCATCGGCGACCAGGCCGTCACCATTGCGCACCGCTCCCGTGAACTGGCCAGCGAACCACCGGTCAAGCCGCTGGTGGATATTCCGCAGATGGCGGCGATCGTTCAAAAGATGACCCACGACGTCCTCGATGCTTTCGTGTACATCAAGCCCGACCTTGCTCGTGAGGTCATCACCCGTGACAACGAGGTGGATAAACTTCGAGAACAAGTGCATCGTGACTTGACGGAACTCATGGTTAAAGATCCATCCACGATCACCCGCGCCCTCAACCTCATGACGGTCGCGCGCAAACTAGAGCGGATCGGCGACCACGCCACCAATCTCGCCGAGGATGTCGTCTACTTGTACGAAGCGCGCGACATTCGCCACCAAACCGAGTAGAATCATCGCCATGCCCGACACCATTCTCATCGTCGAAGACGAACAGGACGTGCTCGACCTCGTCGTGTACAACCTCAAAAAGGCCGGTTGCCACACCGTCACGGCGCGCGACGGCGCCACGGGCTTAACAAAGGCCCGCGATCTCTTACCGGCGCTGATTGTTCTCGACCTGATGCTCCCTCAACTCGAAGGCACCGAAGTCTGTAAACGCCTCAAGGCCGATCCGAAGACCGCCCACATCCCGATCCTCATGCTCACCGCCAAGGCGGAAGAAGTGGACCGCATCCTAGGCCTCGAACTCGGGGCCGACGATTACGTCACCAAGCCATTCAGCCCGCGCGAGCTTGTCCTGCGCGTGAAGAAACTGCTCGAACGTGCCCGCGGTGGCGTCAAGCCCGCCGAACAGATCACCCACGGCGACCTCGTCGTTGATCTCGCCAAACACGAAGTCACCTTCAAGGACAAACCTTTCGATCTCACCGCCACCGAGTTCAAACTACTGTCCACGCTCATGGAACGTCGTGGCCGCGTCCAGACCCGCGACCGCCTCCTCACCGATGTCTGGGGCTACGAGGGCGACGTGGACACCCGCACCGTGGACACTCACGTCCGCCGGCTCCGCGAGAAACTCGGCAAAGCCGGTGATTGCATCGAGACTGTTCGCGGTGTCGGCTACCGGTTTACCGAGTCGTGAAACTCACGCTCCAACTTCGTTCCTTCCTCGCGCTAGCCGGGCTGCTCGTCGCGTTGCTGCTCGCCATCAACCTCGCCCTCGGCCTGTTCCTGCCGCCGTACCTGCGCAGCCGCATCGAGTCCGACCTCGAACGCCAGACATTGCTCGCCCGTGCCGCGCTCGCCGCCGTTCCGCCCGACCAACTCAACGCCATCGCCGCGCGGCTCCACTCCGAAACCGGCCTCCGCGTCACCGTCATCGCGCCCGACGGCAAAGTTATCGCCGAGTCCGACAAGAAACCTGACGAACTCGCCGCCATCGAGAACCACCTTTACCGGCATGAAATCCAGGACGCGCTCCGCAACGGCGCCGGCCACGCCCGACGGCACAGCGACACGATCGGCGTTGACCTCGCCTACTGCGCTGTCCGCGCCCCGCAAGGTTTTGTCCGGCTCGCATTGCCGCTACACGAGATCGCCGCCACGACCGGCCACGTCCAACGGACCGTTGCCGTTGCCAGCCTCGTCGTCGGCCTGCTGGCGATTCCATCAACGTATTGGCTCACGCGGCGGATTGTACGACCGATTTCCGAGATGCGGGAAATCGCCGGGCACGTCGCCCGCGGCGACTTCGCCCGACAAGCACCGGAACACCTCAGCGGCGAACTCGGCGAACTCGCCGGCGCGCTCAACGACATGTCCCGCCAGCTCGAAACCCGGTTGCGCGAACTCAGCGAGGAAAAAGCCAGCCTCGCCGCCGTCCTCGCCGGCATGACCGAGGGCGTCCTCGTCACCGACGCCGCCGGGCGCATTCGGCTCATCAACCGGGCGCTACGTGAACAGTTTCAACTCGGCGACGAAAGTCTCGGCAAGACCGCACTCGAAGTTTTCCGCAACGTCGAGCTGGAACAACTCATCGCCGCGCCCGGCGCGCGCGAACTCACGTTTCTCACGCCCACCGAACGCACGTTCGCCGTCAACGCCGCCGACCTCCGGAACAAAACCGGAACAGTGGTCGTCTTCCACGACATCACCCGGCTCAAGCAACTGGAGAACGTCCGCAAGGAATTTGTTGCCAACGTCAGCCACGAACTGCGCACGCCGCTCTCGCTCATCAAGGGTTGTATCGAGACGTTGCTCGACGATCCGCCGCCCGACGCCGCAAGTGCACACGGTTTCCTCCAGACAATCCAGCGCCACTCACGCCGTCTCGAATTGCTCGTCGAGGACTTGCTCAACATCTCTGCGCTCGAATCGCAGCGCGCACAACTGAACTTCGCGCCGGTTGCGTTGCGCGAGCTTGCTGCCGCCGTCGCCGACGAACTCGCGCCGCAGGCACGCGACAAGAACATCGCTGTTGCCGTCGAGATGCCGCCCGATCTTTCCGCTGCGCGCGCCGACGCCGAGCGACTTCGCCAAGTCTTCGTGAACCTCCTCGACAATGCCCTCAAGTACACGCCGCCCGGCGGCCACGTCGCCGTCACCGCGCGTGCCGGCGCTGGCGAGATCGAGTGTTGCATTGCGGACGACGGTCCCGGCATCGCGCCGGAACATTTGCCGCGGATCTTCGAGCGATTTTACCGCGTGGACAAGGCGCGCAGCCGCGAACTCGGCGGGACGGGATTGGGATTGTCCATCGTCAAGCACATCGTCCAATCGCACGGTGGTCGCGTCTGGGCGGAGAGCAGGGTGGGCGAGGGCAGCCGCTTCTGTTTCACGCTGCCGATCTAATGGAAGAACTTGATGATGTAGTAGGCGAGAATGGCAACGAGAGCCGAGCAGGGAATCGTCAGGATCCACGCCCAGACCACTTGGCGCGCCACGCCCCAGCGGACTGCGGAAAGCCGGTGCATGGCGCCGACTCCGACAATCGCGCCGGTGATCGTATGCGTGGTGCTGACCGGAATACCGAGCGCGGTTGAGGTGAACAACGACGTGGCGGCGGCCAGTTCGGCACAGGCGCCATCGTAAGGCCGCAGCTTGGTGATGCGCATGCCCATTGTCTTAACGATGCGCCAGCCGCCGCACATCGTGCCCAGACCGATGGCAGCGTGACAGACCAACACGATCCAAAACGGGAACTGGACCTTGCCAGCGGCAAACGCCGCCTGGTTCTTGCTCCAGATAGTGGCGTAGAGCAGTGCGGCGATGATGCCCATGGTTTTTTGCGCGTCATTCGCGCCGTGGCCGAGCGAGTAGGCGGCGGCACTGCCGAGCTGTGCCACGCGGAACCACCGGTCCATCTTCATCATGGATGCCTTGCGGAACACCCACATCACAATCGCCACGAAAACCAGCCCGAGCACCAAGCCGATCAATGGCGCCAACACGATGAACTCGACCGTTGTGACGACCTTGGCCGTGTAGAGTACGCCGCCGACTTGACCGGCGTGGACGATGGCTGCGCCGCCGAACCCGCCAAGCAACGCGTGCGACGAACTCGACGGCAGGCCGACGAACCACGTGATGAGGTTCCACACAATCGCGCCGAGCAGTCCGGCAAAGATAACGTCAATGGTCACGTACTGGGGGTGAACCCATTTTGCGACGGCGTTGGCAACGTAAAGACCCCCGAGCCACGCTGCGGCAAAGTTCCACCACGCGGCCCAGCAGACTGCCTGGAACGGACGCAGCACGCGCGTGCCGACAACGGTGGCGATGGAGTTGGCGGCGTCGTGAAACCCGTTGATGAAGTCGAACACCAGCGCGGCGAAGAAGATCAACGCCACGTACGGGTTGCGGACGATCTCACCGATATCGCGCAGAAAGGCTTCCATGTCAGCTCATCTTGACGATCACGCCGTGCAGCGCGTTGGCGACGGCTTCTTGGCGGTCGGTCACCGCCTCCAGGCTCTCGTAAATGTCCTTCCACTTGATGACGGTGATCGGGTCCTTGACCGTCGTGAACAGCTCCGCCAGCGCGTAATGCAGAAGATCGTCGGCGGCGTTCTCGGCCTCGTGGATGGCAATGCAGTCCTTGGTGACCTGCTCGTAATTCTTCGTAAAGCGCAGCCCGCGTACCGCATCGGCGATCTTCTCGCAGCCGCGCACGATCTGCTTGGCCATGTTGATCGAATGGGTCGTCGGCTTCTCGATGTGCAGGAACGCCATCCGGCTGGACGACGCATGGATCAAGTCCACCACATCATCGAGGCGGATGATGATCGCGTGGATGTCCTCGCGGTCCAACGGCGTGATGAACACCTTGTTCAGGCGGTCCATCGCCTGGTGCGTGATGTCGTCACAAGCGTGTTCCACCGCCTCGATCTCCCGCGCGATCGGGTCGGCGTCGCCGTAATTCTCCGTCATCTTCAACAACAACTTCGCGGCGGTCACCGCCTCCGCGGCCGCTTTCTCGAAGCAATCGAAGAAATCAAATTCCTGCGGAATAAATCGTCTAAGCATGGCACTTCTCCTTGCCACAATTGTGTAACGAATCCGTGACGGAATGGCAACACCGCTTTTATTATGACATTCCTTTCTTTGCACTTCTTCACCTAACGCAGTGTTTAGTAATTGGCTTTCGAACGCCGACATTTATACTGTGCGGTGTGCAACGAATCTTGATCACAGGCGGCGCGGGATTCATTGGATCACACCTTGCCGAGACGTTGGTCGCGGCGGGGTGCGAGGTGTTCGTCATTGACGATCTGAGTACCGGCGCGCGCGCGAACCTGACGTCGCTCGACGGCCATCCGCGCTTTCATTTCACCGAGGGGAACATTCTCGACGCGGCGGCGCTGGAGCCGTTGGTGGCGCGGGTGGACTTCGTCTATCATCTCGCGGCGGCGGTGGGTGTGGAGTTGGTGGTGCATCGGCCGGTGCACACGTTGCAGGATAACATCGCGGGGACGGAGAACGTGTTGGCGGCGGCGGCGCGGTGCGGCGTGGGCATGTTGCTGGCGTCGACGTCGGAGGTGTACGGCAAGAGCGAAAAGGCGAGCTTCAGCGAGGAGAATGATTTATTGATCGGGCCGCCGACGTTTTCGCGGTGGGGCTACGCTTGCTCGAAGTTGTTGGATGAATTTTTGGCGATGGCGTACTGGCGGGAGAAGAACATCCCGGTGTTTATTGTGCGGCTGTTCAACACGGTCGGACCGCGCCAGACGGGCCGGTATGGGATGGTGTTGCCTCGGTTCGTGGAACAGGCGCGGCGTGGTGATCCGATTGTGATTCACGGCGACGGGCAACAGAGACGGTGTTTTTGTCACGTGAGCGACGTGGTGCGGGCGTTGGCGGAGTTGCCGCAGCACGAGGAGGCGAGCGGGCAGGTGTTCAATGTCGGGAGCACGGAAGAGGTGACAATCGAGGAGCTGGCCCGGTTGGTGAATGCGGCGGCGGGTGGGCGGTTGGAGTTGAAGTTCGTGCCGTACGAGGTGGCGTACGCGAAGGGGTTTCAGGATATGCGGCGGCGGGTGCCGGACACGGGGAAAATACGGCGGTTTATCGGATGGGAACCGACGCTGTCGTTGACGGAAATCGTGCGGAGCATGGTGGGGCGACGACGGGGTAACAAGACTGTTGCATTTGGGAAACGGGTCAGGTAGATTGCGCCGCAATCGTGACGTTTGAGGTAAATGCTGTGAGCGAGAAGAACGAATCCAACTCGGAATCGAAGCAGATAGTCATGAACTCCGCACTGTATCGGGAGTTCCTTGCCGAGCGGGAGGAGATTCTCCGTCACAAATGGCTGGAGAGTGAGAAAGCGGGGTATGACGTGGGGTTTGAGCGGGCGCTATTGGACTGGATCGTCAAACACCGTTCGAATTGGCGCAGAGCCCGCCGCCTGCAAGCGGCACCGTCGAAATCGTAGTCGAGTTAGCAAGGCGCCTTTAAGCTGGCCCTGTGAGGTCGAAAAGGAGCAACAAATGAAACAAGGTCAATTGAAGAGGACGCTGTCTGCCGCACGTCGGCAGGCGGCGTTTTTTGTGCCATGAGCGTTGCGCCGATCATGGATGCTGCCGCCATCGAGCGCGCACTTGCGCGGATGGCGCATGAAATTGTCGAGGGCAATCCCGAAGCCGACGCGATCGTGTTTGTCGGCCTCCGCACCAACGGCGCGCCGCTCGCGCACCGGCTCGCGACGAAGGTCGGCGAAATTCTCGGACGCGAATTGCCGACGGGCGAACTCGACATCACAATGCACCGCGACGATCTCAATTTGCGCGAGACGCCGCCAGCCGTCGGGCTGTCGGATATTCCGTTTGATGTGACTGGCAAGACCGTCGTGCTGGTGGACGATGTGTTGTTCACGGGCCGTTCGATTCGTGCGGCGATGGATGAGCTTTCCGATTTTGGCCGACCGAAATGTATTCGGCTTGCCGTGCTCGTTGACCGCGGTCACCGCGAGTTTCCGATCCGTCCTGATTACGTCGGAAAAAATCTGCCGACATCAATGACCGAACGCGTGACCGTGAGCTTGGCGGAAATCGCCGACAAAGATGAGGTGGTGATCGAGAAATGAAAAAGACCAAGTTCACCTGGCAACGTAAAGATCTCCTCGGTATCCAGGAACTTTCCGCCGACGAGATTTTCCACATCCTCGACACCGCCGCGGCGTTCAAACAAGTCGGCGAGCGTAACATCAAAAAAGTCCCGTCGCTCCGCGGCAAAACGCTCATCAATCTTTTCATCGAGCCGTCCACGCGCACGCGCACGAGTTTCGAGCTGGCGGCGACGCGGCTCTCCGCCGATGTTGTCAATATTACCGCCAACGCATCGAGCCTCGTCAAAGGCGAGACGTTGAAAGACACCGCGCTGAATTTACAAGCGCTCCACGCCGACATCATCGTCATCCGACACGGTGCCGCGGGCGCGCCGCATTTCCTCTCGAAAATTGTCAAAGCCAGCATCATCAACGCCGGTGACGGCGCGCACGAACATCCGACGCAGGCGTTGCTCGACGCGTTCACCATCCGCGAGAAAAAAGGCAAGATCGCCGGATTAAATGTAACGATTCTTGGCGACATTCTTTACTCGCGCGTCGCGCGCTCGAACATCTGGTTGCTGACAAAGCTCGGCGCGAAAGTCACGCTCGCCGGGCCGTCCACGCTCGTGCCGCACGTGTTCGAGCAACTCGGTTGCCGCGTCACGCACGACATGGAGGAAGCGATTCGCGACGCCGACGTTATTAATCTGCTCCGCATCCAACACGAACGCCAGCGCAAGACGATGTTCCCCAGCATCGGCGAGTACACCGCGATGTTCGGATTGAACAAGGAACGTTTCGCGCGCACCAAACCCGACGCGATGATCATGCATCCCGGCCCGATCAATCGCGGCGTCGAGATTGACAGCGATGTCGCCGATTGCAGCCGCTCGGTCATTCTCGAACAAGTCACCAACGGCCTCGCTGTCCGCATGGCCGTGCTTTATCTTTGCTCCGGAGGACAACCCGCATGAAGCCGCTCCTCATCCAACACGGTCACGTTCTCGATCCGGCAAATAAAATTGACGGAGTTCGCGACCTCGTCATCGCCGACGGCAAAATCGCCAGCGGCTCCGCGCCGAAAGACGCCGATGTGCTCGACGCGAAAGGCAAATTTGTCGTGCCCGGCTTGATTGATATGCACGTTCATCTCCGCGAGCCGGGACGTGCCGACAAGGAATCCATCACCAGCGGCACGCTTTGCGCCGCGCGCGGCGGATTTACCAGCGTCGTCTGCATGCCGAACACCTCGCCCGCCGCCGACAACGCGGGCACTATTGCGTTCATCAAACAACGTGCCGAGGCCGCCGCGAGCGTCAACGTTTTCCCGGCAGGCGCGATCACGAAAGAACTAAAAGGCGAAGAACTCGCGCCCATCGGCTCGCTCAAACGCGCCGGTGTCGTTGCGATCACCGACGACGGACATTGCGTCCAGAACAACGACCTCATGCGCCGCGCCGTCGAGTACGCGAAGATGTTCGATTTACCGGTGATGGATCATTGTCAGGACTACAACCTCTCCGCCGAAGGCGTGATGAACGAAGGGTACTGGAGCGTCAGCCTCGGTCTGCGCGGCTGGCCTGCCGCCGCCGAGGACATCATCGTCGCGCGCAACATCCTCATCGCCGAAATGGCTGACTGGTGGGTGCATTGCCAACATCTCTCCAGCGCGCGTAGCGTCGCGCTCGTGCGCGAAGCAAAAAAACGCGGCGTTAAAATCACCGCCGAAGCTTGCCCGCACCATTTCACGCTCACCGACGAATCGTGCAAAACCTACGACACGAATTTCAAAATGAATCCGCCGCTGCGAACCGAAGCCGACCGGCAGGCGTTGCTCGAAGGTCTCGCCGACGGCACGATTGACTGCATCGCCAGCGACCACGCGCCGCATTGTAATTACGAAAAAGAAGTCGAGTTCGACGTCGCTCCGTTCGGCATCATCGGACTCGAAACCGAACTCGCACTCTCGCTGGCGCTCGTCCATAAAAAAGTTTTAACACTCCAACAGCTCGTCGAGAAATTCACCGTCAACCCGGCCAAGTTGTTGCGCCTCGCCAAAGGCACGCTCACCGTCGGCGCCGACGCCGATGTGACTGTAATTGATCTCTCGCGCGAGTGGACTTACGACGTGACGCAAAGCGCCAGCAAATCCCGGAATTCGCCGTTCCACGGTCGGGAACTCAAAGGTTGCGCGACAGCCACGATTGTCGGCGGAAAAGTAGTCTGGCAGTTGTAATCCGCCTCTGTTCGACGTCGTCCATATCAGGTGTACATGATAAGGTTGGCGATTGTCGCATAATTTTCCGCCCTTCCGTCACGCACCGTGATTCAACGAGTGAGCTCGACCAACCCCGTGATTTTCAGGCAGGCAAGGGCGAATGTTCCATTTGCCTTTTCATTTTGTGAGTGACCGACCGGAGTTGGACAAGTCGCTTTTTCCCTCAAGCAGTCGCGGTGCCCGCATTGCGGCTGCACGGAAA
>CAIKAP010000240.1 GCA_903825435.1 uncultured Verrucomicrobiota bacterium
GCTGCGCTGGCTGCTGATCCAGGCACAGGGCTCGGTCAGCCTCGCACATCTCCCCGGCGAATCGGAATACAGTTCGCGCCGGGTTTCCCCGGTGCGCATGATCGCGTTCACCGCCTGGCCGGGCGAAGGCTGCGAGGAATCCAACTTCGGCCTCTGTCAGTATCCGGCTGAAATCATCGATCCGCGTCACGGCAAATTAAAAACGAAGCTGACGGGCTGGCGTTGGAGTTCGTTCTGTAATAATGTGAAGTTCTCATAAATGTGGAGTCAGATGGTGCGGCCTCGTTAGCGGCGTCATTCCCGGCAGTTCAACTTCACATTATTGACAGGCCTGATTTCGGGCTGTGAACTCCGGGAATGACAACAAATCTCCCACTCAAACTTTCCCATTCATCCCATTATCACGCCTTCGGCAATCTTCCCATCATCGGACCAGTGATGGAACGCTACACCGAATGGCTGGAACAGCGTGGCTACCAACCATCGACAATTGACCACCACGTTACGGACTTGCGGCAATTGGTCAACTGGTTGCAACGCAAACGCTATCGGCGGCTGGAAGAACTCGATATAGCAGAACTGATGGTTGCATACCATTATTTCAACCGAAACAAACGCTATATCGCTGGCCCGGTGCGATCGCTGGTGCGTTTTTTGAGTGAACGGAAAATGATTCCGGAGAGACGTGGGCCAGTCCCTCCCTTGGAAATCGAACAAACCAAATATGGCGCATATTTGTCCGAAGTGCGCGGCTTGAGCCAATTCACAATATCGGGCCACCTGCGTCGATTGCGTCTATTCTTCCAATTCCTTGGGCTGGATCGCGGTCCGTTCGATTTTCAAGACCTGCAGATGAACCGCGTTGAAGCGTATCTGCGCATGTCGGCAGGAAGCAATAGCCGGGTGAGCATGCACTGCATTGTTTGCTGTTTGCGGGGGTTTCTGAAGTTCAAACATTCGACCGGACAACTTCGCCGGCCACTGCACCGGCAAATTGCAACGCCATGTGTTTATCAGATGGAAAAACTTCCACGGGCGATTCCTTGGTCAAAAATTCAGCAGTTGCTGCGTTCCATCGATTGTTCTGAACCAGCCGGCCTTCGTGACTTCGCGATGATTTATCTGGCCACCACCTATGGCCTGCGTCGGAGTGAAGTGGCGAGATTGACGCTGGATGATATTGACTGGCGGGCACGCACACTGCGGATCCGCCAAACGAAGACGGGACAGGTTTTGATGCTACCGCTGACAGATGAGGCGGCCAATGTCCTGATCCGGTATTTGCGAGAGTCTCGACCTCAGAGCAAATATCGGCAGTTGTTTCTTAAACTCGTGGCTCCGGCCGGGCCACTGAATTGTTCCGCGTTGCACAACGTGCTGCGAGATCGCATCAAGCGGAGCGGGTTGAAAATCCCATTTGCAGGCAGTCACATGCTGCGGCATTCCTTGGCCGCCCATCTTCTCCAGCAAAGAGTGGCGGTCAAAACGATTGGTGATACGCTGGGCCATAAGGCCATCGAAAGCACTTCCACCTATCTGCGATTGGGAGTTGAAGACTTGAGGGATGTCGCTTTGCCTTTGCCCGCATCAGTCGAGACTGACGCCAGAATGGATTGGCGGACATCAAGGCATCGGCCCCGGATACGACCAGGATATCGGCATCGGCATCTACCAGAAAACTTCCAATCCCGTTTAGCGCGTGCCCTGAATAATTTCGTTGAACTCAAACACGCGCTGGGATGTGGCTATGAAAATGAAACAGCCACCCTGCATCACTGGGACCAGTTTATCCATCGCCATTATCCGCAAGCACGCCGAGTGAGCGCCGAGATGTTCAATGCTTGGAGCAATCAATTTTTACATCTCAAACCCATCGTCCGTCGCAGTCGCCAGCGGGTTGTGCGGAAGTTCCTGCTCTTTGACGCCAGAGAAAACGAGAACGCCTTCATTCCCGATCCAACAACGTTCGCCAAACCGTCGCAAACCCTGCAACCGCGATTGATAACAGAACTCGAAATGGCCCGGATTTTGGCTGTCACCAATCAAGTTCCACCTTCCTTTGCCAACCCGCTGCGGGCCGAGACGCTTAAAATCGGTTTCGTCCTGCTATTTTGTTGCGGACTGCGGTGCGGTGAACTGCTGCGGTTAAAACTGGCTGACATTGATCTTGAGCAACGCCTGCTGCACATCCGCCTCACCAAATTTTACAAGTCCCGGATCGTGCCGCTTTCACCAACCGTCAGCACGGAAGTTGAACGCTATTTCAAGCTGCGCCGGGGCAAGGGACTGCCATCACAGCCAGACTCCTGCCTTATGTGGAGCAGTCGAAGACCCCTGCAAGGTCTGGCAGAATCTAGCCTTAATCTCCTCTGGCATCGCTGTTGTGTGCGCGCCGGAGTGTTAAATGATCTTGGTCACCCGCCACGCGGCCACGATCTTCGGCATAGTTTTGCAGTGGGCGCATTGCAGCGTTGGTATGCCCAAGGCGGCAATGTGCAGGCAAAACTGCCGCATCTGGCCATGTATCTTGGCCACGTAAACCTGGCCTGCACACACTATTATCTGAAGCTGACGCCAGAGTTGCGCCAGGCTGCCACCCAGCGATATCACGATCGTTTTGCCACGCTGTTCACTACTGGAGGTGATTTATGAAACCCAGCCAACCTTCGACATTGGGCCGAGCCTTGCGTGGTTTTTTCACGGATTATCTCCCCAATCAGCGAGCCATGAGTCCACACACGCTTCAGAGCTATCGCGATAGTATAAAACTGTTGCTCCAGTTCGTGGCGGGCAAACGCGAAGATCCAAGTGGTCTGACTCCTGAAATGATTACGGTCGAGCGGATCACCGCGTTTCTGCATCACTTGGAAACCGGACGGCATAATCAGTCTGCCACCCGAAACGTCCGCCTCAGTGCCGTTCACAGCTTCTTCCGGTATATGGCGCGAGAAAATCCTGAATGTGTGAGACAAGCCCAATGCGTTCTCAGCATTCCGTTCAAACGCACCAGCACTCGCGAAATACAGCATCTGGATTTTAACGAGATCCATGCGGTAATCGCAGCCACCGACCGCACGCAAGCAAACGGTCTTCGCGACCGGGCCTTATTGAGCCTGATGTTTAATACTGGTGCCCGGGTCAGTGAGATCGTCGGCCTGCAAGCATCCGATCTGCGGTTGGCCTCCCCGCCAAATGTTTTGCTGCGGGGCAAAGGTCGCAAAGAAAGAACCTGCCCGCTCTGGCCGGAAACGGCGGCGCTCCTCCGCGCGTTGATGGAACAGCAAGGCGTGACATCATCCCGGCTAGTCCCTATTTTCCTCAACCATCGCGGAGCACCTTTAACCCGGTTCGGAGTCCGTCTGGTTCTAAAGAAATATGTTCGCAAGGCGTCGGAACAACAGCCTTCCCTGAAACGGAAGCGGCTTCACCCGCACAGTTTGCGACACAGTGCCGCAATCCATCTGCTGCGTTCAGGAGTCGATATAAGCACCATCGCCCACTGGTTGGGCCATGCGAGCCTGAACACCACCAACAGGTATTTGACCATTGATCTTGAAGCGAAAAGGGAAGCGTTGGAAAAAGCGCAGCCTCTGCTGATAAAACACGGCCGACAACAAAACTGGCGTAAAAACCCCGATTTGATTGCCTGGCTCGAATCACTGTGAAATGGCCTCGTAAATAATGTGGAGTCCAACCGTTAAAAACATCATGAACAGCAGGTTTTTTACGGCGACTCCACATTTATGAGAACTTCACATTATTACAGTTATGTTGAGCTCAACATAACTGTAAAACGCAATA
>CAIKAP010000241.1 GCA_903825435.1 uncultured Verrucomicrobiota bacterium
CGGTCGGAGCCATTGGTGCGCAGTATGCCAACGAGGGATGGCCGTGGCAAGCTTCGCTTCGGCTTCCGGTTGTCGCCGAAGAGGAGCCGGTTCATGGGTGCGGAGTGTAGCCGGTAGGAAAGAGCAGGACAAGCACGATGCTTATCCGACGCGGACGCCTCGGCGAGGCATCTCTACCAACGACCGGAATTGCAGTTCCGGCAATGGGAGTGACTTGACGTTGACAGCGTTACCGGGCGGGACGTTTGCCGGTGTGGTTTATGGATCAGGCTTTTCGCTGCACCAGCACCTTGAAAGCGCGGCCCATGGTGGAGTGGAGGAGTTGGTGGACGGCGTTGCGCTCGGCGCTGAATTGCCCGGCGGTGCGCTGGACGATCTCCTCGATGTCCGCTTCACCGGCTTGGAGGAGGAAATGCGTCTGGTCGGTGAACAGCACGGTTTCCAAACCGAGCCGTTCGCCCAGTTCGATGAGGGAGGTGAACTCGACGTGTGCCGTGATGTCCTGCTCGCCGATATGCTGGTAGGGGTCGGTATTCTTCGTGTGCCGGTGGTAACACTGTAGATGGCCGTCGTGCCGGTGCGGGGCGAAGTAGTCGGCGCGTTCGAAGCCGTAATCAATCGTCAGAATGTACCCGTGTGTGAGGCGGCGGGAGATGTCGGCAAGCCAGTCGAGGGCGCGGAGGTTGATCTCGCTGCGGTAGCCGTCGGGCAACCGCGGCAGGCGTGGGTCGGAGAGCGGGCCGAGTTCCTCGGTGAATTCGGTGTTGATGTACACCTCGTTTGCGCCGCAGATGCGATGGACGGGCAGGGCGTCGAGGAATTCGTTGGAGAAGACAATGTTACTGATTGCCGAGGACGGCGGTTGCTGTCCATTACCCCTCAGCGTCTCGTCGGACTCGGCTCCGCTTCGCTCGGATTGTTCCGGTATCGGATCTCCGATCTCGATGACGCGGTAGCGCAGGTCGGGCGCGGCAGCGAGGATGTCGGCGCGCAACTGGCCGCGGTGTCCGCCGAATTCCAGTACTTCCTGAGCATGCCACTGGCGGAATTGCCGGGCGAGGATGCGTCCGAAGAGGGGGCCGACGCTGACGCTGGTGAAGTAGTCGCCTTGGGTGCCGATGCGGTGTTTGCCGCTGGTGTAGTAGCCGTGCTGGGGATGGTACAGCGCCATGTCCATGAAGCGTTCAAAGGTGATGCGTCCGCCGCTGGCGGCGATTACGCGACGGATTTCGGCGATGAGCGCGGGGTTACCGGTCATGCGGACAGAGTAATGGAAGGAACGGGAAGGCTAAAGCTGAAATATCTCCGTGCAGAAGTCTCGCCTCTGCTGGTCGGTCAGTGGGAAAATTCGCTGGTTGTCGAAAGTTCTTATTGCTCCACGTGGGAGGGAAACGTATAAGAACACAAACTTGGCATGTATTGGATTAGCAAAACTATCCATCAACTCGGGCGGGGTCGCCGTCGGCTGTTAATTCTTCTGGCGGTGCTCGGCCCCGGCATCATCACGATGGTGGCCGATAACGACGCCGGTGGCATCTCGACGTACGCGCAGACTGGCGCGAAGACGGGATTCAACCTGCTGTGGGCGTTTATCATTCTCGTGCCGATGGCGTATTACGTGCAGGAAATGACGGTGCGACTCGGCGCGGTGACGAAGCGCGGGCACGCGGAGGCGATTTTTGACGGGTTCGGGCCGTTCTGGGGCTGGTTCAGTATATTCGACTTGGCGCTGATCAACTGGCTGACGTTGGTGACGGAGTACATCGGGATGACGCAGGCGATGAAGTTGTTCAACATCCCGCCCGTGCTGACAAGTCTAGGGGTGACGGCGTTGATGTTCGGGATCGTGGTCAGCGGCAAGTACTGGACGTTTGAGAAGATCACGTTCGTGTTCTGTCTTTTCAACCTTGTGTACATTCCCGCAGCAATCTGGGCGATGAAGACCGGGAACGTGAACGAAGGTTGGATGGCGGTCGGCAAGGGGTTTATCGCGCCGCACTTCAACCAAGGCTTCACGGCGAACTTGATCATGCTGATCATGGCCAACATCGGTACAACGATCACGCCGTGGCAGATATTCTTCCAGCAATCAGCAGTGGTGGACAAGGGCATGGACGTGCGCGACATCAAGTACGGCAAGATCGACACCTTCGTCGGTTCGATGGTGACCTGTATCGTCGCCGTGTTCATCATCATCGCGACGGCAGGTGCGTTCTACTACCACAAGGCGCCCGACGGGACACCGGCACCGATCTCGGTCGAGTCGGCGGCGCAGACGGCGGACCTGATGCCGCAAGTGATGCCGAATCAGCATTGGGGACAATGGGCGCGTGTGTTGTTTGCGATTGGGCTGTTCGATGCGGGGTTGCTCGGGGCGTTGTGTATTTCGCTGAGTACGTCGTGGGCGTTGGGGGAAGTGTTCGGTTGGGCGCACTCGCTGAACAAGAGTGTCCGCGAAGCGCCGTGGTTTTATGTGGCGTATGTGCTGATGCTGTTGTCGGCAGCTGTGGTGGCGTTGGTTTCCACGGAGGCGATCCAGAACATCATCACGATCTTCGTCCAAGTCGTCGCGGTGACGCTGCTGCCGTCGGCGCTGTTCTTCCTGATCCTGATTCTCAATGACAAGAGCGTGATGGGCCAATACACCAACACCCGGTGGCAAAATATTGTCAACTGGGGGATTGCTATTTTCGTGGTCGCGATCTCGACGTTGTATGCGGTCTCGACCATCTTCCCGGAATGGTTCGGAAGCAAAGCTTAGGAAGCACGCCATGAACAGCCAATTGAATCCACAGCCACAGTCTCCCGTGCCGACGGTGGGCGGATATCAGGACTTCCAATTCCTGTATTTTTCGCAGTTGTCCAAGCGGACGGTCTGCGCCGGTAAGATCACAGACCGGATCGGCAAGGTCGCCGACCTCGTCTTCAAGATGGCAGATCCGTACCCGGATGCCGTAGGCATCCTGATTGACCACGGATGGGGCAAGCCGAACGAGTTTGTGCCGTGGGACAAGGTCGTGAAGATTGAGGATGACGCGTTTTTTGTCGCCAAGCGAGAGGATGGGACGCCGTATCCGCCGTTTGTGGATCAGCCGGGGTGGATTTTGGTGCAAGAGCACTTGATGGGGCAGACGATTCTCGACATTGACGGGCGACGAACCGAAGTGGTCAATGACGTGCATCTGCTGGAGTCGAAGTGCCGAATGCTGCTGGTGCACGTGGATATTTCCTTTAACGGTTTTCTGCGCAAGTGGGGGCTGGGTTGGCTGACGTGGATCAAGGACCAGTTCATTTCCTGGAAGTTCGTGCAACCATTGTCGGTTGAAGACAAGGGCACCGACACGGTTTCTCTGTCGATCACGCGCAAACGAATCAAGAACTTGCCGAGCGAAGACTTGGCTGACGCGCTGGAGGAATTGAAGGGTGAAGAGCAACAGGCGGTGTTCTCTGCGTTGGATTCTGACAAAGCCGCTGAGGTGCTGATCGAAGCCGAACCGCGGGCGCAGCGCCAACTGGTCGCCAATTTGCGCAAAGAGCGAGCGCGCACCATCCTGTCCGAGATGTCGGCGCCGCAACTGGCGGCACTTTTCGCGGTATTGCCGCACGATGATCTGACTGAAATGATGGCGTTGCTCCCGCCCGACCAGGCGTCACGGGTCAACGCGATTATCTCGCAACGGGACATTACCGCCCGCACGCTGCTGTCCCTCGATTATATCGCCGTGGCGAAGGAAACCAAGGTGGGCGATCTGCTGAAACAGGTTCGCGCGACCAAGCCGGATTCGCAGGCCCTGTCCTACATCTATGTTGTTGCGTCTGACAACGTGCTGCTGGGAGTCGTGGACCTGCGGGATGCGATTCTGGCTTCCGAGGTGACAGTGCTGGGCGATATGATGGTGCACCCGGTGGTGGCCGCCCAAGCCGATGACGCCTGGGAAGACCTCACCGAGATGTTCGCCAAATATCATTTTCGCTCCATGCCGGTGGTGGATGCAAAGGATCACTTGTTGGGAGTGATTAATCACAAGGATGTGTTGAAAGGCACGTCGCCCCGTGAACATGTGTTGAGGTAGCCAATGGCACGCATTCAAATGACACCGATGGTCAAGTTCGCGCTCTACTTCCTGCGCGTTTACCTGATCGTGCTACTGACACTGTTGCTCATCAAGTTCATCAAAGTGGGCACCGCCAATAAACCCCTCCTGTCTCAGTCCCCACCCGAAGAAGTCCAAAAACAACGGTAACACTGGTCTGTTATCTTCGTTGAGGTTAGCTATCTGCGTACTGATGTCTTTCTGACGCTTAGTGAGGTCTTCGTACCGCTGTCCCTCCTCGTCCGTAAGCCCCGACTTCGCTTTAATCTTATTTACCTGTTCTTGTGGTAGTATGTGAACGTCAATGAACGTGGTAGTAACCAAGCGGGCGAGGACATTGGTCGTGTGCGACAATGGACGCGAAGTCTTTCGAATTCCTGTCGTGCTCGGCAAGAACCCCGGCGACAAACAGCGTGAAGGCGACATGTCTACACCGGAAGGTGAATTCTATATTTGCTATAAGAATCCCGACAGCAAGTATCATCGCTTTCTTGGTCTGAGCTATCCAAACGTTGAGGATGCCGAGCGCGGTTTGCGCGAAGGCCTGATTGCGAGAGCGGAGCATAACGCTATCTGCGAGGCGATGGCAGAACGGCGTTGCCCACCGTGGAAGACAGCACTCGGCGGCGAAGTGGGCCTGCACGGACCATGTCCTAACAAGACTTGGACGCACGGCTGTATTGCCATGAGCGCGGAGCAGATAGAAGTATTGTACCAATGGCTGAAACTGGGCGATACTGTGACCATTTGCCCATAGGAATAGGGAGTTACCCGATAGGATAATCAGGCCCAGCCTGATTGCTGTGGGAATAGCGCTGGAATATGCTGCGCAACAGACAGGAGAGACCGCTCATGATTGTCGCAGAACGCGAAACCCAACGCGCCGGCGCGGAAATGCCGGCCCGTCCGCGAGTTCGTGTCCTGTTGGTAGAAGATAGTCTTGCCGATGCCCGACTCACCGAATTATCGCTGACCGATGGTGGGGTGTGTCAGTTTGAGACCCACGTGGCCAGAACCCTGGCGGAAGCGCTAAAGACACTAGACGACGGGCAAGTGGATGTGGTGTTGTTGGACTTGGGATTACCGGATAGCTTCGGGTTGGAAACCTTTCAACGGTTGCATGCTGCAGCGCCGGAATTACCGGTCATTGTTCTTAGCGGACAGACGGATGAGGAGCTAGCTGTCAGAGCGGTGCAGGAAGGTGCCCAGGATTATCTCACCAAGGGGCGAGCCGACAGTGATATGCTGGCGCGTGCCATTCGCTATGCGGTGGAGCGGCAGCGGATCGAGTTGGCGCTTGAACGGGAGCGAGAGTTGTTTCGCACGCTGATGGAGCACATTCCCGACTCGATATACTTTAAGGATATTCAGAGCCGGTTCCTGCGAATTAGTAGTGCGCAGGCGAAGTTATTTGGGTTCAAGAGCACGGAAGAAGCTGTCGGCAAGACGGATTTCGATGTGTTTGCCAAGGAGCATGCCCAAGCCTCCTTTGAGGACGAGCAGCAAGTGATCCGTACGGGTAATCCACTTCTGGCTAAGATTGAACCAGAGAGGCTGGCCGATGGACGCTTGCGATGGGCGTTGACGACGAAGATGCCGTTTCGGAGTAAGCAAGGATACATCGTCGGCACGTTTGGTATCTCCAAGGACATCACTCAAATCAAGTTGATGGAGGAGGTATTGGAGAGTGAGCGCAACATGTTGCGCTCACTCATAGACGCATTGCCAGACCACATCTACATCAAGGATGCTAGTGGCCGGTTTCTGCTCTGCAACAATGCCGTGGCCCGCTTCTTTGGCTTGGATTCGCCTGAAGATGTGGTGGGCAAGTCAGATTTCGACTTTCTGCCTAAGGGGTTGGCCCAACAGTTTGAGAGGGAGGAACGGGTGTTGTTGCACGGCGACACCCCGTCGGTTAACCGCGAGACTGGATTTGCCAATCATGACGGCCGCACACATTGGGTGATCACAACAAAGGTGGCGTTGCGCGACAGACACGGTCACGTCACCGGTCTAGTTGGTATAAACCGCGACATCAGTGAACGCAAGTGGAACGAGGAACAGTTGAGCCGGCTCAACCTAGATCTCGCCCGCAGTCAGAGGGAGTTACTGGCGACTTACGAGAGCCTCAAGCAGGCAAACGAGGAGTTGAAGGCGACTCAGATGAAGTTGATCCAAGCCGAGAAACTGGAGTCCGTCGGACGGCTCGCCGCCGGCGTGGCACATGAAGTGAAGAATCCGCTGGCAACCTTATTGATGGGATTGGACTACCTAGCTGAGAGTTGCAAGAGCGGCGGTGAAGAAGTGGCCATGACGATCGCGCAGATGCAGGAAGCGATCAAGCGGGCTGATGCCATCATTCACGGGCTGCTTGACTTCTCAGCCTCCGGGCAGTTGGAGATGGCTGAAGCGAGCCTCACCAGCGTCGTTGAACAGTCCCTCTTGCTTGTCTATCATGATCTACTGCAGAAGCGAATCCATGTTGTCAAACGCCTTGCGCCGGACCTGCCGCGCCTGCGGATAGACCGCCAAAAGGTCGAGCAGGTCCTCATCAACCTTTTCACGAACGCCATTGCGGCAATGCCTCTGAATGGTGAGTTGCGCATCACTGCGGCGCCAGGGACAGGGTCGGACGGACGCGCAAAAGTTATGGTATCCGTGGAGGATAATGGGCCTGGCATCCCGTCCGAGGTGCTGCCGAAGATATTCGATCCATTTTTCTCCACAAAACCGACCGGCATGGGACAAGGACTCGGGTTGGCGGTGGCGCACAATATCCTTGATATGCACGGTGGCAAGATTGAAATAATGAACCGCCCCGAGGGTGGGGCTTGTGCGATTGTGACACTGTACGCTTAAAAAAGGAGACACGTATGGACAAGAGACGCATCTTAATGGTGGACGATGAAGTCGGGTTCACCCATCTGGTGAAACTGAACCTCGAAAAGGACGGACGCTACGAAGTCCGCATCGAGAACCATGGGGCAAAAGCCGCAGAGACTGCTCGGGAATTCCTGCCGGATCTCATTCTGCTGGACATCATCATGCCTGATAAGGACGGGGGCGAGGTGCTGGCTGAACTGCAACAGGAAGCATCGTTGAGAGGCACGCGGATCATGTTCCTGACCGCCACTGTTTCTATTAAGGGCGTCGAGGAACACAACGGCACCATTCGCGGAATGCCGTTCATCGCCAAACCGGTCGAACCGAAGAAACTCATCAAGCGCATTGAGGAAGTCCTCAAGGCCTGAGGCAACCAGGGGAGCTCATTATGATGGTGAATTTTGGAATCAAGGAGATACAAAAGGAACTGAAGACCGCCTTGGAGAACGGCCTTCGCCAGCAATTCGGCGACCTAATGGGCGGTATATTGATGGACGTGGTCAACTACCGGGAGCGTGTCGAGATTAACTCGCAACGTCTCCGCGAGCTGGTTGAGAATGACGCTGTCGCCGTCGTTGGTGCCATCGTTGCCAACCGTGCCGATGGTGCGTTGATGCTGATGATCCGCAGCCAAATGATCGGCAGCGCACTGCTCAGCGACCGCGATGCTGTTGTTCGTTGGGCCACCGATGGGCTGAACCGCTGTCGCCGTGTGGCTGGCCCGTGGTCCGATACGGAACGCCAATGGCAGTGGGTTCTGGAAGACCCCAACCGCTATATGATTTACTCACGGCAGTTGAAATACTTCCTTAACCAGTTTTGATGGCACATGCCGCAACGATTAACTGAATCGACGACGGGGCGGCGGCGAAGACATCGCGGTCGGGAAGCGACTGGAGACAGTTGCGCCGACCGAGGTGATCAACAACGGGTTTACCGATGGATCCTTCGGTATTCAGGAAAAGAAGCAACTTAAGGGCGTGTTGCCCACTCTTTCGTCTTCGAGTCGTAGCTGCGCATCATCCTAAACTGCATATTAAAACTGGCTAACGAAGGCCAGTGAGGTGAGGAGGAGGTTGAGGAGAGTGAACGTGAAGCGTCTCATCTCTGGTACAACGGCATGTAGTGGTACGGCATTGCGAGAACGGTGGTGAAGACGGCAGTCGTGTACACAGGGCCTGGCGTGCGCGGGTCGAGGTCTTTGTCCCAGTAGGCGGTGTCGCCCTTGCGTTTGACCTGATCGAGTAGGAACTTCTTGATGCTGTTGTACCATTTCTCCCAAGTCTCGCCGCCGATCATGTACATGGCGGGCGCGGCGTAGAAATGGCCGTAGGTGAACCATTCGCCCTTGTGCTTGCCTGCGATGCACGTTTCCTTCGTCAGGTAGGTGGCGCCGCTGGCTACCTTCGGGTCATCGTAGCGTCCGCAGACCTGCAACGAATAGATCGCCGCTGCTGTGCGGGCAAAACCGGGAGCGCGCTGGCGCGGCTGGTAACAGAAGCCACCGCTGCCATCGTCATAGCAACTGTGGACGTACTGGACCGCGCGCTCGATGCTTTCTTGCGACACATCGAGGCCGGCGTTCTTCGCTGCGCGCAACGCCACCACTTGCAAAACAGTTACCGAAATGTCGGCGTCGCCCACGCGCGGGCTGTAGCGCCAGCCGCCCTCGGCGTTTTGAGAGCCGAGAATGATCTTCACTGCTTTCTCCAACTTCGGTCGGAACTCCGCTGACTTCGTTTGGCCGTAGAGTTCCGCCAATGCGATCGTCGCAACGCCGTGGCCGTACATGTACTGGCCCATGTGACGCGGATCGTAGGTACCATCGGCTTGCACCGAGTCGGTGAGAAAGCGCGCGCCATTGGCGACGACCTTGCCGTACTCACCTTCGCCGGGGAGATTGCCCGTCGCCATGAACGCCAGTAGCGTGTAGCCAGTCATGGCGGTAACGTATTTCTCGTTGTGCTCGATCCAGGAACCGTTTGCCTGTTGTTCGCTCGCGAGATACTTCAACGCGCCGCGGATCACCGCTGCCGTTTTCTCGTCAATCGCCACATTCTCCTGAGCGAGGCCCACACCGCGAGGATCGGCGGCGAACAATGCGGTCGCCAGTAGAAGGCCTAGAAGAAATAACACCGCTTTCATTTTTCACCGCTAGTCTGGTCAGCGAGGTTTTTCATGTACTGCTCGATTAGCGGACCGTACTCCTGCGGATATTTTTCAGACTGCGACTGTTTGATCGCGGCGCGGTCACGCGGCGGCAGCCCGATGAACTGTCCGCCTGCCGCTTTTACCGCGGCGATCCCACCGCTGCTTGAAGCACCGTTCCAATTGCCTTCACCGGCAGTTCCATGGCCCTTGCCTGGCTCTTGGCCTTGTCCCTGAGCCTGTCCTTGTCCTTGACCTTCGCCCGCGCCAATTTCACCGGCAGCGGCGTCGGCGAGCGCGGCTTGCGCTTGCGCCATCGCGTTCTGCGCTGCAGTGGCGTTCGCAGCGGCGGCACCGGCGTTGGCGGGAGTCGAGCCGTTGGCTTGCTCGGTGGCGCTGGCCAACGACATCTGCGCGTTCTGCATCGGCTGCGCGACACTACCGGGCAGGGTGCCGGAATTTGTGGCGAGTGAGCCGACGGTGTTGGCGGCATCCTGCAGCGCCTGTGAGGCTTCCTGCATCGCGGCTTGCGCGTTGGCGTCCTGCTTGGCGTTGGCCATTTGTTGCGCGGCTTCCCGTAATCGTTGCTGCTGCTGTACGAGCGGCTGCATGGACGGACTCGACTGTCCCCCCTGTTGTAGCTGACCGTTCTGAGTGGCTTGAGCGTTGTTTTTTTGCATTGCAACTTGAGCCTGCTGCATCGCTTGGATGGCATCCTTGAGATTGCCTTTTGCGAGTTGTTGTGCGGCTTCCTGCGCGGCGCGCTGGGCAGCGGCGGCAGGCGTCGCGGGGTCTTGCGCGGCGGGATGTTGGAGAACAGCGTCAGCGAGTTGTTGCTGGCGTTCTTGGAGTTGTTGCATCGGAGCGGCACCGGCTTTGTCGAGCATCTGTTGGGCGTCTGCGGTGTCTTGCTGGGCCTTGGCGAGGTCCTGCATGGCCTTGGCGATTTCGGAATTGTTACTGACGGGTTGGCCAAGTTGGTCGGCGAGTTTGTTGCGCTTCTTTTCGAGCGCGTTTTTCGCGGCGTAGAGATTGGCGAGGGCCTGTTGTTGCTGCGGATGAGCGGTACCGGCCTTGGCGGACTGGAGCCAGACGGTGGCGGCGGTCATGTTCTGGCGGGCTGAGACGAGCGGGGTGTCGGCAGCGCGGGTGTCTTCGGGCAGATGCGTGCGGAGCGATTCGGTGTCGGTGGTGAGTTGCTGCTGGTTCGGCGCCATCTCGGTGGCGGTGGGCTTGGCGGCGGCGTTGACGGCGACTTTGCCGGTGGCGAGTTCGAGTTTCTGCTGGCGTTGGATGAGCGCGGCGAGAGTGGCGATGACGGATTCGGTGCTCTTGAGTTCGTCGGCGGCTTTATCGAGTTTCGCGGCGTCGTCCTTCATCGCCTCGGCGGCTTGTTTGAGCGCGGCTTCGGCAGCTTGCTGGGCGTCCATCGCAGGCTGTTGCTTCTGAAGCGCGTCGGCGGCCTTCTGCATCTGCTGGGCAGCGTCACCGAGTGCGTCGGCGGCCTTGGGAAATTGCGGTGCGGTTTGTTGCTGAAGGTCTTGCGTCTGTTTCTGGAGGGCGGTCTGTTTGTCGGCTTGTTGTTTGTCGGGCTTGGCGGCGGAATCTTTCTTGAGTTGTTCCTGTTGCTGGCTGAGGTCGGCCAGTTTCTTCTGCGTCTCCTTTAACGCCTCGTGCGGGTCAGCTTTCTTCTGCGAATCTTTTTGCGCCTTGGCGAACTGCTGGTCGAGTTCGGCGCGGGCTTTCAGGAGCAAGTCAAGCGCGGCCTGTTCGCCGGTGAGGGCGCGCGATTGTTCCTTGGCGATCAACGCGGCGCGGGCCTCCTGCATGGCGGCGATGGCGTTCTGGACGTGAGCGGCGGCGACGGGGGAAAGGTTCTGGACTTGTTGGCGGACCTGGTCGGTGCGGTCGGTGTTCTCGGCTTGTTTGTCGGCGATGGCGGTGTCGGGCGTGGCGGCAGCCTTGGTGGTCTCGATGAGTTCGCGCTGTTGCTGGATGGCGACGTCGAGGTCGCGCATGGCTTGGCGCAGACGCGAGGCGTCGTCGTGCGGTGTGGAGAGCACGCGGGCCATGATCCGAAGATTGTCGCGAATGTTTTTCTGGTTGCCAGCGCAGCTGAGGAGGCGGCTTTCATCGAGGTCGGCGACAGCGCGGGCGAGGAGAAAATCGAGCGTGGCGGTCTTGGCGTGTTGGGCGGCGAGTTTCGGGCGTTCATCGCTGGTGGCGGTGGTGAGCGCGTCGAGCGCGTCGAGGATATGGACGGTCTCTGTCTGGATGGATTTCTGCTCGGAGCATTGGAGGTCGAGCGCGGCGCGCTGGGTTTCATCGACTGTGGCGGAGGTCTTATCCTGCGTCAATTGTGCGAGCGCCAGCGTCTCGCGGAGGTTTGTGTCCTGGCGGTTTGAGAGTTCGCGCAGAAGGCGGGCAAGTTTGCGGATCGCCTGCTGGCGTTGGTGCTGGATGAGCAACTGGCGGAGCCGGGCGAGGACTTGTTTCTGGATGTTGAATGCGGCGAGTGCGTTCTTCTTGACGGTGGACGGGGCGGTGGCGGTGCGGGCGGCTTGCAAGAGATTGACAACTTGTTCCATTTCCTTGTCGGTGAGATTACCGAGGATGGAGCGGATGGCGTGCAGTACCTTGACGTCTTCACCGCCATTGAGGCCGTTGCGGTCGAAGTCGGTGAGGAGCTGGTCAATGGCGTCGGCAACGTTTTGGGCGCTGGCGCGGATCTGGCGCTGGCTCAATTCGGTGTCGAGAAGCACATCTGGGGACGGCGCGGCCATCGTCGTGCACGCGGCGAGCAATAGCAACACGCACCAACATCGGGAGAGCCATTTCACATAATAAGTATGAGGCAGAGTTCGCTACTCTGCAATTCAAATGCCGCCATGCCTTCTAGCCGGGTTCAATAGGTGGATGACCGCGTCGTCGTCATTAGTCTTGAAGACGGCGTGGAATTCCTCAGCTCCGCTGGATGAGGCGTAAGAGTATAGGATGTTGATACCGGCTGCGCCGAGGCAGGCGCCGAGCGCGGCCACGGCACCCACGTGGTCGGCGTCGCTGACAAGCACAATGGGATTGGCCTTGCAGTTGTATCCCGACGATTCGAGCGCCTGTCGGGCGCGGAAGATGTCGTTTGTCACCAGCAAGACGACGCCTTGGTCGTGTTCGCTGTACGCGCAATACGCAAGGACGTTGACGTCGGCGTTGGAAAGAGAAGACAATAGTTTAGCTAATTCACCGGGTTGGTTCCCGATGTGAACGGCCAGTTCCATCTCTTTGCGCGCCTTAGCCATTGTCATATCTCGGTACACAGTACGCTCTGATATGGCACCGCGCAAATGTCAGGTCACCGGGCCGCAGGAGCAGACCAGGTTTCGGTCGCCATAGACGTTGTCAACGCGGCCGACGGCTGGCCAGAACTTGTCCGCACGCGTCCACGCCGACGGAAACGCCGCCTGTTCGCGTGGGTAGGGACAGTCCCATTTGTCCGCGCAACAGACCTGTGCCGTGTGCGGCGCGTTCTTTAACGGATTATTCGCGCGGTCAAGCTTGCCAGACGCGATGGCTTCCATCTCGCCGTGAATCGCGATCATCGCCTCGCAAAACCGGTCTAGTTCCGCCTTCGATTCGCTCTCCGTCGGCTCCACCATCAACGTCCCCGCCACCGGCCAACTCATCGTCGGTGCGTGAAACCCGAAATCCATCAACCGTTTCGCCACGTCCTCCGGCTCGACGCCCGCCATCGTCTTCCACTCGCGCAAATCGAGAATGCACTCGTGCGCCACGAGATCACGCGTACCCTTGTAGAGCATCGGCGCGCATGGCGCCAGCCGTTTGGCAACGTAGTTCGCGTTCAGAATCGCCGTCTTCGTCGCATTCGTCAACCCCTCGGCGCCCAGCAGTGCAATGTACATCCATGAGATCGTCAACACACTCGCGCTGCCAAACGACGCAGCAGAGATGTGCTGTGGAATACATCCCGCCAAATGTTTCGCAACGCAGATCGGTCCCATGCCGGGGCCGCCGCCGCCGTGTGGGATCGCGAACGTCTTATGCAGGTTCAAGTGACACACATCCGCACCGATGTCGCCGGGGCGACAGAGGCCGACCTGTGCGTTCATGTTCGCGCCGTCCATATAGACCTGGCCGCCGTGTTCGTGAACGAGCCGGCAAATTTCCACGATCCCTTCCTCGAACACGCCGTGCGTCGAGGGATAGGTCACCATCAACGCGCCAAGATTAGCCGCGTGTAGTTCCGTCTTCGTCCGCAAATCGGTGACATCCACGTTGCCCTGCGCATCGCATGCGACCGCCACGACCTTAAACCCGGCCATCACCGCGCTTGCCGGGTTCGTGCCGTGCGCGGAAACCGGAATCAGGCAAACGTTGCGGTGAGGCTCGCGGCGCTGCTTGTGATACGCGCGGATGCACAGCAGCCCTGCGTACTCGCCCTGCGACCCGGCGTTCGGCTGTAACGACACCGCAGCGAACCCGGTGATCTCCGCCAACCATGACTCCAGTTGACGGAACATCTCGTGGTAGCCAGCCGCTTCGTCACGCGTGACGAACGGATGTAGATCGCCCACTTCGGGCCATGCCAATGGCAGCATCGCCGCTGTCGGCGTCAGTTTCATCGTGCATGAGCCGAGCGGGATCATCGCCGTGTTCAACGCGAGGTCCTTCGATTCGAGGCGGTGGATGTAGCGCAGCATCTCGTGTTCGGTGTGGTAGAGATTGAAAACTTCGTGTGCCAGGAACGGCGTCGTCCTCTCAAAATTTCCAAGCCCCGGTGCCGGTTGCGACGGGGCTCCGATCAACGTGTCAACGTCGATATCGGTTGTCGTTTCGTCGAGCGCGATGATTCGATCGCCGACGCGTATCGTGTCGAAGAACGGTTCGTTGCCGACCCGCTCGACGTTCTCGGCCAGACGGCAGGCGAGACGGTGAACGCGCTCGGCAATTCGTCGCAATCCCTCGGGGCCGTGCCAGACGGCGTACATCGAGGCGAGCACGGCGAGCAGGACCTGCGAGGTGCAAATGTTGCTGGTGGCTTTCTCGCGGCGGATGTGCTGCTCGCGCGTCTGCAACGCCATTCGCAGCGCGAGGTTGCCTTGGGCGTCTTTCGAGACGCCGATGAGACGGCCGGGCATCTGGCGTTTGTGGGCGTCCCGTGTGGCAAAGAATGCCGCGTGTGGCCCGCCGTAGCCAAGCGGCACGCCGAATCGCTGGGAGTTGCCAACGATGATGTCGGCACCGAACTCGCCGGGCGGTTTTAGCAGCGTCAGTGCCAGTAGATCGCTGGCGACAACGGCGAGTGACTTTTGTTGGTGAGCGGCAGCGATGATGCCGCTGAGGTCGCGGATCGCGCCGTCGGTGGCCGGGTATTGGAGGAGGACGCCGAAGCTGTCGGGCGTGAGTTCGGTGCCGATGACGACGTGGATACCAAGCGGCTCAGCGCGCGTTTGGACAACGGCGATCGTTTGTGGATGGCAATCGGGCGAGACGACGAATGTGTTGCGTTTGTTGTTGTCAAGGCGGTGGCACATCGTCATCGCCTCAGCGGCGGCGGTGGCTTCGTCGAGCAATGACGCGTTGGCGATCTCCATCGCGGTCAGGTCGCAAACCATCGTCTGGAAATTCAACACAGCTTCGAGCCGGCCTTGCGAGATCTCGGCTTGGTACGGCGTGTAGGCGGTGTACCAACCGGGGTTCTCTAAAATGTTTCGCTGGATGACCGGCGGCATGTAACAGCCGTAGTAGCCACGGCCGAGGAATGAGCGGTTGACTTTGTTGCGCGACATCATTGCTTTCAGGTCGCGTAACGCTTCCTGCTCGGTGCGCGCGGCTGGCAAGGCGAGGGGGCGACGAAGTCGGAACATTCCCGGGACAACATCGTCAATCATCGCATCGAGCGACGGATAGCCGACGACGCGGAGCATTTCCTGTGTGTCCGTCATTCGCCGATGTGGCTGACGTATTCGTCGGGCTGGAGCAGTTCGTCCACTTCGCCCGGGTCGCTCATCTTGACCTTGAACAGCCAGCCTTGGCCGTAGGGGTCTTGGTTGACGAGTTCTGGATGGTTGGCGAGCGCGGTGTTGGCCGCGATGACCTCACCGCTAACGGGCGTGTAGATGTCGCTGGCGGCCTTGACGCTTTCGATGACGGCGCATTCCTTGCCGGTTTCGACAGAGTCGCCGACGTTGGGTGGCTCGACGTAGACGATGTCGCTCAGTTCATGTTGCGCGTGGTCGCTGATGCCGACGACGGCGGTGTCGCCCTCAACGCGGACCCATTCGTGCGACTTGGCGTAACGGAGATTGGTTGGCACATTCATTTATTTTTCTTCCACAACGGTTTTGTTTCAACGACAGCGGCGAACGTCCTACCGCGGATATCCACGCCGATCTGCGTACCCGGTGCGGCGGCGTCCATTTCTACATACCCCATTCCGATGCCGATGCCAAGCGAAGGCGACGGTGCGCCGCTGGTGATCTCACCGATGCGCCGTCCCTCGGCCAGTAACGGGTAGTGCGAGCGCGGTGGCGGGGCTTTCTCGGTCATTTGGAACGGGACGAGCTTGCGGGTGAGGCCGCGCGCCTTTTGCTCAACCAGCGCGTCGCGTCCGATGAAGTCCGTTTTGTCCATCGCCACGAAACGGCCCAGCCCAGCTTCCAACGGCGTCGTTGCGTCGGTGATGTCCTGGCCGTGGAGCGGGTAGCACATTTCCAAACGCAACGTGTCGCGCGCGCCGAGGCCGCAGGGCTGGATGCCGAGCGGCGCGCCGTGCGCGAGCAATTCGTTCCAGAGTCGCATCACGTCGCCTATGGCACAAAGCAACTCGAAGCCGTCCTCACCCGTATAGCCGGTGCGGGCGACCCAACAACGGACGCTGCACACATCGAACGCCGCGATGTGAAAGATGGCGAGCGTGGCGGCGGGGGCGGGCACGAGTTTCGCAGCGAGCGGCCCCTGCAAGGAGACGGTGGCGATTTCGCCGTGGTGGTTCTCAACGGTCACGTCGCCGCTGGCGTGCTCGCGCAGCCAGGCGAAATCCTTCTCCACGTTGGAGGCGTTAACCAGCAACAGGAATCGCATCGGCTCCAGCCAGTAGAGCACGAGGTCATCGCGGATGCCGCCCTGCTCGTTGCAGAGGAAGGTGTACTGGGCGCGTCCGGCGGCACATTTAGAGACGTCGTTAGTGAGTACCCGGTTGAGAAAAATCTCGGCGTCGGGACCGGAGACGATCAGTTCGCCCATGTGCGACACGTCGAATAGTCCAACACGTTGGCGGACAGCGTGGTGTTCCGCGACGATGCTGGAGTAATACACCGGCATCTCCCAACCGCCAAACGGCACCATTTTTGCTCCGAGCGCGACGTGTGCGGCATGCAGCTCGGTGCGTTGCAGTTGTTCAGGAGCCGACATGCCGGCGCACCGTAACACGAGACCGTCGGTTGTCAATTAGTGAGGCAGCCGAATATTTCCGTCTGTGAACGAACGAAGGATTGCAGGGTGGGAGAGGATTGTTTATCTTGGCGGCGTTGTCAGCAATGCGGACGTGGCGGAATTGGCAGACGCGCAGGTCTTAGGAGCCTGTGGAGAAATCCGTGTGGGTTCGAGTCCCTCCGTCCGCATCCTATCGGAATACGACGAAACCGTGGCGGAGGCAGGACACACCAAGACTTGCACCGACCGCAACGCCGTCCACCAACTCCTCCACTCCACCATGGGCCGCGCTTTCAAGGTACTGGTCCAGCGAAAAGCCTGATCCATAAACCACACCGACAAACGTCAGCGCACGGTAACGCTGTCAACGTTAGGGCATTCCCTTTGCCGGAACTGCGATTCCGGTCGTTGGTAGGGATGCCTCGCCGAGGCGTCCGCTTAGGATTAGCATCGTGCTTGTCCTGCTCTTTCCTACCGGCTACACTCCGACGCCATGAACCGGCTCCTCTTCGGCGACAACCGGAAGCCGAAGCGAAGCTTGCCACGGCCATCCCTCGTTGGCATACTGCGCACCAATGGCTCCGACCGATTACTCGGCAATCAATGATCACTCCGTCAACGACTAGGAATGGAGACAGGGCAATAAATCGCGTAATCCATCTGAGTTTTTATGTTTGAACAAGCCTTTAAGAATATCGACGACGTTCTCTGGAAAGAGGCCGGCTGCACCACGGAACTCGACTACGCCGAGCAGACCTCGTGGCTGCTGTTCCTGAAATACCTCGATGGACTCGAAGAAGACAAAGCCACAGAAGCCGCGCTGGACGGGAAGAAATACGCCTTCATTCTCGACAAACCCTACCGCTGGGAAACTTGGGCCGCGCCCAAGGGCAAGGACGGCAAGCTCGACCATAACGCCGCCAAGACCGGCGATGACCTTCGCGATTTCGTCAACCAGAAGCTCTTTCCCTACCTCCACGGCTTCACCCAGCGCGCCACCGGGCCGAACACCATCGAATACAAAATCGGCCAAATCTTCGGCGAGATTAAGAACAAAATCCAGAGCGGCTACAACCTCCGCGAGATCATTGACCACATCGACGAACTCCGCTTCCGGTCGCAGACCGAGAAATACGAGCTATCCCACCTCTACGAAGCCAAGATCAAGAACATGGGC
>CAIKAP010000242.1 GCA_903825435.1 uncultured Verrucomicrobiota bacterium
ACTTCCATTTCGCCGAAACGCTGGCCGCCGTATTGCGCCTTGCCGCCGAGCGGTTGCTGCGTCACCAGCGAGTAAGGACCGACCGCGCGCGCGTGAATCTTGTCCGCAACGAGGTGGTCGAGTTTCATTATGTAGATGTACCCAACGACGACTTCCTGGTCGAACCTCAGCCCGGTGCGCCCATCGTACAGCGGCGTCTTACCATGTTCGGTCGCCCAACTGAATCCCTCAACCTTCTTCGCCTGGCGGAGCATCTCTTTGATCTCGTCCTCCGTCACGCCGTCGAACACCGGTGAGGTGACGGTAAAACCAAGCGCCTTTGCCGCAACGCCGAGGTGCGTTTCGAGCACCTGCCCAACGTTCATGCGGCTCGGCACGCCGAGCGGATTGAGCACAATGTCCACCGGACGTCCGTCCGCAAGGAACGGCATGTCTTCTTCAGGAACAATCTTGGCGATGACACCCTTGTTGCCGTGACGGCCAGCCACCTTGTCTCCAACGCTGAGCTTACGCTTACTGGCGATGTACACCTTGACCTGTTTGATGATTCCAGGCTCAACATCTTCGCCGCTCTCGATCTGATCTAAACGACGCTGGTGTTCCATCTCGAGGTCGGTGAAGCGTTGCTCAAACTGGCTGATGATCTCGCGGATCTTGATACGGATCGGCGAGGGATCAATCTCGATGCGGTCGTACACTAACGCCAGCTTACGTAAAAGCGTCTTGGTGATCTTGCGGTTCGCGGGGATAATGATCTCGCCGGTCTCGCTATTGACAACATCAAGCGGGATCTTTTCGCCGAGCAGGATGTTGGAGAGTTTGTCGGTTAGTTCTTCGCGTACCGCGGTGGACTTACTCTTGTAGTCATCCTCGATCTGCTTCTTCTGCCGGCGCAACTCCGTCGCGGTAAACTGCGGCTTATTCGATTCGACGCGCGACGACACCTTCACATCCATCACAATGCCATAGGTGCCGGACGGCACCTTCAGCGACGTGTCCTTCACGTCCGCCGCTTTCTCGCCAAAGATAGCGCGCAGTAAACGTTCCTCAGGCGCAAGTTCCGTCTCGCCTTTCGGCGTGATCTTACCAACGAGGATGTCACCAGGACGAACTTCGGCACCGACGCGGATCACGCCGTCGTGGCCGAGGTTCTTCAATGATTCCTCGCCGACATTCGGAATGTCGCGAGTGATTTCTTCAGGCCCGAGCTTCGTGTCACGGGCGCCGCACTCGTACTCCTCGATATGAATCGATGTGAACACGTCGTCCTTGACGATGCGCTGGTTGACGACAATGGCGTCCTCGAAGTTGTAGCCGTTCCACGGCATGAACGCGACGAGCACATTACGACCGAGGGCGAGTTCGCCCTTCTCGACGCACGGGCCGTCGGCGACAACGTCGCCCTTCTTCACACGCTGGCCGTGCTTGACGACCGGCTTCTGGTTGAAACAGGTACCGGCGTTGGAGCGCATGAACTTCCGAAGCTCGTACACCCGGATATGACTGCCTGCGTCGGTCACAAGCTTGCGCTTGCCTTCCGGCATCTCGCCGTCCTTCGTGACGACGATGCGCTTACCGTCCACGCTGGCAACAATACCGTCTTCTTCCGCCGTGATGCAAACCTTCGAGTCGAGCGCCACACGGCCTTCAAGGCCGGTACCGACGAGCGGCGCTTCGTTGACGAGCAACGGCACCGCCTGGCGTTGCATGTTCGAGCCCATCAACGCGCGGTTGGCGTCGTCGTGCTCGAGGAACGGAATCAAACCCGCCGCAATCGAAACAAGCTGCTTCGGCGACACGTCCATGTAGTTGACGCGCTCCGGCTCGACTTCGACGAAGTCGCTTTTGTACCGGCAGGAAACGCGCGGCACTTGGAAATGCCCTTTCGCATCCACCGGGATGTTCGCCTGCGCGACCACGTAATTTTCCTCCTGGTCGGCGGTGAGGAAATCCACCTGCTCCGTCACGCGACCGTCCTTGACCTTGCGGTACGGCGTCTCGATGAAACCGAATTCGTTGATGCGCGCGTAAATACTCATCGCGCTGATCAAGCCGATGTTCGGACCTTCAGGCGTCTCGATCGGGCAAATGCGCCCATAGTGCGACGGATGAACGTCGCGGACTTCGAAGCCCGCACGCTCACGCGAAAGGCCGCCCGGCCCAAGGGCCGAGAGACGCCGTTTGTGCGTGAGCTCGCTCAGCGGATTCGTCTGGTCCATAAACTGGCTGAGCTGGCTGCGTCCAAAGAAATCACGAACAACGGCAGAGAGCGCCTTCGGGTTCACAAGCTGCGTCGGCGTCATCGTGTCGGTGTTGATGTCAAAGAGCGTCATGCGCTCCTTGACGACGCGCTCGGTGCGCGCGAGACCGACCCGGCACTGGTTGGCAAGCAACTCGCCCACGGTGCGCAACCGCCGGCTGCCGAGATGATCAATGTCGTCCACCATGCCTTCGCCCTTGCGTAGGCTGAGCAGGTACTTCAACGCCTCGATAATGTCTTCCTTCTCGAGAATGCGGCTTTCGAGATCAGCGCCCCGGTTCAGCTTCTGGTTCATCTTGTAGCGACCGACGCGGCCAAGATCGTACCGGCGCGGGTCAAAGAAGAGTCGCTTGATCATCGCCTGTGCATTCGCAATTGTAGGCGGATCGCCCGGACGCAGCCGTCGATAAATTTCTTTGAGGGCTTCCTCTGTATTCTTGCACGGATCTTTTTTGAGGCACTTGATGATGACGCCGTCGTCAATCGAGGTGTCAACGACCTTCACCTTCTCGATGCCGAGGTCAACAAGCTGCTTACAGACAGCCTTGGTGAGCGGTTCGAACGCACGACCGACGACGACATCTTTTTCCTGGTCAACCACATCGGCGATAAGGACGCGCACAGGGCCTTCCTCGGCGAACTCTTTCAGCTTAAGGTCTTCAATCTGGTAGAAAAGCTTGATGATGTCTTCGTCGTTGCCGAAGCCGAGTGTGCGGAGGAACGTCGTAATGAGGAATTTCCGTCGGCGATGACGGCGGTCAAGGAAAACATTGAGCAGATCGTCTTTATCAAACTGTGTCTCCAGCCAGGTGCCGCGGTCAGGAATAATGCGGAAACCGTAGAGCAGCTTGCCAGAGGTGTGGACTTCCTCCTCGAAACAGATGCCGGGCGAGCGGTGCAACTGACTGACGATGACGCGCTCGGCGCCGTTGATGACGAAACTAGCCGAAGGTGTCATGAGCGGAATCTCGCCCATGTACACCTTCTCTTCCTTGGTGCCGTGCGCGTCCTTGAGGCGGAACGTCACGTGCAACGGTGCGCTGTAGGTGATCCCCTCGCGCAACGAATCCAGCCACGTCAACTTGATCTCGCCGATTTGATATTCGACAAAATCCAAGGTGGCCTGTCCATCGTAGCTCTCGATGGGGAACACTTCCTTGAAGACCGTCTGCAAACCGATGTTCTTCCGTCGATTCGGCGCGATGTTTGCCTGCAGAAACTCGTCATACGAGACGATCTGCGGCTCGATCAACGCCGGCGGTTCGATTACGTCGCCCAACTTGCCGAAATATTTTCGCTCAGCCATTCGTGCTTCCCGGGCCGTGAGGCCCTTACGGTTGCGGCTTTAGTTTCAGCAGGGGCGGGCCTCACCGCCCGCCCCTGCTCCACAAACAACGGTACAACTACTTCAACTCGACAATAGCGCCAGCCGTCTCGAGCTTCTTCTTCATCTCGTCGGCTTCCGCCTTGGTCACGCCTTCCTTGACGGTCTTGGGCGCGCCCTCGACCAAGTCCTTGGCTTCCTTCAAGCCGAGATTGGTCATCGCGCGGACTTCTTTGATCACGCCGATCTTCTTGTCCGCCGGGGCCGACTTCAGCACCACGTCAAACATGGTCTTCGCTTCCGCGGCCGGTGCGGCTGCCGCAGCCGGAGCCGCTGCCATTGCGACCGGCGCCGCGGCGCTGACGCCCCACTTCTCTTCAAGTTTCTTGGACAACTCCGCCGCCTCGATCACTGTCAACGCGCTGAGTTGGTCCACGATTGCATTCAGGTCTGCTGCCATTTTATTCTGCCTTTCTGGTATCGTCGCGCCCCAAAGCCCCGGGACATTTCAAGCCGAAAGCATTCGGCTCGACGAGGAACCGGTTTCTGTTTCTGTCTAAGCCGCCGCGGCCGGTTGGGCCTCAGCGCCTTCCTTGTCGGCGCGCGCCTTCAGGACGCGAGCCAATTGAGCGGCCGGTGCGCCAAGCACCACAGCCATTTTCGTCGCCGGGGACTGGATCAGTCCGATCAACGTCGAGCGCATCACGTCCAGCGACGGCAAATCCGCCACCGCTGCGACCTGTTCGGGTTTGAGCACATCCTTGCCTATCACGCCGAGCTTGACCTTCGGCTTGTCAAATTCCTTTGTGAACTGCTTCAAAATCTTCGCCGCCGCGCTGATGTCAGCCTTCGCGCCGCCGATGACAACAGCGGTCATACCGGTCAACGCCTCTTCAATCTCCGGCAACCCGGCCTGCTTGGCCGCGTGACGAAGCATGGCGTTCTTCACGACGTGACACTCGGCCTGCACGCCGCGCAATTTTTTACGCAGGTTGGAAAATTGCTGCACCGTGAGGCCTCTGTACTCGGTCATCAGCACAAACGGCGACGCCGCAACCTGCTTGCTCAGTTCTTCAACAATGACTTTCTTTTCGGCTCTCATGAAAATTTCCTCGCTCAGGCCGCGGCGGCCGCGAACTCTTTCATATCAATGCGCAACCCCGGGCTCATCGTGCTCGACATCGTGCAACTTGCCACAAACGTCCCCTTCGCCGTCGCCGGACGGGCGTGCATCACCGCACCGATGATCGCGCGCGCGTTCTCTTCGATCGCCTTCGACTCGAAACTGACCCTGCCAAACGCCACGTGCAGGTTACCGGCCTTGTCCATCTTGAACTCGACGCGGCCCGCCATCACTTCCCTGACGGCCTTCGCCGTGTCCTCGGTCACCGTACCCGTCTTCGGGTTTGGCATAAGGCCTTTTGGTCCGAGCACCTTGCCAAGCTTGCGGACTTCGTTCATCGCTTCCGGTGTCGCGACGGCGACATCGAAATCCGTCCAGCCGCCTTGCACCTGCTTGATCAAATCCTCAAACCCAACCGTCTCCGCGCCGGCATCCTTGGCGGCCTGAGCTGCAGTGCCACGGGCAAACACGATGACGCGCACTTTCTTGCCGCTGCCGTGCGGCAACGGGACCGTGCCGCGCACCATCTGGTCGCTCTGTTTCGGGTCCACGCCGAGCTTGAAGTCCAGTTCGAGTGTTTCGTCGAACTTCGCCTTCGGCAGCTTCTTCAATGTCTCGACAGCCTCCGCGAGCTTGTACTCCTTGCCATTCTCCAGCATCTTAGCGGCGGCTTCGTATCGTTTACCGTGCTTTGCCATACTCGTTCGTTTTCCTTTTCTGCGGTGCTAGCGGCTCGCCTCATCGGCGGCCTCCCGCTCTTGTCTTCTAGCCTTCGACGTCAATGCCCATCGAACGTGCCGTGCCCATCACCATGCGGGCGGCGGCTTCTTCGTTCGAGGCATTGAGGTCGGCCATCTTCTGTTTGACAATTTCCAAAATTTGTTTCTTCGTGACCTTACCGACCTTGTTACGGTTCGGCTCGGCGCTCGCCGTGGCGATGCCCGCCGCCTTCTTCAACAGTGCGCTCGCCGGCGGCGACTTCGTGATGAAGGTGAAGGTCTTGTCCTTATAGACCGTGATGACGACCGGGATGATGGTGCCGGCGTCCTTCTGGGTCTTGGCGTTAAATTGTTTGCAGAACTCCATGATGTTGACGCCCTGCTGGCCCAACGCCGGACCGACGGGCGGCGCGGGATTCGCGGCCCCGCCGGGGATCTGCAACTTGATCATGCCTGTAATTGGTTTTCCTGCCATAATGCCTTTCGATTACGCGCGCTCAACCTGCCAATATTCCAACTCAACCGGCGTCGAACGCCCGAAAATGGAGATGGAAATCTTGAGTTTACCGCGAGCGGCATCCACTTCCTCGATGATGCCGGTGAAGTTCTGGAACGGTCCATCGGTAACCTTGACCTGCTCGCCGGTCTCGAAGGCAACCTTCGGCGCGACTTTATCCTGACGATCTTCGATCTGGGCGAGAATGTCATTAATCTCGTCCGGTTTGAGCGGCACGGGCCGTTCGCCGCCAATAAACCCTATGATGCCCGGTGTTTCGCGGATGAAATACCAGGAGCGCTCGACTAGCTGGTTCTTCTCACCGAGTAGTCGCATATGGAGAAGCATGTAGCCAGGATAAAACTTGCGGGTGCTGGTGGTTTTTTTGCCGCGCTTGACCTCAGCGACTTTCTCGGTCGGGATAAGGACCTGCTTGATGTAGTCGCCCATCTCCTCGACCTTGATACGCTTCTCGATAGAGTCTTTGACTTTTTGCTCCTGCCCGGACAACGTGTGGAGCACGAACCACTGGAACTCGGATTTGACTTCGATTTCGCTCATGAATTCGTTTTCCTTACGCTGCTCCGGTCAACCAGCGAATCGCCCACGCGAACACGACGTCCGCTACGGAGACGAACACACCGAGGACGATGACGGTGACCAATACGACCAACGTCGAGTCCACCAGCTCCGACCGGGTCGGCCAAGCTGATTTCTTCAGTTCGACGAAGACTTCCGTGAGAAACTCACGGATTCTGGGAATGGGATTCGTCATATTTTTCGCTTCAACAGCGTCGCGCGACGTAGCTTGGCACGGCAGGAGGGACTTGAACCCGCAACCTGCGGTTTTGGAGACCGCCGCTCTGCCAATTGAGCTACTGCCGTACCGCAACGTCTTTTTCTAGTGCGCGCCCTCCTACTTCGTTTCCTTGTGCGCCACGTGCTTGCCGCACTTCGAGCAGAACTTGCGCAGCTCCAACTTCTCGGAGCCTTGCGCCTTCTTGTTCCGCGTCGAAGTGTAGTTGCGACTCTTACACTCCGTGCACGCCATCGTGATCAATTCTCGCGGCATCGTGTTATTCCAGAATTTCTGTCACGCGGCCTGCGCCAACAGTACGACCACCTTCGCGAACGGCAAAGCGCATCGTCTTCTCCATCGCGATCGGGGTAATCAGTTCAACTTCGATACTCACGTTGTCGCCAGGCATCACCATCTCGACTCCCTGCGGCAACTTCACACTCCCGGTCACGTCCGTCGTCCGGAAATAGAACTGCGGACGGTAGTTACTGAAGAACGGCGTGTGACGTCCGCCTTCGTCCTTGCTGAGCACGTACACTTCACCCTTGAACTTCCTGTGCGGGGTGATCGAGCCGGGCTTTGCGATGACTTGGCCTCGCTCGATGCTTTCCTTGTCCACACCGCGGAGCAACGCGCCGATGTTGTCGCCGGCCTGGCCTTGATCAAGCAGCTTGCGAAACATTTCCACGCCGGTCACGACCGACTTTGTCGTGTCGCGCAGGCCGACGATTTCGACTTCCTCGCCAACCTTGATCACGCCACGCTCGACGCGTCCTGTGGCCACCGTGCCGCGACCCGTGATCGAGAACACGTCCTCGACGGGCATCAGGAATGGCTTGTCCACTTCGCGTACCGGGTCCGGCACGAAGCTATCCACGGCCGCTATAAGGTCCAGAATCCCCTTTTCGGCATCGGGATCGCCTGCGAGCGCTTTGCTGGCACAAACGCGCACAATGGGCGTCGTATCGCCGGGGAACTGGTACTTATTAAGTAGATCGCGAATTTCCATCTCAACAAGTTCGAGCAACTCCGGATCGTCCACAAGGTCCACCTTATTCAACGCCACAACGATGGACGGTACGCCGACCTGACGGGCCAGAAGGATGTGCTCACGGGTCTGTGGCATCGGGCCATCGGCAGCGCTAACTACGAGGATGGCTCCATCCATCTGCGCCGCGCCAGTGATCATGTTTTTGATATAGTCAGCGTGACCGGGACAGTCCACGTGTGCATAGTGGCGTTTCTCGGACTCGTACTCAACGTGCGCGACTGCGATGGTGACAGTTTTTGTTTCATCACGAACGGTGCCGCCCTTCGCGATGTCGGCGTAGCTCTTGACCTGAGCGCGTCCATGTTTGGAGAGCACCTGCAAGATAGATGCGGTCAAAGTTGTCTTGCCGTGGTCAATGTGACCGATGGTGCCCACGTTCACGTGAGGTTTGGTCCGAATAAATGTTTCCTTTGCCATGATCTCCTCCTACTCTATTGTTGACTCCCGCTTCAGGGACTCGCCTGAGCTTTCGTTTTTCCTTTTTCTGTTTTCAACCACTCGTTTGTTACGCTGGAGCCCATGACCAGGATTGAACTGGTGACCTCGTCCTTACCAAGGACGCGCTCTGCCAGCTGAGCTACATGGGCAAACCACCAAACTTATCTTATCTTATCTTCTCTCCCACACACAAACAAAGACTTAAAGAAGACGACAAAAACCACTCACCCATTCCTTTCTCAAAAACAGGCTACTGTTTTCTCAAACGACTTTATTCAGTTTTTTCTACTCACTCTCAAACTACCGAAGGTGCGCACAGTATATTCATCTACCGAAACCTGTCAACACCGATTTCACAACAGCCCGCTAATGTTTCGATTCTATTACGGCTGTCAGAGACTCGGCATCTTAAGGAAGCTCTGAGGGGCTCGCCCTTTCTCTAGGTTTTTGAGAAAAGAGGGGGATGAACGATCAACTCAATTTTTTGGCGATTGGGTGGAAGAAGAAAGTGCTCAAGAGCGAGCGAT